>DASTGP010000080.1:0-29928 GCA_035605585.1 Gallionella sp. | reverse complement strand
CCAGAGCCAACAGGGCAGCGATCAGAGCGGAGCGTTTCATTTTCTATTTCCTTAGGAGGTTACGTTAATAAGCCAAATTTTCTACCCGACTCCCAATGAGCTAGAAGTCGAAGGCGGCGCATTTTATCACTTGGATACAGGAAATCTAGTAGGCGGGCAACCTTTTTTTGCTATAACCCCAATTTGGTAGCGGACACCGCCGGGTGCGACGCTTCCCAAATTTCCAGGAAACGCGACTTCAGGGCGCGCGCATTCTCCGGGTCGTTCAGCGCCAGGATGCCGCGCGGATCGTCGAAGTGGAAGCGGCGCACGTAGTGCGAGTCGTCCGCGACGGCGAACGGTTCACTGATCTGTTTCAGGTGCGGCGGAGTCTGATGGATGAACATGCTGCTGCCGAACTGGCGCAACAGCATCATCATGCGCGGGCAGAGCGTGGCGAGGTAGTGCGTGTCATGGGCCAGCACGTACAGCCGGTTGTTCGGGCTGGCGAGCAGGAAACGGCGCAGCGTTTCGTAACGCGCTTCGCTGTTGAAGCCGAGACCGTCGTAGCTCTTCTCGAACAGGTACAGGTTGTGCTGTGCCAGCCTGCACAACCCGTCCAGCGCGTTCGTATAGTCCGCGATCCCGTCCAGCCTGTTGTGTTGCAGCGTGCTCTCGCTCATGGTCCGTCCCTTGGATCTCAGCGTGGTGCCAAGTAGCCGTCCTGATACCACTGGTAAAGCAGTTCGGCCAGCTCGGGCGAACAGTCCGCCTCGGCGGGCAACTCGCGCCCGTCGGCCAGGTCTCGCAACAGGGGATAATCGTGGTTGTCCGGTTGGAACGCCTCGCCGTTCATGAAGATCCAGCCATCGCGGCTCAGCATCTGGCTCTTCAGGTCGAGTACCACGCCGTGCTTGTGCAGCGCATGGCGGAATTTTGCCAAGGTCAGCGGGCATCCCGGTATGTCGAAGAAGATATGCGGTTTGGGTTCGGAGAGGTAGCAACCGAGGAAATTGGCGATGTCTTCCTTGTCCCAGCGCACTTGCTTGATGGCCTGTTCTACCTGACGCAACATCGCCCCGCTGATCTCGGACGGATGCTTCTGCGCCTTGAGGTCGGGGTCGGCGTACATACCGTCCACCTGGATGCGGTCCTGCAGGTACACCAGGAACTGCTCGGCGAGCTCCTGGTAGGCGGGCGTGCGGAAGCCGATGGAATAGGTCATGCAATCGTCTTCGGCGATGCCGTTGTGGGCGCAATGCGGCGGCAGGTAGAGCATGTCGCCCGCTTCCAGCACCCACTCCTGTTCGACGCGGAAATCCTTCAGGATGCGCAACGGCGCACCCTCGATCAGAGTCTGGTCTTCCTGTGTGGAGATCTGCCAGCGGCGATGCCCCAGACCTTGCAGCAGGAATACGTCATAGGAATCGAAATGCGGCCCGACGCCGCCGCCTTTGGGCGCGTAGCTCACCATCAGGTCGTCCAGGCGGGCGTGGGGGATGAAGGAAAAGTGTTTGAGCAGCTCCGAGGCCTCCGGCAGGAAGTGGTTGACGCCCTGCACCAGCACCGTCCACTTGGACTTGCCGAAGCCGTCGAAATCTTCCTGCATGAACGGCGAATGCTGCAGGCAGAACTGGCCGCGCTGCTGTGTGACGATGCGCGCCTGCACATCTTCCTCGCAGGCCAGACCGATCAGCTGCTGCGGGTCGAGTAATCCCTTGAAATCGGGAAAGGCCTTGCGGATCAGCAGCGGTTTCTTCTGCCAGTAATCGCGCAGGAATTCGTTGACGGTCAGCCCGCCGAGCATGGGGAGTCTGTTTTTCATCCGGGGGATTATAGCCGTGTCGCGTCCGCTGCGGACATGCAACAAAATTTTATTAAACTGACGCGGAGAAAGTGTTTAGAATGCGCCGCAGGAGGGACATCAATGCCATCTGTTCAGCTTACCGTCGGAATGGAAGCGCCGCACTTCGAATTGCCGGATGCCGACATGGAGACTTTTGCGCTCACTTCGCTGCAGGGCAAGAAGAACGTGGTGCTGTATTTTTATCCCAAGGACGGCACCCCCGGTTGCACCATGGAAGCCAACGAGTTCAGCGAACTTGACGAGGATCTCGCCAAGCTGGATACCGTTGTGGTCGGCGTCAGCCGGGACGACTGCCTCAGTCATGCCGAGTTCCGCGACAAGCATGGCCTGTCGGTGCTGCTGCTGTCCGACCCCGAGGCGCGCGTCTGCAAACGCTATGGGGTAATGGTCGAGAAGGAAGTCGATGGGCACAAGAAGAGCGTCGTTCAGCGCTCCACCTTCGTCATCGACAAGCAGGGCAAGCTGCGTCATGTCATGTACGGCGTTCACGCCCACGGACATCCGCAGGAAATATTTAATCTGATAAAGGAATTGAAATGAAGATCACCAAAGACTCCGTCGTCTCCCTGCGCTATGAATTGTTCGACTCCGAAGGCGAGTTGCTGGAGAAGATCGAGGATCCGGTCAGTTACCTGCACGGCGGCTACGACGGCATCTTCCCCGTGGTCGAGGAAGCGCTGCACGGCAAGAGCGTCGGCGACCAGTGCAGCGTGACCATGCAGCCGGACGATGCGTTCGGCGAATACGACCACAGCCTGGTCGAGGTGGAGCCGCGCAGCTCCTTCCCGAAAGAGGTCGAGATCGGCATGCAATTCGAGGGTGGCCCGGAAAGCGCCGACGACGAAGACTACCTGCTCTACACGGTGGTGGAAGTGACCGACGACGAAGTCACCGTGGACGGCAACCACCCGCTGGCCGGCAAGACGCTCACCTTCAACTGCACTGTTACCGACGTGCGTCCGGCAACGGCCGAAGAGTTGGAACACGGCCACGTGCACGGCGAGGGCGGGCATCACCACTAAGCCGCAATTCCGCGCCAAATCGAAGCCCGCGAAAGCGGGCTTTTTTATTGACGCGAATCAGCGTGCCAGCCGCCGCATCAGCCAGTCCGCAACTTGCGCTGCGCCATCCGGCTTCACATGCTTTGATGGCCGCATGCGCCAGAGGACTTCCAGTTCTCCGGCGAGGTCACCGTTCTCAAGCGCACCGCGCGAGATTTCTCGGCTGATGCCGTGCAGTTGCAGCCACGTCACCAGCGCGGGTGATTCCGGCCAGTCTGCCCGGTTGACGTACAGCACCGGCACGCCGCTGCCTGAGGCCTCGACGAAGCTGCCGTAACCCGGCTTGCATAGCAGTGCGTCGCTGCTGGCGAGCAGGTCCTCGAAGCCGAGCGGCAGCGCTTCGAATGCGATGGCGTCTGGATGGGATACCTGCCAGACGCCCTGCACCAGCCAGCGCACGCCCTCGATGCGCGGCCAGTGCTCTATGGGCAAACGACTGGCGATGCCGCCCAGGCTCACCAACACGAGGCGCTCGTCCTGCGAAAGATGCAAATGGCGGTTCAGCTCGTCGCGCCGGTTGTTGCCGATCGCCGCAATGGGGGCAACGGGAACGAGATTGGGCAGGTCGCTCATCGCCATGCCGGGCGTGGCACGCAGGAAGGCGTCGGCATTCGCGTAGCTCTCGTGGATTTTGGCCGCGATATCGTCTTCGCCGCAATAGTGCCGGTAGATATCGGACCAGTTCAGCGAACACAGCGCCGCATTCGGGATGCCCGCGCGCTGGGCACCTGCCAGCGGCAAATAACCCACGTTCGAGAACACCATGTCCGCCCTCAGTTCGCGCAGCAGGCGCGCCTCGTCGGCGACGCGCTCATCCCAGTTCGCATGGAACGCGCGATAGGCAGCCCGGCTTTCTTCGATGCGCACGTCGAGCGCCGAAGACATGGCCATGCCGAGATCGCCTTGGCTGTTCAGGTGCTCGAACGGTGCCAGGATGCGCGAACGCAGGTGGGCGAGCGGCACGGCGGTGCGCACCGTGAGGCGCAGTTCCGGCATGCGCTCGTGCAGCAGGTTCAGGACGGGGGCGGTCTGCGCGACATGGCCGAAACCGTGGCCGGAGATGGAGACGACGAGGTGGGGCATGGGGCGGAAGCGCATTCGAATGATGAAACACGGTTTTCATTATAAATCGGCCTTTCCGGGCTGCTTGATTTCCATGTAATGCGCTATGCTTACGCCCTAGACGTGCGCAACCCGAATTCACGAGAACGAACGCCATGGAAAAAACAGTCAAAATCCGCGCCTATCCCGACGACGCCAAGAGCAGTGCTCCGCAGGGCAACCTGTCTGAAGACCAGAACAAATCTCTCGAACTGGCCAGGAAAAATGCTCAGCTTGAAGAAAAATCGCTCGATCAGCTGAGAATCATCGAGCAGTTGCGGGAAAGCCTCCGGCAGGAACAGCTCAAAGTGGCCGATCTGGCGAAGAGGACGGCTGGGGTGGATGCTACCGCGCTTGCGGTGAAAGACGCCCAGCTCGAAGAGGAGAAGAGCCGGGGGCTCGAAAACCTGAAGACCATCGTGCAGCTGCGCGAAAGCCTCAAGCTGGAACAGGCCAAGACGGCCGAGATGGTGAAGATCATTTCCGAGCTTGAGGTCAAGGCAAAGGAGGCAGCCTCGGCGGAATCGAGCGAGCTTGCCAGGAAGAGCGCCGAACTCGAAGAGGAAAAACGGAAGTCGGTCGAACAAACCAGGACAATCGATCAGCTAAAGGAAAGCCTCAGGCAGGAACAGGAAAATGCTGCAGGGCTGGCCGACCGGGCCGCCGAATTGCAGGCCAAGGCGAAGGACGCTGCCGTGCTGGAAGCGCGCGTCAAGGAGCTGACCGAAGTGGTGGCGAAGATCGCTTCTCTCGCGGCTGAGGCGAAGGCGGTCTAGTTCCTGCGGTTATGGGCGTGCCGCCCTGGGGGGGGCAGGGGCGGCACGCCGACCGGCAGGTGCAGCACGCTCTCGCTTGGATTCAGTTCATGGGCGGATGAACGGTGGATGGGGTGGGTGGAGACGGTGGCGGTGTGCAAACTGCGAGGCAGCGTTTGTACTCATCCCAACTATCGCTCAGGCAAAATGCCCGGTCGACGCCTTCGTTCTGGAAGTCATAAGGAGAGGGGCATTCCGTATCCCGCGCCTCCCGGCCAGCCTCGCAACTTAGCTTGCACTCCCCGTAGGTATCGGCCCAACTGGCATTGGCAAGAATAAGTTGGGTAATGATGGCGGGGACGAAGAGCATCGATCGCATGACCACCTCCAATGTGTATTCAACTCGATGACGGCGTCAGGTTCCCGGGGGACTCTGCCAACTGCCACGATGGTTCAATAGTTCATGGACGGGGAGGGTGATTCGGATGAGGGAGGAGACGGGGGCGGCGTACACGCAGTAAGGCAGCGTTCGTACATTTCCCTGCTGTAGTTCATGCACTGAGCCCGTTCCTGACCCTCGGGCGTGGAGTCATAAGGCGATGGACAGTCTACATCGCGCTCCTCCTTGTCTGTTTCGCAACTTTGCTTGCAGTCCTCATAGGCATCGGCCCATCCGGCATTGGCGAAAAAGAGTTGCGTGGCGAGGGCTGTAAAGACGAGTGTCGATCGCATGACTACCTCCATGTTCTGTGGGCGTGGAAGAGCATGTGCCCCGAGCAAAGTTCTTTGCTCCGCTCGTTGATCACGGCCGATTCTTGCCGCGAGGCTTGGTTCTGCCAATGGGGCGAATTCGGCAAATTGACTGCGGTTTATTGGGGGGGCACCATGGGGCATCCCGCCCCGGCCTCAATCAAACCCCGTATCCTGATTGGTGAAAGCGCTAGAGTCCTCGGGGATGGCGGTGCTAACCTGCATGCACTCAGTTACGGGAGCTTACCCATGAACGAAACAAAGGATCCGGTCCATGCGCGCCTGCTCAAGGGTGCGCTGGAGTGTTTCCTCGCCGACGAATACCACAAGGTCATCACGCGCATGATCGCCGACAAGGCTGACACCAACATCTCGATGATCCGCTACTACTTCGGCAACAAGGAAGGACTGTATGAGGAGATGATCCGCAGCACCATGAAGCCCATCCTCGACATCCTCGACGGCCACACCATGTCTGGTGTCGATGGCATCACCGAATACCTGCGTTTCTATTACGACACCATGCGCAAGCATCCCGCGTTCCCCAAGCTCATGCTCAAAGTACTTGCGCTCAACCAGGGGCCGGGACGGCGCTTCATCCTGCAACTGCTGGAGCGCGGCCGAACCGGCGGTGCACGCAGGCTGGATGAGCTCAAGGCTGCAGGCAAGGTGGACAAAACGCTCAATCCCGATGTGGCGCGTATGACCTTTGTCAGTCTCTCGATGATGCCGATGCTGCTGAAGGATATTTACGAGGAGCAGATGGGCGGGCAGATGGATGAGGCTTTTTTCAACGAACTCGCCGCTTTCAACGGCAGGCTGCTGGTGGCGGGCATGGCCGCTGGCAAATAGATGAACTAACCAGCCCTCCGTTCGTGGTGAGCCTGTCGAACCATGAATGGAGGTCGAAGCGGATCAATCAGATGTTCACCCTTCGACCGGCTGATGAAACAACCAACTAGCCATTCGACTAAGCCCGCAAGCGGGCAAGTCGCTGGTTATCAGGGCGAACGGCTTTATTTGGAAAGGAACAACATGACCTTGCAGAAAAACCGCATCGCCGTCCGCCTCTTCGCTCGGGCAATGAAGTTCGCCGCCTGGCTGCAGAACCTGCCCAACAGCATCACGCCGCCGCCTTTCCGCCTGGTGCAGATCGGCTCCTCGTTCTGGCAATCGCGCGCGCTGTACGTCGCGGCGCGGCGGGACATCGCCACCGTGCTGGCCGACGGGGACCTTACTGCCGAAGAGATCGCCGTGCGCGTCCATGCCCAGCCGGATGCCACGTACCGCCTGCTGCGCATGCTTGCGGCGATGGGGGTGTTCGAGGAAGTCGCGCCGCGCCGCTTTCGCAACAACAAGCTTTCCGACTGCCTGCGAGAAGGCCATCCGCAGAGCGTGCGGGCCATGATCCTCATGCACAATTCGCCGGAGATGAGCCGCCCCTGGTACGAGCAACTGGAGCAGGGCGTGCGCGATGGCGGCATTCCCTTCGTGCTTGCGCACGGGCAGGAGTTCTATGCCTACCAGGACGCACATCCCGAGTTCGATGCGCTGTTCGCGAGGGCTATGGACAGCGTGGAGGCGCTCGCGGGCGACAGCTTCGCCACCGACTTCGACTGGAGCCGCTTCGACCGCATCATCGACGTCGGCGGCTCCAAGGGCAGCAAATCCCTCGCCATCCTCAAGCGCCACCTGCATCTCAAGGCGCTGGTGGTGGACAGGGCGCAGGTTATCGCCGGCGCGGCGGAATACTGGCAAGGCCGCGAGGATGCGGCGCTGCTGCAGCGCATCAGCTACACGGCGGGCGACGTGCTCGCCTCAGTTCCTCAGGCGCAGGGCAACAGGGACATCTACCTGTTGAGTGCCGTGCTGCACGGCTTCGGCGACGACGAATGCATCGCCGCGCTGCGCAACCTCGCCAACGCGAGCAAAGGGGCGGGCGCCGCCATCGCCGTGATGGAGATGGTCATGCCGGATAGTCAGGCCGATGCAGCCAGCGCTGCGTTCGACATGCAGATGTTCATGGCCACGCGTGGACGGGAAAGGACGCTGGCGGAATGGCAGCGGCTGTTCGAGAAGAGCGGTGTGCTGCTGCAGGAAGTCGTGGGGTTGCAGTCGTTCGGGAAGATACTGGTTTTGCGGGCGGGGTGATGAGTCAGCCTCAAATTTGAAATGCTAATCCGTCCCCTTTTGCCGGGGAATGCTGGGTGGTTTCTTCTGTTTCGCGGGTGCGGTCGGCTCAGTGGCCGGCAAGGCCGATGTGCGTTTCCGTCACGGCGTCGCCTGCCGTCAGTTGCGCATCCTGAAAAGGCGGTAGCGAGAAGCGTGCGCGCACGTTGTTCGAGATGCCGTAGGGCTCGGTGGGCGCGCCGAAGAAATTGCGGTTCAATTTGCCGTCGCCGTTCTCGTCGTGGAAAGCCTTGATCGCGTATTTCCCGGCCGGTAGTTCAAAGCGCAGCGTCACCTCAGGGGCATGGGCGGCAATTTTGCCCAAGCGGAAAGCCTTGGCGTCGTCGCCGTCCAGATAGCCGGATTCCGTGCGGTGGATGGCTACGCAAACGAAGCCGCGGTCGTTTGCAACGTGGTCGACGTGCACGACCAGTTCGGCCGCCTGGCTTTGCAGGGTTGCCATGACCAGCATCAGCGATGCTGCCACCTTGTGCCTGAGCATATGCATCGTCCTCATCAAGCGGGTTTGAACACCATCCAGTAGAGATTGGCCAGCGGCAGCAGCGTGGCCACGGTACCCCAGAATATCCAGATGCGGCTCAGGCGCCAGTAGCTCGCGGGGATGGCCGTGTCGCGAGTGAACGTTCTGGCCATCCTCGCCTGGATGACCTGTACCGGGATCAGGATGGCGGCCCAGATTGCACCGGAGGCGACGAACAACCAGAGCCCCCATGCCATCCAGTAAGTGTGCAGGAACGAAAGATCGCTGGATGACGTCATCGCGTTGCCCATGGCGCCGATGATGACCAGCATCACTCCGCCCGCGGTGAACACGTAATCGGTCAGCGTCACCTGGCGCTGGGCGAAGGCGACGACGAGCGGATCGCCGTGTCGATCCGCCATTAGCTTCCACCAGCCGGTGACGATGATGTTGCCGAGGAACAGCACCACGCCGAGGAGGTGGATGGCCTTGAACAACAGGTAGTGATCCATGGTAACCTCGCAAATGTTTACGGTGAAAACATAGTAAGTGGCAAATGTTTACTGTGTCAACATCATTGATGAAGCTCGATGAGGATTTATGTCCGGCGACGAAAAACAGCAATACCACCACGGCAACCTGCGCGCCGCATTGCTCGAAACCGCAGTGTTGCACTTGCGCGAAGAAGGAATAGAGAAGCTGAGCTTGCGCGCGATGGCGCGGGAACTCGGCGTGTCGCAGACGGCTCCCTACCGCCACTTCCAGGACCGGAACGCCTTGCTGGCAGCGCTGGCGGCCGACGGCTTTGCGGAACTGAAAGCCGCGACGGCAAAAGCCGCAGGGAAATATCCCAAGGATGCCGCCGCCGCGCTGCAGGCATGCGGCATCGCCTACGTGAAGTTCGCGCGGTCCAATCCTGAGAGATATTTGTTGATGTTCGGCCCCGGCATCGTCGAGCGGCAGCGCTACGAAGATCTGGTGAGCAACAGTGACGCCTCGTTCCAGGTGTTGCTGGACGTGATCGAGCAGGCGCAGCGCGAGGGGCTGTTTTCCCGCAAGCCTGCGCTGATGGTCGCCAACACCGCATGGGCGCTGGTGCACGGCCTGTCCACGCTGGTGATCGGACACCTGCAATGGGTGATGAGTGAAAAGGAACTGGAGCAGCAGATCAGTCTGGCGACGGGGATGCTGGTCAATAAATGAGTGGGTGCAACTGCAGGAAGTGGTTGGGCTGCGGTCGTTCGGGAAGATACTGGTGCTAAGGGCGGCGTGATGTGCCCAGGTAACGGGGGGCCCCCCGTCTAATTCCCCTTACATCAAACAGTAATTCTCCGGCTTCAACGGTGCCAGCCCGTGCTCCTCGCCCAGCGTGTCGCGCAGATTGATCTCGATCCCGCGGCAGATCGCGTCCAGCGCCAAGTCGTTGGGCAAGTTGCCGAAGGGCTCCTCGATCTCGTCGCCCAGCGCATCCAAGCCGAAGAACGTGTAAGCGACAAGGCCCACGACAAAAGGCGTCATGAAGCCTATCGTGTCGACCAGGCCGAACGGCAGCAGGAAGCAGTACAGGTAAGCTGTCCGGTGCAGCAGCAGCGTGTAGGAAAAGGGAATGGGCGTGCTCTTGATCCGTTCGCAAGCGGCGGACGCCGCAGTGATGGCCGACAGGGTTGCGTCGATGTTGGAGGCCAGGCAGCCATCGAGCCGCTTCTCATCGAGGCACAGGCGCAAGTCGTCGCCCATCCGATGCATCAGATAATCGGGGATGTTAGCGCTCTTGCAGCCCTGTTCCCATTCCTGCTCCGAGAGCAGCGGCTTCAGTTCGGCGCGGCCATCGGTATCGCGCAGCAGGTGGCGCAACGCATGCGAGAAGGCGATGGTGCGGTAGATCATCCGCACGCGCACATCGTCCAGGCCGGAGGCGGCCTTGAGCGGCTCGGCGTGCTCGATGAGCGTCAGGCACTGGCGCGCGAAGTTGCGCGTCTGCAACACGATCTCTCCCCACAGCTTGCGGCCTTCGCAGTAGCGGTCATAGGCCGCGTTGTTGCGGAAGCCGAGGAAGATGGCCAGCGGCAGGCCGATCAGCGTGAACGGGATCGCGGTCAGCGTGATCTTGTGGCGGAACAGGTCGCCGTGGGTCATCGTCACCACCGTGGCAAGAACGATGTTGACCAGCAGTACCTTCCAGATGTCCTTCAAGACGGAACCGCGAAAAACCAGAAATAACCTTAAGCCGGACGGCCTGCCGCGAACGATCATGGGTCAACCCTTTTTGAGCGAGAGATGATTGGCTCTGTAAACCGGAAAAAGTTTCCATCTGTTGATGAAAATCGGGACGTACCTGCGAGTCGAATTCGATTCCTCCTACTCCTATTTCCCGGTACATTTCCTTTTCAAGTCAAATAGAGAGGTTTACAGTAACTGTGGCTCTTACATGCACTTTCCAGAATATAATTCGTCAGATTGTGTTGGTGCATAGTTGGAGAACGCTCTGAAGGGGGGCATATGACAATAAGAATTCCTGCGCTGAAAGTTCGTCAGTGGCTACCTACATGGGATCAGGTTGAATGGGACGCGGCAAGATTGCGTGGTGAGCCGCCCCATTCTTTCTTGGTGCTATCAATGAAAGCGCGAGACCTTAAGCAGCTTTCCGCTATTTACCGCCGACAATCTGACAGCGGGATACGCCGAGCAGATGATCTTGGTATTCAGCGTCGGCATGATAAGAAACGCTCCGAGAAAATTCGTGAATTCGTGCAGTATGGTTATCCATACTGTGATCTTACCGAGTTCCAAAAAGCCAGTGGTGATCATGAGTCATTGCGCAAACCAGGATGGCTTCCAACAGGTATTGTTATCAATATTCTTGGCAAAAATGATGAGAGGCTAGGGCAGAGGGTTGCCGAAGATGATCTCGTGCGTATTGAGTCCAAGTCAGGAACCGATCAATTCGCGTCGTTGGTTTTCCCAGAGAATTTTAATAGTAGCGACTGGCAGCCAATGCAGGCGGCTCCCATTGAAGTCGTCGATGGACAGCACCGCCTGTGGGCATTTGAGGAGGAAGATTTTGCTCCGGATTTCGAAATGCCTGTAATCGCTTTTTGTGGCTTGGATATTAGTTGGCAGGCGTACCTGTTTTGGTCAATAAATATCTCCCCGGTAAAGATTAACGCTAGCCTTGCTTTCGATATGTATCCCCTGTTACGTGCAGAGGATTGGCTGGATAAGATGGAAGGTCACAGGGTATACAGAGAAGCGCGTGCTCAGGAATTAGTTGAATCTATATGGGTTCACCCAAAAAGCCCATGGAGAAACAGGATTGATATGTTGGCGGAGCCAAACAATCCGTATGTACGTCAATCTGCGTGGATCAAATCTCTCATCAGTGCATTCATTAAGCCGTTAGATATGCACACCAAGCGTGGCGGTCTATTTGGCTCTATTCGAAATCAGAAGCATGAGGTTTTACCATGGACGCGGATGCAACAGGCCGCATTCTTGATCTTCTTTGGTAGTGCTCTCTTGGCGGCAATGCGGCGTTCAAATAGTCCATGGATTGATGCATTAAGACGAACGACAACCCAAGATCTTGTTGAGCCAGACCGAGAGCCGGGGATGTTCAACAAACAATCTCTATTAAACACAGATCAGGGTATTCGAGCTCTATGGCTTGTGCTAAATGACATTTGTGCCGCTAGAGTGATCGAGTGGGGATTTTTTGATTGGCGTCCAAGTGACGAAGTTGGCTCATATTCGGATGCAGCTCTATCTCAAGAGCTTGAAGAAATAGGAAAATTGTCTTTGGCTGGAAAATTGGAAGTGATTGCAGAGTCTTTGTCGTCATTTGATTGGCGGACATCAAGTGCAGATGGGTTGACCGAGGATGAGCGGCTTCGGAGAAAAGTATTTCGTGGAAGTGGCGGTTACGTAGAGCTGAAGAAGTTGGTCTTGGATCACGTTTTCCGGACGGCCAGCGACGCAGATGTCGCTAGTGCGGCGAAGTCCGCTATTTCCTAAGTTTATCCAATTGGGTTTTCGATGGAGCCACTAAAGCCAGCAGCAGAAGAAGTTCTAAACAGGGCATCTGCCTCCGCTATTGCCAATGCGCTTAGCCGTTTAGGTGGTTATTTTCAGCAGAAGGAATGGCTTGATCCATCCAATCCATATAGGAGAAATGCCGCCGATCGTGTCAACGAGCTCTGCAAGAGTGGTAATGGGCCATTTACTGATGATCAACTTGTAGAATGCATTGCGGCGTCTTCAGTTCTTCATTTGTTTGAGGGTTGGTCATATTTGTCACAAGCAGTGGGAGCGGCAGTTCGTGGAGATGTGGGTATTGTTCGGCATCTATCCTATTATGCTGAGCTTCGTGCTTCGATTGCGTTGCTTGCATCTCAAGGAGTTGGTGTTTTTAAGAAGAAACATGTTGTTGTAAATGATGGCGGGCAGTTGGAGACGGTGGTTTCCTCTAATGCTGGTACGCATGAGATGGCTTGGCTTGCTTTGCAGCACTGGGGACGCAAACAGGAATCAGGCCAGCTGATATGCAAAGGTATTAGAGCATTTGGATACTCTCTTGGAGATTGGGTTGATACATTTCAGGGAGCTACTACAAATCGTATTACTGGTGCAGAGTGGACAGCGCAATGGGGGTTTGATTTAAAGCAATTTGTCGAAGATCAGGAAACGCGAAATGAAGTGAGTTATAGAGCTAACTTTAATTTCGAGACAAGAAGACTTGCGCCTGTCGAGTTGACTGAGTGGATTTCAGATTTATGGCAGCTCAGCAATCCACTAGCGACATCTTTTGAGTTACTAGATCAATATCTGGTGCGATCTGCGCTGAAACGTTCCTTCAACACTAAATTTCAGGCTGATGCGGAGGAAAGTTATGAGGCGCGTATTTCCTCAGCTTGCCGTGCGTTAAAAGTTGCAACCTCAAACCCGACCGAATTTTTTTGCGGGCGGGTCAAACCTAACGATCCTTTGTTGTTGGTGTTTGCCAGTAAAACATCGTCGGTTTACGACGACCTTCAATATATGGAGGTCATTTCTCGTGCGTACCTACTGCTAAGGCTTGCTACAGCCTGTGTCATCGAGCCCCTCAAAAAGGCTAATATTTCTAAGGACGATTTTTCGTTCTGGTGGCAGCATATCGGCAATGAAACGGGATTGTGGCCACGTAACAATCCTCCTGATGATCCTATAGATTTGTGGTACGACGTTGAAGTGTCCCTTGAAGCTATTGCTAGCTGGAAGAATGAGCAGTCATCGGATGTCTTGTGTTGGAAATCATTCCATCAACATCTTGCGGCAGACATTGATGTGGCAACAAGATTGGAAAGAGCGGCAATATGGGGAGTGGCGTGAGTAAAATTGAAATTCAGCCATTCCTTAAGTGGGCGGGCGGTAAGCGTTGGTTGACTGAGTCGAAACAAGACTTATTTCCTAAAGAATTTGGACGTTATTTCGAGCCGTTTTTGGGCGGCGGGGCTGTATTTTTTTCGCTATCTCCTCAGGTTGCTACTCTTTCTGATTTGAATGCCGATTTAATAGAAACCTATGCCGCCATCCGAGATAACTGGCAAGCGGTGCTGGAAAATCTTAAGACGCATCATAGAAAACACAGCAAGCCGTATTACTATCAACTGAGAGCCTCCAGTTTGAGAACTCCTCACACGCGAGCCGCTCGATTTATATATCTAAATCGCACCTGCTGGAACGGATTATATAGAGTGAACCTTGATGGAGAATTCAATGTTCCAATAGGGACTAAAACGCAAGTTGTCCTTCCTACAGACAACTTTGCACTGCTGTCTCAGCGTCTGGCAAATGTAGATTTGCGAGTAAGTGACTTTGAGGCGACAGTTAATTTGGCTGGTGAGGGCGATTTGGTGTTTGTTGACCCGCCATATACAGTCCGACATAACTACAATGGATTCGTAAAATACAACGAGCGAATTTTTAGTTGGGATGATCAAGTGCGTTTAAGCGAAAGCCTTAGAAGGGCGTCTGACCGCGGCTGCTTTGTGGTCGCCACAAATGCATTTCATCCTTCAGTCCAAGAGCTTTATCGGAATTCGTTCGAAATTAGTGCAGTGAGTCGTCGTAGCGTAATTGCCGCTAACTCATTATTTCGCGGCAAGTACGAAGAATTGCTGATTACCAACTTTTAAGCTCTTGAGTTCATGTGTTACACCAGATTCTTCAACTGATAAAGCTTCTCCAGTGCCTCCTTCGGACTCAGATCATCCGGCTGCACATCGCGTAGCGCCGCGACCAGCGGATGCTCTTCCGGCTCGGGGATGTCAGGTACGGCGGCAAACAGGTCGCCCTGCGGGTTCTGCGCGGCGCTGTTCTGTTCCAGTCTCACCAGTTGTTTCTTAGCGGATCGAATGACGCTCTGCGGCACGCCCGCCAGCGCCGCAACTTGCAGGCCGTAGCTCTGGCTCGCCGCGCCTTCGTTCACGCTGTGCAGGAACACGATGCTGTGCTGGTGTTCGACGGCGGCGAGGTGCACGTTGGCGAGCTGGGAGAATTCTTCGGTGAGGCGGGTGAGCTCGAAGTAGTGGGTGGCGAACAGGGTGTAGCTGCGGTTGTTCTCCAGCAGGTGGCGAGCGATGGCGTAGGCGAGGGCCAGGCCGTCGAAGGTGGAAGTGCCGCGGCCGATCTCGTCGACCAGCACCAGGCTCTTGCCCGTGGCGTTGTGCAGGATGTTCGCGGCCTCGGTCATCTCGACCATGAAGGTGGAGCGGCCGGAGGCGAGGTCGTCCGACGCGCCGATGCGCGTGAAGATCTGGTCGATCTCGCCGAGCACCGCTTCTTGTGCGGGCACAAAGCTGCCGACGTGCGCAAGCAGGGCGATGATGGCGACCTGGCGCATGTAGGTGGATTTACCGCCCATGTTCGGGCCGGTGATGAGCAGCATGCGCCGTCCGTCGTGCAGCAGGGCATCGTTCGGTGTGAACTGCTCGACTTGCGCTTCCACCACGGGATGGCGACCCTGCTTGATGCTGACCTGCGCGTCGTCGCTGAACTGCGGCGCGCTGAAATTCAAGGTTGCTGCGCGCTCGGCGAACGTGGCGAGCACGTCGAGTTCGGCGATGGCGGCTGCGATGCGCTGCAGTTGCGGGATGAAGGGCGCGAGGCTGTCGAGCAGCTGGTCGTAGAGGAACTTCTCGCGCGCCAGCGCACGGTCGTTCGCGGAGAGCGCCTTGTCCTCGAAGGCCTTGAGTTCCGGCGTGATGTATCGCTCGACGTTCTTCAGCGTCTGGCGGCGGCGGTAGTCGTCCGGCACGTTGGCGGACTGCGCCTGGCTCACCTCGATGTAGAAGCCGTGCACGCGGTTGTATTCGACCTTCAGATTGGCAATGCCGGTACGCGCGCGTTCGCGCGCCTCCAGCGCCATCAGGAAGTCGCCGCAGTTGGTCTGGATGCCACGCAGCTCGTCGAGTTCGGCGTCGTAGCCGTCGGCGATGACGCCGCCTTCGCGCAGCACGGCGGAGGGCTCGGCTTTCAATGTCTTCTGCAGCAGGTCGACCAACTCGTTCCCCGTTCGTGCTGAGCCTGTCGAAGCATGAATGGGCGCACCGGCCGAGTGTGTGTTTGCGGGTTCGCCGTCGCTACGCGCCGATCCTTCGACAGGCTCATAACCAGCGACCTGGCCATCGTCTTTTGATGGCTTAGTCGAATGGCTAGTAGTTCCATCAGGACGAACGGTAAGGTGGAGTGCGTCGGCAAGCTGCCGTATCAGCGGGGCGTCGCATGCGGCCAACGCGTCATGCAGCTGCGGCAAGGTCAGCAGCGTGTCGCGCAAGCCGGACAGGTCGCGCGGACGCGCGCTCTTGAGGGCGACCCGCGCGGTGATGCGCTCGACGTCCACGCTGGGCTTGAGCTGGGTATGGATGGCGCGATAGCCCTCTCCCCCAACCCCTCTCCCGCCAGCGGGCGAGGGGAGTAATGCGTCCACCGCATCCAGTCTCGCGCGCAACACGGCACGGTCGCGCAGCGGATGGTGCAGCCAGTGTGCCAGCTGACGGCTGCCCATGTTGGTGGCGCAGGTGTCGAGCAGCGAGAGCAGGGTGGGGGCGGGCTCGCCGCGCAGGGTCTGGGTGATCTCGAGGTTGCGGCGCGTGCTGGCGTCCATGCGCACGTAGCGCTCCGCGCTGTATACCTGCATGCCGCGGATGTGGGCGATGCTCTGCCCCTGCGTGAGTTTGGCGTAGCCGAGCAGCGCGCCCGCGGCTTCGAGGCCGGCCGAGTAGTCGTCGCAGCCGAACCCGGCGAGGTCCAGCGTGGCGAACTGCTGGCACAGCGCGCGCCGCGCGGTGTCGAGTTCGAAATGCCAGTCCGGCAGGGACTTCAGCGCCGCATGATTATTGGTTTGCAGGCTCGCGCTCTCGGCATGCAGGATCTCGGAAGGCTGCAGGCGTTCGAGTTCGGCAGGCAGGTTGGCCGGCGCGGTCTCGCACACATGGAAGTGGCCCGAGGCGAGGTTGAGCCAGGCGAGTCCCAGCTTGCCGCGGCTCTCGTGCAATGCGAGCAGCAGGCTGTCGCGCTTCTCTTCCAGGAGGGCGGAGTCGGTGACGGTGCCGGGGGTGACGATGCGCACGACCTTGCGCTCGACCGGGCCCTTGCTTGCGGCCGGGTCGCCGATCTGTTCGCAGATGGCGACGGATTCGCCCATTTTCACCAGGCGCGCGAGGTATTGCTCGGCGGCGTGGTAGGGCACGCCCGCCATCTTGATCGGGTTGCCGTTGGAGGCGCCGCGCTGGGTGAGGGTGATGTCCAACAGCTTCGCGGCGCGTTCGGCGTCGGTGTGGAACAGCTCGTAGAAGTCACCCATGCGGTAGAACAGCAGCATGTCGGGATGCTCTGCCTTGATGCGCAGGTATTGCTGCATCATCGGCGTGTGTTTTTCTGCGGCCGGGGATTTCTGCTGGAGGTCGTTCGGTTTATTCATGGGCTTACGTTGATAAGGCAAAAGGGCGGTCAGGTGATCTTGACCACGATGTCGTGCAGCGTGTTCGCACATTGAGCCATGTGGTGCGCGGCATTGGTCAGGTGGCGGTAGATCTCGCGGCGCTTGAACATGCTGACGTAGTCGGTCCCCTCGAAGAGGGTGGACAGGGCGATGCGGTACTGCTTCTCGGCATGGCGTTCGGCCTTGCGCGCGGCGTCGGCGTCCAGCGCGGCGGTGGCGGGCGTGGTGCCGAGCTTGGCGAAGCCGTTGGCCAGCGCGTCCACGCCTTCCTTGATGCTGTGCGAGATGTCGCGCATGAAGGCGTCGGGCGTGACGGAGAGCACATCCATTTCGTGCACCGTGGTCTTGCAGTACATCACGATGTCGTCGAGCGCCATGATCGCGCGGTAGATGTCCTCGCGGTCGATGGGGGTGGAGAAGGCGTCGTTGAGCTCGTGCAGGTTGCGCACCTTGATGAGGTCGGCCTCGTGCACGTTCTGCTTGAGCTGCTCGGCCAGATCGGGGTCGCTGTGTTCCATGTATTCGACCAGCAGGTCGACGGTGAGCGCGACCTTGATGTTCTGCTCGGTGAGCATCTGGAAGAAATCCGGGATCTTGGGAAAGACCTTGTCCAGTATCCTTGCCAGCAGGGTCTTGGAAGCTACGAGCGCTGCGTTCATGTGAGTGCTCCTTAAACGATGGCGTGGACGAGAAGATAGCAGCTAATCGCCATCAGTGCCGCACCGGGAATGGTGATGAGCCAGGTGGCGACGATCTCGGCAGCCTTGCCCCAGCGCACGGCCTTGGGCCGCTCCGATGCACCGATGCCCATGATGGACGAGGCGACCACGTGGGTGGTGGAGACGGGGGCACCGAACATCGAGGAGCCGAAGATCACGCTCGCGGCGGTCATCTGCGAATCGAGCGCGTGCAGCGGGCGGATCTTGTAGATCGAGAAGCCCAGCGTGCGCACGATCTGCCAGCCGCCGGAGAGGATGCCCAAAGTTATCGCAAGGGAACAGCCCATCATCACCCAGAACGGCACCTCGAACGTGGGGATGAAGCCGCCGAGCAGTAATACGAGGGTGAGTATGCCCATGCTCTTCTGCGCGTCGTTCGCGCCGTGCGAGAAAGCCAGCCCAGCGGAGGTGACGAACTGAAGGTGGCGCAGGTCGCGGTTGATCGAGGGATGCGCGCCGCGCAGCAGCAACAGCATGACCCGGTGCAGCACGTAGCCGACCCAGAAGCCGATGATGGGCGAGAGGATGAGGGCGGCGATGACCTTGGTGACACCGTTCAGATGGCCGTTTGCCAGGTCGCCGAATCCCCAGGCGACATGATCGGAGCCTGTCGCGACCACGACCACGCCGGCGAGGCCGCCGACCAGGGCGTGGGATGAGGAAGAGGGAATGCCGAACCACCAGGTCAGCAGGTTCCACGAGATGGCTCCGAGCAGGCCGCACAGCACGATCATCAGTGCCTGCGCACGGTCGAGGTCGTCGAGCGTGACGAAGGTGCCGATGGTGTTGGCCACCGCCGTGCCGCCCAGCAGCGGCCCCAGGAACTCGAAGAAGGCTACCAGCATCACGGCCTGTACCGGCGTCATCGCGCGCGAGGCGATCACCGTAGCGATGATGTTCGCGGCATCGTGGAAACCGTTGGTGTACTCGAACACCAGCACGATGATGATGGCCGCGATGGCCAGGACAAGGATGGCGTCCATGTCGGCCCTCGCCGTCCGTTACTGGCCCTTCAATGCGGAAGTCAGGTGCGGCGCCATCACTTGCAGCAGCTGCGGGTGGATGCTCGGGTTGCCTGCGCAGATGTGCCCCGTCTTGAGGTAAGTCTCCTTGCCGTGCAGGTCGCTGACCATGCCGCCCGCTTCGGTGATCAGCAGCGTGCCTGCGGCGATGTCCCACGACTTGAGGCCGGTCTCGAAGAAGCCGTCGTAGCGGCCCGCGGCCACCCACGCGAGATCGAGCGAGGCGGCGCCGGGGCGGCGCAGGCCAGCGGTCTTCTGCATCAGGTCCTTGAAGATGCCGAGGTAGGCGTCCATGTGCTCGAAGCGTGTGTAGGGGAAGCCGGTGCCGATCAGGCTGTCGGTCAGGTTCACGCGCTTGGTGACGCGAATGCGCTTGTCGTTGAGGAACGCGCCGCGGCCACGTGTGGCGGTGAACAACTCGTTCTTGGTCGGGTCATACACCACGGCCTGGGTGATGACACCCTTGTGCTGCAGGGCGATGGACACGGCGAACTGCGGAACGCCGTGCAGGAAATTGGTCGTGCCATCCAGCGGGTCGATGATCCAGACGTACTCCGACTCGCCTTGGGTGCCGCTCTCTTCTGCTAGAATCGCGTGTTCCGGATAGGCTTCCAGCAGAGTCTGGATGATGGTCTGTTCGGCGGCGCGGTCCACCTCGCTGACGAAATCCGCATGGGATTTCTTGGTGACGGTCAGGTGATCGATCTTGTCCGTGGCGCGGTAGATCAGGTTGCCGGCGCGACGCGCGGCCTTCACCGCGATGTTGAGCATTGGGTGCATGGATAACGACCTTTTTAATGAGCTGATGGGATCGGGAACGCAGGAACGGTTCCCACGGCGCGCATTTTAGTTGGAATTACGTTTTGAATAAACCAAATCCTTTCGAGCAGGTCCGGGTAGTGCTCAGCCACACCTCGCACCCCGGCAACATCGGCGCGGCGGCTCGCGCGATGAAGACCATGGGGCTGAGCCGCCTCTACCTGATCAACCCGCGCCATTTCCCTGATCCCCAGGCCGACGCGATGGCGGCGGGGGCGGACGATATCCTGCGGAATGCGGTGGTTTGCTCTTCCATCGACGAGGCGCTCGCCGGTGTGGTGTTCACCGTGGCGATGACGGCGCGGCTGCGCGATATCTCCATCGAGGTGAAGACGCCGCGCGAGGCGATGCCGGAACTGCTGCAACAGGCGGCGCATCAGCCGGTGGTGCTGCTGTTCGGCACCGAGATGTCCGGGCTGACCAACGAGGAGATGGGCAAGGCGCAGGTGCTGGTGAACATCCCGACGAATCCGGAGTTCTCTTCGCTCAACGTTGCGGCTGCAGTGCAGGTGATGGCCTACGAGTTGGGCGTGGCGGCGCAGGATTTCGTGCCTCAGGTGCAGGAAACGCAGCCGGCCTCTTACGAGCAGATGGAAGGCTATTTTGCACACCTGGAAAAAGTGTTGTTCGAGATCGGCTTCTTCACCACGCAGAACCCGTCGCGCCTGATGCAGCGCCTGCGCAGGCTGTACGCCCGGGCGCGGCCTGAGGCGGAGGAGGTCAACATCCTGCGCGGCATCCTGAGCGTCACAACGGGGTACAATGCGCGGCTCAAGAAAAGCTACCTGGAAGAACATCCAGATGTTCAGGAACATTAGAGAAGACATAGCCAGCGTGTTCGACCGCGATCCCGCGGCGCGGAACACCTTTGAGGTGCTGACCTGCTACCCCGGGGTGCACGCGCGCATCGCGCACCGCATTGCGCACCGCCTGTGGCTGTGGAAATTCAAGTGGTTGGCGCGCTTTACTTCGCACATGGCCCGCTTCTTCACCGGCATCGAGATCCATCCGGGCGCGACCATCGGGCGGCGTTTCTTTATTGACCACGGCATGGGCGTGGTGATCGGCGAGACCGCCGAGATCGGCGACGACGTGACCATGTACCACGGCGTGACCCTGGGCGGCACTTCGTGGAAGGAAGGCAAGCGCCATCCTACGCTGGGCAACGGCGTGGTGGTCGGGGCCGGCGCGAAGATCCTTGGCCCGATCCACATCGGCGACGGTGCGAAGATCGGCTCGAACGCGGTGGTGGTGAAGGATGTGCCCGCGGGCGCGACGGCGGCGGGCATCCCGGCGCGCATCCTCGATGAGGAAAGGAAGAAGTCTGCCGGATTCAGCGCCTACGGCCTGAGCAATGATCAGAACGATCCGGTTTCCAAGGCGCTGCACGGTTTGATCGGGCACAGCATGACGGTGGATCAGCGCATCGACTTCATCATGCAGCAATTGGAGAAGATGGGTGTTCCGGTGGAAGAGGAGCGCGCTACCGCCGAAAAATTTGACCCTAATCACCTGAACAAGATAGTTGACTAAAAAATTTGGGTATTCTATGATTCATTCACGTTAAAGCGTTGAACCTTAGCGCTTTTGAATGATTCAAACTCAATACTCTGCGAATTGGAGATGATGACATGCGACTGACCACCAAAGGACGTTTTGCCGTGACGGCAATGGTTGACCTGGCGATGCGCGGCGGAAAAGGGCCGGTAACGCTGGCCGGGATCAGCGAACGGCAAAACATTTCGTTGTCCTATCTGGAACAATTGTTCGGCAAGCTGCGCCGCAACAACATCGTCGAAAGTGTGCGCGGTCCCGGCGGCGGCTATTATCTGGCGCGTACGGCGGATAAGATCAGTGCGGCCGAGATCATCCAGGCGGTGGACGAGCCGCTGGACGCGACCAGTTGCGGCGGCAAGGGTGATTGCCTGTGCGGCAGGCCATGCATCGCTCACGATCTGTGGATGGGCCTGAACGAGAAAATCTTCGACTATCTGGAGTCGGTCAATCTGCAGCAGCTGGTGGATGTTCACAACAAACGCAATGCCGAAGGGACACCCGTGTCGCTGGACCATATGTCCGGAGCATTGGGTACCGCGGCCTAGAGGAAACGAGCTTTGAAACTGCCGATCTACATGGACTATTCCGCAACCACGCCGGTCGACCCGCGCGTGGCGGAAAAGATGATTCCCTATCTCACCGAGAAGTTCGGCAATCCGGCCAGCCGTTCGCATGCCTTCGGCTGGGAAGCCGATGAGGCGGTGGAACTGGCGCGCGCGCAGGTCGCCGCGCTGGTGAATGCCGATCCCAAGGAGATCGTCTGGACCTCGGGCGCTACCGAATCGAACAACCTCGCCATCAAGGGCACGGCGCACTTCTATCAGGGCAAGGGCAAGCATGTCGTTACGATGCGCATCGAGCACAAGGCGGTGCTGGATACCGTGCGCGAACTGGAGCGCGAGGGCTTCGAAGCGACTTATCTCGATCCGGAGCCTTCCGGTCTGCTCGACCTGGAGAAATTCAAGGCGTCTTTGCGCCCCGACACTATCCTGGTGTCGGTGATGCTGGTGAACAACGAGATCGGCGTGATCCAGGACATCGCCGCTATCGGCGAGATCTGCCGCGAGAAGGGCATCTTGTTCCACGTCGACGCGGCACAGGCGACGGGCAAGGTGGAGATCGATCTGCAGAAACTGAAGGTCGACCTGATGTCGTTCTCCGCGCACAAGACCTACGGGCCGAAAGGCATCGGTGCGCTGTATGTGCGCCGCAAGCCGCGCGTGCGCCTGGAGGCGCAGATGCACGGCGGCGGGCACGAGCGCGGCATGCGTTCGGGCACGTTGGCGACCCACCAGATCGTCGGCATGGGCGAGGCGTTCCGCATCGCCAAGGAAGAGATGGCGCAGGAGAACGAGCGTATCCGCATGCTGCGCGACCGACTGCTGAACGGCCTGAAGAGCATGGAAGAGGTGCACATCAACGGCGACATGGAACACCGTGTGCCGCACAACCTCAACCTCAGCTTCAACTTCGTCGAAGGCGAATCGCTGATCATGGCGATCAAGGATGTCGCAGTGTCGAGCGGCTCGGCCTGTACCTCGGCGAGCCTGGAGCCGTCCTACGTGCTGCGCGCACTGGGCCGCAGCGACGAACTGGCGCACAGCTCGATCCGCTTCACCGTCGGGCGCTTCACTACCGTCGAGGAAGTGGATTACGTCATCGCGCTGCTGAACGACAAGATCGGCAAGCTGCGCGAACTGTCGCCGCTGTGGGATATGTACAAGGAAGGCATCGATCTAAACACCGTGCAGTGGGCAGCACACTAAGGACTGACGATTTGCCCGCCTGACTGCGTTATCGGGTCGCTTGTTTACCTCAACGTAAACGGCGCGGCCCTCTGCCTTGCCAGACGGGCAACTTGTCAGTCCTCGAAGGATTGGAGATAAAGAAATGGCTTACAGCGAAAAAGTACTGGATCACTACGAGAACCCGCGCAACGTCGGGTCCTTGAACAAGGACGACAGCGATGTCGGCACCGGCATGGTCGGGGCGCCCGCCTGCGGTGACGTGATGAAGTTGCAGATCAAGGTCAGCAAGGACGGCGTGATCGAGGACGCGAAGTTCAAGACCTACGGCTGCGGTTCGGCGATCGCATCGAGTTCGCTGGTGACCGAGTGGGTCAAGGGCAAGACCGTGGATCAGGCACTTGCCATCAAGAACACGCAGATCGCCGAGGAACTGGCGCTGCCGCCGGTGAAGATCCATTGCTCGATCCTCGCGGAAGATGCGATCAAGGCGGCGGTGGCGGATTACAAAGCCAAGCACGGCGAGAATGTAGAGACCGCTGCCTGCAAGGGCAGCATGTAACGTAAACCTCGCATAGCGAGACTCTGTCCCCCTCGCCCGCTTGCGGGAGAGGGCGGGGAGAGGGTAAAGATGGAGAATGAATCATGGCGATCACGCTAACTGAGAATGCCGCCAAGCATGTGCTGAACTTCATCGCGAAGCGCGGCAAGGGCGCTGGCCTGCGCATCGGGGTGCGCACCAGCGGTTGTTCCGGTATGGCCTACAAGCTCGAGTTCGCCGATGAGATCGGCAGCGACGATATCCAGTTCGACAGCAACGGAGTGAAGGTGCTGGTCGATCCCAAGAGCCTGCCCTACATCGACGGCATGGAGCTGGACTATGTGCGCGAGGGATTGAACGAAGGTTTCAAGTTCAACAATCCCAACGTCAAAGATACTTGCGGCTGCGGCGAAAGCTTCAAGGTGTGATGCAGCCCACCGGTTTCGACTTCCAGAAAAACCACTTCCAGCTGTTCGGCCTGGCGCAGTCCTTCGAGATCGATGCTGCGCAATTGGACCTGCATTACCGCGCCCTGCAGGCGCGGGTCCATCCCGACAAGTCCGCCCATCTTTCCGAGGCCGAGCAGCGTCTCGCGATGCAGCACTCCACCCAGGTGAATGAAGCGTACCAGACGCTGCGCAAACCGATCTCCCGCGCGCGCTACTTGTTGTCGCTGCATGGCGTGGATACCCAGGAAGATACCAATACCTCAATGCCCGTGGACTTCCTCATGGCGCAGATGGAATGGCGCGAGGCCATCGCCGAGGCGCAGGAGGCGCGGGATGTCGAGGCGCTGGATGGATTGGAAGGGCGCTTGCATCGCGAAACTCGCGAGCTTGAAACTCAACTCGCGGGTAAAATCGACGTCGTTAAAGATTACGCGGCGGCCGCCGGACTGGTGCGCAAGCTGCGTTTCATGGAAAAACTCGCGGAAGAAATTCATTCCGCCTACGACGCAATCGACCTCTAAATGGCTTTACTGCAAATCTCCGAACCCGGCCTCAGCACTGCACCTCATCAACATCGTCTGGCGGTCGGCATCGACCTCGGCACGACCAACTCCCTGGTGGCGACGGTGCGCAACGGCATCAGCGTGGTGCTCAACGACGAAAACGGCCGCGCCATGCTGCCTTCGGTGGTGCGTTATGCGGCGGACGGCAGCGTGACGGTAGGCGAGGCGGCGCAGGCCGCGCAGAGCGACGACCCGGTCAATACCATCGTTTCGGTGAAACGCTTCATGGGGCGCGGCCTCAAGGATGTCGGCGAGATCAGCCGCCTGCCGTATCGCTTCGTCGACGCCCCTTCGACAGGCTCAGGACAGGCTTCAGGCATGCTGCAGTTGCGCACCGTCGCGGGCGTGAAGAGCCCGGTCGAGGTGTCGGCCGAGATACTCAAGGTGTTGCGCGCACGTGCCGAAGCTTCGCTGGGCGGAGAGCTGGTCGGTGCGGTGATCACCGTGCCGGCCTATTTCGACGACGCGCAGCGGCAGGCGACCAAGGATGCGGCGAAGCTTGCCGGGCTCAACGTGCTGCGCCTGCTCAACGAGCCGACGGCTGCCGCCATCGCCTATGGCCTGGATAACGCCGCCGAGGGCGTGTATGCGGTGTATGACTTGGGCGGCGGTACCTTCGACATCTCCATCCTGCGTTTGTCGCGCGGCGTGTTCGAGGTGCTTGCCGCCAACGGCGACTCTGCGCTGGGCGGGGACGATTTCGATCAGCGCATCCATTGCTGGCTGTTGGAGAAGAACGACCTTTCCGCGCTCAGTCCTCAGGACACGCGTCTGCTGCTGACCCATGCGCGCGCCGCCAAGGAGCAGCTTACCGATCGTGCCGAGACACGCATCACCGCAGTGCTATCCAACGGAGTGGTGGTCAACAACCTGCTGACCCGCGAAGAGTTCCAGGCCATGTCCCAGAATCTGGTGCAGCGCACTCTGCAGCCGTTACGCCGCGCGTTGCGCGATGCAAAGCTGGGCGTCGCCGACATCAAGGGCGTGGTGATGGTCGGCGGCGCGACGCGCATGCCGCAGGTGCAGCAGGCGGTGGGCGAGTTCTTCGGGCAGGTCCCGCTGACCAATCTCGATCCGGACAAGGTGGTGGCGCTGGGCGCGGCGATCCAGGCCAACCTGCTGGCGGGCAACCGCAACGGAGACGAGTGGTTGCTGCTGGACGTGATTCCCTTGTCGCTCGGCATCGAGACCATGGGCGGCTTGTCCGAAAAGATCATTCCGCGCAACAGCACCATCCCCACCGCACGTGCACAGGAGTTCACCACCTTCCGGGACGGACAGACCGCGATGAGCATCCACGTGGTGCAGGGCGAGCGCGAACTGGTGAGCGATTGCCGTTCGCTGGCGAAATTCGAGCTGCGCGGCATCCCGCCCATGGTGGCGGGCGCGGCGCGCATCCGCGTGACCTTGCAGGTGGACGCTGACGGCCTGCTGAACGTGTCAGCTCGCGAGATGAGCAGCGGCGTCGAGGCGGCGATCACGGTCAAGCCCTCCTATGGCCTGTCCGATGCCGAAGTCACGCGCATGCTGCAGGAATCTGCGCAGCACGCACAGAACGACATGGTGGCGCGCGCCCTGCGCGAGCAGCAGACCGAAGCGAAGCAGTTGCTCGAAGCGGTGCAGCACGCATTGGATCAGGACGGCGCGCTGCTGAACGAAGCGGAACTTGCCGCTATCCGCAGCAGGATGGGCGAGCTGGCCGCGACTTTGCAACAGAACGATCATCTGGTCATCAAGCGCGGCATCGAGAAACTGAACCAGACGACCACCGAATTCGCACAACGCCGCATGGACGCAAGCGTGCGGCGCGCGCTTGCGGGGCAGAAGATTTCGGAGTTGGAGAGCTGAATGCCACAGATCATCGTATTGCCTCACGTCGAACTTTGCCCGGACGGCGCGGTCATCGAAGCCAAGAGCGGCGACACGATCTGCGATACCCTGCTCGATAACGGCATCGAGATCGAGCACGCCTGTGAAAAATCATGCGCCTGCACCACCTGCCATGTCATCCTGCGCAAGGGTTTCGACAGCCTGAATCCGGCGGAGGAGCTGGAAGAGGATATGCTCGACAAGGCCTGGGGGCTGGAGCCGACCTCGCGCCTGTCCTGCCAGGCAGTGGTCGACGACGAGGACCTGATCGTGGAGATTCCCAAGTACACCATCAACATGGTCAAGGAGTAGCGAGATGGGCAACTTTGAATTTTTAGGGGTACCCATATGAAATGGACTGATGTTAGACCCATCGCCATCGAACTGGCGGAAGCGCATCCCGATGTCGATCCGCGCACCGTACGTTTCACCGACCTGCACAACTGGGTGGTCGGCCTCGCGGACTTCGACGACGATCATTCCCGCGGCGGCGAGAAGGTGCTCGAGGCGATCCAGGCGGCGTGGATCGACGAGGTGGAATGAAGATGTACGCACTCTGGCGCAAGCTTTCCAATCGCTGGCTGTACCTTGCGGGCGCGCTGTTCGCCAGCGGCCTGATGGGGTTCGGCCTGTACCTGCAATACGTCAAGCACCAGGATCCGTGCCCGCTGTGCATGGTTCAGCGCGCGGTGTTCATCGCGATCCTGGTGGTGTTCGTCGTCGCAGCATTGCACGGCCCGAAACGCCTCGGCGAACGTGTCTATGGCGCATTGATCGGACTGCTGTCGCTGTCCGGCATCGGCGTTGCGGCGCGCCATATCTGGATCCAGCACCTGCCGAAGGATGAAGTGCCGGCGTGCGGCCCCGGCCTCGACTACATGCTCGAAACCATGCCGATGGCCGACGTGCTGAAGGAGCTGATGCACGGCTCCGGCGAATGCGCGGCGAAAGGCTGGACCTTCCTCAGCCTCGGTATCCCCGAGTGGTCGCTGCTGTGCTACCTCGTGCTGGGGACATGGGCGGTGCTGATTTCTTTCAGGCGCACCGCCAACTCATAAACGACTCGCTACGGGTTGACATCAGAACGAACGTTCTTTACAGTGCGAAGAACGTTCGTTCTGTATGGTGTCGCCATGACCGAGTTCAATCCTAAAGACTCAGAGTACCTTTCCAGGCTGCAGGACTATTACGCCGACTGGAAAAGCATCCCTTCCTATGCTTCGTTGTGCGAAGTGTTCGGCATTGCCTCCAAGTCGTGGGTGAAGGCCATTCTCACCCGTCTGGGCGAGGCCGGTTTCATCGAGCGCACCCCGGATGGCGTGTGGGTGCCGACGCCGCAGTTCTTCGCCCGCCCGCTGGCCGAATCCGCGGTGCCGGCCGGCATGCCGGTCTCGGTCACCGCCACGCAGGGCGAGCACTACGTCATCGACGAGATGCTGATCGAGACGCCGTCCAAGACCACGCTGATTCCGGTCAAGGGTGACTCGATGATAGAGGCCGGCATCCATGACGGTGACATCGCCGTGGTGGAGAAACGCCATACCGCCAATATCGGCGACATTGTCGTGGCCATCGTCGACAACGAGTTCACCCTGAAGACGCTGGACAAGGAGGGCGGCAAGTTCGTGCTGCGTCCCGCCAACCAGGCTTATCCCGTCATTCATCCGCAAGGTTCGCTGGAGATCTTCGGCGTGCTGGTCGGCCTGATCCGCAAATACCGGTAAATACCCATGCAATCCATCATTCACCAAGGGCGCCGTGCCGTGCCTGCCGCGTTGTTGTCGCTCACTCATCCGAACCGGGAACTGCTCCATCGCCAACGCGCCCTGTTGCGCCGCGCCGTTCCCGCGGGCTTCCCCACTTCCGCCGACGACTATGTCGAGCGGCGCACCAGCCTGGACGAACATCTGATCCAGCATCGGGAATCCACTTTCTTCATGCGCGTAGCAGGAGACTCGATGCGCGGCCTCGGCATCTTCGACGGCGACCTGCTGGTGGTGGATCGCGCGCAGCCTGCCACGGATGGCTGCGTGGTGATCGCCGTGGTGGATGGCGAATTCACCGTGAAGCAGCTGTTCCATACGCGGGAGGGGCAGGTGCTGCGCGCCGCGCATCCCGACTATGACGACATCCGCATCCAGCCGGGGCAGGAATTCACCATCTGGGGCGTAGTGAGCTGGAACGTTCATAAGCACACTCCCTGAATTCATACGCTTGCCGCGCATGAGGCCGTGCGTGTCCAAATACCCTGTCCTGCCCGCCTAAATACGGGGTTCCCTGTATTCATCTGCCATCGGTGCCCCGATAAAGTTCTTCCACCCAAGCCGACAAGTCGGCAGGCGTCGGCGGAGCTTTTCCGGATTTCAACTTGGACTTTTAAGGAGAACAGTCATGGCTAACCTTACCCGTTTCGATCCGTTCAATGAAATGGCGCGTTTCGAGCCATTCAGGGATATGAACGACTGGATGAAGGGATTCATGATGCGGCCCATGATGCGTGAGATGACCATGGAGCCCCAGATCAAGATGGAGGTGTCGGAAGTGGACGGCGCCTACAAGGTCAAGGCGGAGATTCCCGGCGTAAAGAAGGAAGACATCCATGTGTCTATCGAGGGCAATCGGGTCGCCATCAGTGCCGAGGTCAAGAAGGAAAAGGAAGAGAAGGAAGGCGGGCGGTTGATTTGCAGCGAGCGCAGCTATGGCAAGTCTTTCCGCAGTTTCACTCTCGACCACGAAGTCGACGAGGCCGCCGCCCAGGCAAAATATAACGACGGGGTGCTGGAGATCACGTTGCCCATGAAGTCGGGAAGCGCGGTCAAGGAGCTCACCGTTTCGTGACATGAGACCGGATTCTGGTTTCTTCTATCGTGGCGGTCTGTTTGCGTCGAATCGCTGGACCTTCGGACATGGGGGACATCTGGATAGCGGCGACATAGAGCGAGTCTACCGGCGATATGCGCGATTCTACGACCTTTGCTTCGGCGCGATCTTCCAGCCCGGGCGCAAGGCCATCGTTGAGAGCATGGCCTGTGCGCCGGGAGATCGCATCCTCGAGGTGGGCGTCGGTACCGGTCTTTCCCTGCCACTGTACCCGAAGGATGTAGAAGTCACAGGGATCGATATTTCACGTGACATGCTGGCGCAGGCTGAGGCCAGAAGAAAACGTGAGAAGCTGGACAACGTGGTCGAGTTGGCGGTGATGGATGCCGAAGGGATGACGTTCGAGGACAACAGTTTCGACCGTGTGGTTGCCATGCATGTCGCGTCCGTCGCTCCGCACCCGGAGCTGCTGGTGGCGGAGATGCGCAGGGTATGCAAACCCAATGGGCACTTGTTTTTCGTGAATCACTCTCACAGCCGCAATCCGGTAATGGGGGGCGTCGAGAGCCTGCTTGCTCCGATGTCCAGACAGCTTGGATTCCGTCCGGACTTTTCGCTGGAGCATTTTCTGGATGAAACCGGTCTCGTGGCGATGCATGCGCGCCGTGTGGACTTGTTCGGCTT
>DASTGP010000044.1:0-2324 GCA_035605585.1 Gallionella sp. | reverse complement strand
AGCCGGTAAGCAACGTCGAAGGCAACATGTGCGGTCCCGTTTTGCGAGGGGCTGACGCTCTGCCGTGGTTGAAACCCAATCACGCTCAAAAGGACTGCGTCGGAACCTGGGAGGTCCCGCGTTCGACCGTTGGGCACATTGCCCCCAAGGTCCGCATCGGGAAGGTGAGGAGCCGAAGCCGATGATGCACGAACGCGGGACGTCGGGCTCAGTCATAGTAGCTTTGAAGCTGGCGAACAAGGCGGAGCGATCCGCTGCGGAGTTGGTGGAGCGAAGGGCTGGGGCCAAGGGGAATGCGGACCAGCAAAGCACGTCCCGGACACTGAGCCGGACGAGCGTGACACAGGCGCTGGGTCGTATACCGCAAGCTGCGTATTGGCAGCCTGCGGTCACTCACCCGAGGTGGGAGCCGTATGCGGGAAAGCCGCACGTACGGATCTGTGCGGGGGGCGCTCAGCAATGAGCGTCCCTACCGCGACCGTCGCTTCGCTCCTAGGAAGAAACGATTGGTAAGGTTGGTGTCAAGCGGCCTCCGCGATTGGCTGGAGTTGAACATTGAAGCCGAGCTTTTTGAGACGTGCGACGAGACGACTTACATTGAGCGCGATGGGCCGGCGATCAAGGTATGCAGCGCCGAGGTCATGATGCTCGATGCCGTCCTTGAGGATGTGATAGATCGCCGTGAGGATCGAGGCAGCGACGGCACAGATGGCCTTTTGCGGTCCTCGCCGGCTTTGCAGACGGAAGAACTGGGCTCGGTAGTAGCTGTCCTTCTTGCGTTTGGCTGCCCAGGCGCATTGCACCAGCATGGTCTTGAGCCAGGGCGCCCCCTTGCGCAGGCGCGAGGACTTGCGCTTGCCGGCGCTTTCGTTGTGGCCGGGGCACAGGCCAGACCAGGCGATGAGGTGGCCGGCGGTCGGGAAGCGGCTCATGTCGGCACCGATCTCGGAGAGGATCGAGGGCGCCGCCACCGCGCTAACCCCCGGTATCGTGGTCAGAAGCTCGATCAAGGCACGAAAGGGGGCCCTGCCGCCTTCCGCCGGCGCCTCCATGCGCGCGATCCGCTGATCGACTTCGCGATCGAGCTTGCGGATCGTCTCGTCGAGATTGTCCCATTGCTTCAGGTGAAGCTCGAGCAGGAAGCGGTGGTGATCCGTCAGACGGCCGTGCAACGCGTCGTAGAGCTGCTTTGGCGTCGCCTTGATCTGCTTGCCGGCAAGCGCGGCCAGCCTGTTCGGCTGGTGCACGCCACCGATCATCGCCTCGATCATCCGCCGCCCGCTCGCGCCCATGATGTCGCAGATCACCGAGGAGAGCTTGATGTTGGCTTCTGCCAGCGTCTTATCGATCCGCTGCACATGTCGCGTCTGCTCGCGCACCAACTGCTTGCGGGTCCGCGTCAGCGCGCGCAGGTGCTGCACCTTCTCGTCCGGAACGAAGCTGCCTTTGATCAGCCCACAGGCCAACAGGTCGGCGATCCACATCGCATCGTTCATATCGGTCTTGCGCCCCGGAACGTTCTTGATGTGCGCCGCATTGGCGAGGATCAACTCGAACCCGCCTTCGCCCAGGATCCGAAACACCGGCGTCCAATAGACCCCCGTCGCCTCCATCGCCACATGCGTGCACCGATATTGTTCCAGCCATGCCCGCAGTTCCCCCAGCGCGTCCGTCGTGGTCGCAAACGTCCGGCACTCCCGCGTCGTCTTGCCCTCCGTCACGCTCCGCACACAAGCCACCACCGTATCCTTGTGCACATCAAGGCCGGCCACCCGCTCATACAGAATATCCATGCTCTTTTCCTCCACAGTTCGCGCCGGCGGCATAGGCGCCTGTCAGAAAAGAATCCTAGGAAGCGTGCTCCAGGGCAGGACTGCCCCTCCGCGCCAGTGTGGGTCATCCAGGCAACCCGGGTCCAACTCGCAACCGGGCTCTCGCGCACCAGGGAGAAACCGACCTCTCTGCCGACGGCTCCCCAAAATACCGCGATCCCTCCCGCTCGCACAGTTTCATTCAACGCGGGTCGGCGTCCTTACCGCCGGTCCCAACTCGCAATGACGACTGCTGAGGCAATCTACATGGTCGCCCCAAGCACCCAGGGGGCAAACTCGGCCCCACCGAAGTCGAAGCTTTCGCTCTTGGTCGGCTGGCCGGAGGCGGTTTTCAGCATCAGCTCGAAGATGCGCTGACCGCATTCCTGCACGCTCTCCTCGCCGTCGAGGATGGTGCCGCAATTGACGTCCATGTCGTCTTCCATGCGCCTGTACATCGGCGTGTTGGTGGCGAGCTTGATCGAGGGCGCGGGCTTGCAGCCGAACACGCTG
>DASTGP010000035.1:0-4386 GCA_035605585.1 Gallionella sp. | reverse complement strand
CGATGTCGCGCTTGCCTTCGTTTAGCCAGCGGCGGACCTGCATGGTGGCGGCTCTTGCCTCTTGCTCCAGCGAAGTAGCTGCAAAAAATAGTGGGGCACCTACCCTCTCCCCTAGCCCCTCTCCCGCAAGCGGGCGAGGGGAATTCGCTTCCCTCTCCCGCAGGCGGGAGAGGGATTGAGGGAGAGGGAGATTCCATATCATCTTGCCGTTGTGCTGCAGCGAAAACGCCACATCCGGGCGCGACAGGGCGATGCGCTTGAAGGTCTCTTCGCACCAAGCGTATTCGGTGCTCTCGCTCTTGAGGAATTTGCGCCGTGCCGGGGTGTTGAAATACAGCTCGCGCATCTCGACGCTGGTGCCGTGCGCGTGGGCTGCTGGTGCCGCGGCGCTTTGGGTGCCGTCCATGGCTTCCACCTTCCAGGCATGCGCAGCATCGGCGTTGCGGCTGGTCAGCGTCACCTGCGCCACCGCGGCCATGCTGGCCAGAGCCTCGCCGCGGAAACCCATGCTGGCGACGCGCTGCAGATCGTCGAGGCTGGCGATCTTGCTGGTGGCATGGCGCATCAGCGCCAGCGGTAGTTCCTCTTTGGTGATGCCCTTGCCGTTGTCGCGGACCCGCAGCAGCTTCACGCCGCCGCCTTCCAGTTGCACCGCGATGTCGGTTGCGCCCGCGTCGAGGCTGTTTTCCATCAGTTCTTTCAGCGCGGAGGCGGGACGCTCGATGACTTCACCGGCGGCAATCTGGTTGATCAGCAGGTCGGGCAGCAGGCGGATGGCGGAGGACATAGGGCGAAGCGTAGCGGGAAATCAGGGTGGGATTATAGTGGTTTTACGTCGTGCGATTATCGGTATAATTCCCGGTTTAATTCCAAGCGCCCCCGTATGCAAGCCGGCTGCAGGGGCAACAAGAAAATCGAGGAGAGATTCATGCGTATAGGCATTCCTGCGGAGGCGCGCGCGGGCGAGAAGCGGGTCGCGACGGTGCCGGAGGTCGTGGAGAAGCTCATCAAGTTGGGCTTCCAGGTTGCGGTCGAGTCCGGCGCCGGAGACGGGGCGAATTTCAGTGACGAGGCCTACCGCGCGGTAGGCGCCGAAATCATCCAGGGCGCTCCCCAGTTGTGGGCCGCTTCCGACATCGTGCTCAAGGTGAATGCCCCGACGAGCGAGGAGGTTGGCCTGATGCGCGAAGGCAGTGCCCTGATCGGTTTCGTTTGGCCTGCGCAGAATCCGGAATTGATGAGCCAGCTCGCCGCGAAGAAGGCGACCGTGCTGGCGATGGACTGTTTGCCGCGTATGTTGAGCCGCGCCCAGAAGATGGATGCGCTGACCTCGCAGGCCGGCGTGGCCGGTTACCGCGCCGTCATCGAGGCCGCCAACGTGTTCGGCCGCTTCTTCAACGGCCAGATCACGGCCGCGGGCAAGGTTCCGCCGGCCAAGGTATTCATCGCGGGTGCCGGCGTGGCCGGTCTCGCAGCAATCGGCGCTGCCGCAGGCTTGGGCGCCATCGTGCGCGCCAACGACACCCGAGCCGAAGTGGCCGACCAGGTCAAATCGCTGGGCGGCGAATTCGTGAAAGTCGATTACGAGGAGGAGGGTTCCGGCGGCGGCGGTTACGCCAAGGTGATGAGCGAGGGCTTCCAGCAGGCGCAGCGCGAGATGTATGCGAAGCAGGCCAGGGAAGTGGACATCATCATCACGACCGCGCTGATTCCCGGCAAGCCGGCGCCGAGGCTCATCACCGCCGAGATGGTGATGAGCATGAAGCCCGGCAGCGTCATCGTCGACATGGCGGCGGAGCGGGGCGGCAACTGCGAACTGACCGAGCCGGGCAAGGTGGTGGTGAAGCACGGCGTGACCATCGTCGGCTACACCGACCTGAACAGCCGCCTGGCCAGGCAGTCCTCCTCGCTGTATGCGAACAACCTGCTGCGCCTGACCGAGGAACTGTGCAAGACCAAGGACGGCACCATCAATGTCAACATGGAAGACGATGCCATCCGTGGCCTGACCGTCATCAAGAACGGCGAAATCACCTGGCCGGCTCCTGCGCCGAAATTGCCGGCGGCTCCGGCCAAGCCGGTTGCAGCGCCTGCGGCTCATGGTCATGGCAGCGGCGCGCCGGCTTCGGCAGGAAAGGTGGTTGCGATGTTCGGCATCGCCGCCGTGCTGTTCCTGCTCATCGGGGCTTATGCACCCGCCGCGTTCCTCGGACATTTCACGGTGTTCGTGCTCGCCTGCTTTGTCGGTTACATGGTGGTGTGGAATGTCACCCCGGCGCTGCACACCCCCCTGATGAGCGTCACCAATGCGATCAGCAGCATCATCGTCATCGGCGCACTGGTGCAGATCGCGCCGCCGCTTGGTTTGCTGAGCGTCTTTACGGATCGCCCGGACGGATGGATACGCGGGCTGGCGGTGGTGTCCATGGCGCTCACTGCGGTCAATATGTTCGGCGGCTTCGCCGTGACTCGACGCATGCTGTCGATGTTCCGCAAATAAGGATAAAGAAATATGTCTGCAAGCTTGGCAACGGTTTCATATATTGGCGCGATTGTTCTGTTCATCCTCAGCCTGGGCGGCCTGTCCAGTCCTGAATCTTCGCGTCGCGGCAATCTCTACGGCATGATCGGCATGACGATTGCCGTGCTGGCCACGGTGTTCGGCCCGCGTGTTTCGATGGATGGGATTTCCTGGACCATCGGTGCGATGGTGGTCGGCGGCAGCGTCGGACTCTATGCGGCGCGCAAGGTACAGATGACGCAGATGCCCGAACTGGTTGCGCTGATGCACAGCCTGGTCGGTATGGCTGCCTGCCTGGTCGGCTTCGCCAATTACATCGACCCGATGGCGGCGCTGAATCTGTCGAGTGCCGAAAAAACGATCCATGAGATCGAGGTCTATGTCGGCATCCTGATCGGCGCGGTGACCTTCTCGGGCTCACTCATTGCTTTCGGTAAACTGTCCGGCAAGATTGGCGGAAAGCCGTTGTTGCTGCCGGGGCGGCACTTCATGAATCTGCTGGGACTGCTGGTCGTTATCGTGTTCGGCTACCAGTTCCTGCACGCCGAATCGATCGACGCCGGCATGGTCGGCCTGTCCGTGATGACGGTGATCGCCTTGCTGTTCGGCATCCACATGGTGATGGCCATCGGCGGCGCCGATATGCCGGTGGTGGTGTCCATGCTGAACAGCTACTCCGGCTGGGCGGCGGCGGCAACCGGCTTCATGCTGAACAACGATCTGCTGATCGTTACCGGCGCGCTGGTGGGTTCTTCCGGCGCGATCCTTTCCTACATCATGTGCCGCGCGATGAACCGGAACTTCATCAGCGTCATTGCGGGCGGATTCGGCAGCGGGGGCGGCAAGCCGGCCAAGGCTGGCGGCGACGCGCAACCTGCCGGCGAAGTGGTTGCCATCAGTGCGGCAGAGACGGCAGAGCTGCTGCGAGAAGCCAAGAACGTCATTATCGTGCCGGGCTACGGCATGGCCGTGGCCCAAGCCCAGCACGCGGTCTACGAGATTACCCAGTTGCTGCGCGAGCGGGGCGTCAATGTGCGCTTCGGCATCCACCCGGTGGCCGGCCGCATGCCCGGTCATATGAACGTGTTGCTGGCCGAAGCCAAGGTGCCTTACGACATCGTGATGGAGATGGACGAAATCAACGGGGACTTCCCGGATACCGATGTCGCCATCGTGATCGGTGCCAACGACATCGTGAACCCGGCTGCGCAGGAAGAGCCCGGCAGCCCCATCGCCGGCATGCCGGTGCTGGAAGTCTGGAAGGCCAAGACCTCCATCATGATGAAGCGCAGCATGGCCTCCGGCTATGCGGGCGTGGACAATCCGCTGTTCTACAAGGAGAACAACCGCATGTTGTTCGGCGATGCCAAGAAGATGCTGGAAGAGGTCTTGGCCGCGCTGAAAGCCTAGGGGGATCTCGAAGTGTTGAACTACAGCCGCACCGACGTACTGCATATTGCGGTGCTTGGTGCGGTTTATTTTTTGGCGGCCAAGCTGGGGCTTGCGCTGGCACCGGTGTTCGGTACCGTCACCCTGTTTTGGCCGCCTTCCGGTATTGCGCTGGCGGCGCTGCTGATCTTCGGCTGGCGTCTTTTTCCGGCCATCGCCATCGGCGAGTTCCTCGCCAGCCTGGGGATGGGATTGCCGCTTTCCAGCGTGGCGGGCATTTCCTGCGGCAACGCCTTGGAAGGGCTACTCGGCTACTACCTGCTGCGCCAGTGTTCCGGTTTCGGCGACGGGCTGAAGACCCTGCGCGATGTCGGTCTGCTGTTCGTGTTTGGCGCTCTGCTCAGCCCTTTGGTTGCGGCGGTGAACGGCGCCTGGTGGGTCAAATATGCCGTTGGCGGCTCCTGGGGCGACTATCT
>DASTGP010000022.1:0-3020 GCA_035605585.1 Gallionella sp. | reverse complement strand
CGGCAATACCTCGCTCTCGCGTTGCTCTCTGTGCTCCTTGCGGATCGAGGCGGTCGCCATCCAGGCTGGGTTTGGCTGAAGCGGCGGCGGCGGTTGCTGCTGCTGCCCTTTGGGGCCGTAGCTAAAGTTGACTGACATTCGCCATGTCTGACCGCGGGTTTGTCCGCTCACCCTGCGATCTCCTTACGTAAGCGTCGCGGCGCTGACGTTATTGACGGCTGTGACTGATTGAGGTTGGTGCGCTATGCGGCGAGTTTGTCGAGGCTATCGGCCTTGATGGGGCGCCAATTCCACGGCAGCAGGTTGTGAAGTTCGTGGGATTTGGTTTGCCCAGAGACGATGCGCTCCAGCGCATCGGTGAGCCAGGCCATCGGATCGACGTTGTTCATCTTCGCCGACTGGATCAGCGTCATCGCAATGGCCCAATGACGCGCCCCGCCATCACTACCCGCGAAAAGTGCATTTTTCCGTGTCAGAGTGTGGGGTCTGATGGCGCGCTCCACCGTGTTCGAGTCCATCTCGATGCGGCCATCATCGAGGAACGCGATCAGGCCCGCCCAGTGGCGTAGGGCGTAACGTATGGCCTTTGCCAGATCAGAGCTGCCGGAGACGCGCTCGACATGGTCTTGCAGCCAAACATGAAAGGCTTCGACGATCGGTCGACTTCGCTCCTGGCGAATTCGTTGTCGATGTTCGGCTGGTCGGCGGCGGATTTCTGCCTCGATCGCGTAGAGCGCAGCGACACGCGTCAGCACCTCGGCCGCAAGCGGTGACTTCGTTGAAGCATGGAACTGGAAGAAGTCGCGCCTCATATGGGCCCAGCAGAACGCCAGTTGGATCGATGCATCAGCACGATCGCCCGCAAGGCGCTTGAAGCCGCCATATCCATCTACCTGGAGGATGCCGGCGAAGTGCGCCAAATGTTCGGCGGGACGCACGTTCTTGCGGTCCTCGGTATAGAGGTAGGCCACTGCGGGATTGGATGGGCCGCACCAGGGACGGTCATCGACCGCGTAGCACCAGAGATAGCCGGTCTTGGTCTTTCCACGACCGGGATCGAGCACCGGCAGCGTTGTGTCGTCGGCAAAGATTTTGGGTGACGACAGGACCGTGGCGACCACCAGCTCGTAAAGCGGTGTCAGCCACCAGCAGGCAGTGCCCACCCAGTTGCTCAGGGTTGAGCGGTCCAATGTGACACCCTGCCGCCCCAACATCTGCGACTGGCGATACAAGGGAAGCGAATCACAGAACTTGCTGACGACGATATGCACAATCAGCGCCTCAGTCGGCATGCCACCATCGATCGGCCGTGCCGGCGCTTCAGCAGTGACCACGGCCTCCGCACAGCTTCGACAGGCGTACCGTGGACGCCGTGTCACCCGCACCCGCAGTTGCGCGGGTGAGATATCGAGCTGCTCGGTGCGCAGTTCACCGATGCAGTGCATGTTGGCGCCGCAGCACGGGCAGGCTTCATGCTCGATATCGATCACCACCTCATAGCGCGGCAAATGCGCCGGCAGCGCGCCGTGGTTACGGGCGGGGCGAGCAGAATGAGATTTGGTCTTGGAGCCATCAGTCGGCTCGGCCGCTTCCTGGGCCGCCTGGTGCTCAGCAACGGTCTGTTCCTGATCCTCAAGCCCAAGCTGGAGTTGTTCGACCGTCAACTGTTCAGAGCGCCGACCGAACTGATGGCGCGTCAGGCGCTCGATCAGCAGTCGTAGTTTGTCATTCTCGGCATACAAGTCGCGCAGTATCTGCTGCAGCACGATCGGATCGTTCGGCAATGCGTCGGTGTCGATCTGCACATCGCAGTCATGAACGAGCTTTCCGCGTCGGGGCCAGCATTTTGTTGGCCGAGTGATCCATCAGCCGGCCAGCTCTGGCCGCCGCAGTGATATAGGTGCCCGCCACTCGCAGCCGTCCAGCAGAGCGGCCAACTGAGACGAGGTCAGCAAGATCCGCCCCGTGGTGTTCGACGTTGGCCAGGCAAACTGGCCCCGCTCGAGCCGTTTGGTCAGCATGCAAAGTCCGACACCGTCGTGCCAGACCAGCTTGATGAGTCCAGCGCGCCGCCCGCGGAAGGCGAAAACCGCGCCGCCGAACGGATCCTCTGCCAAGTTCTGTTGCACCAGCATCGACAGCCCGATCATCCCTTTGCGCATGTCGGTGACCCCGCATGCGAGGTAGACCCGCAGACCCGCCGCAAGCGCAATCATCGGCCTTCCAGCGCGGCGAGAACCCGACGCAGCGCACGCCCATCCACCTGGGCATCCACCCGCAACGTCACGCCATCGGGCAGAACGATCTCAATCACCCCATCCGACCGTGGCAAGGCTATCGTCGATGCCGACCCAGCTGGTTCCGCCGGCGTGGGAGCGGGTGGGTCAGGCTGTCCCGATGCAGCGGTGATCTCGACCCTGGCGAAGGTGGGCACCGGTCGTATGGCCGGCCCAACTTGGCCAGCCAGCAACTGTTGGCGCCATGTGTATAACAACCCGCTGCTGACGGCATGCTTGCGCGCCACCTCCGTCGGCGTCGTGTCCGGGCTCAGACTCTCCGCCACGATCTCCTGCTTCTGTTCGATCGACCATCGACGCCGCCTCTCACCACGCGTGATCAGCTCGACCCGCGGACGCCGTACACTCTTACGATCAGTCCTATGAGCGTCCTCTGCCTGCGCCGGCGGCAACAGCGTCGCGTCCATGCACCGCTTCCATCACGGCACGACACCGTGCCGCAATGTGTCTGCGCCACATCGCTTACGTTGGGCCAATCACGGCCAAAGATGAAGAGATGTGGCACGGCTACGCCGTCACGATCCGGCGTGGCCTCGCCGAACAGCTCACCAAATTGCGCGGAGCTGATCGTGTGGTCCTCTTGGCTCCAGGGACATCATTACCGAACGGAATGACAATCAGCGGGGAGCTTACGGAATTTGAAAAGGGAGACATCGCCCTTCGGTGGATCATCGGCTTCGGTGCTGGGCAGGCGCGTGCGACCAGCCGATTCCAGGTTGCTGA
>DASTGP010000205.1:0-2406 GCA_035605585.1 Gallionella sp. | reverse complement strand
ATCCTGTTTGCGGAACTCGGCCACCATCGCCAGCACGCCGCGCAGCGAAGTGCCGTGCCTGAGCGCGCGCTCGGAAGCGCGCTGAATGGTGGGGCCGTCCGCCATCGGATCGGAGAACGGCACGCCCAGTTCGAGCACGTCCGCGCCCGCTTCCACCAAGCCATGCATCAGCGGCACGGTGAGTTGCGGCGACGGATCTCCCGCGGTGATGAATGGGATAAGCGCTTTGCGCTGCTGCTGTTGCAGCTTGTCAAAGGTCGTCTGGATGCGGTTCATAGCGTGATCCCCTTGATGCGCGCCACGGTATTCATGTCCTTGTCGCCTCGACCGGAAAGGTTCACCAGCAGGACTTTGTCTTTAGCCATCGTCGGCGCGATCTTGATCGCATGCGCCAGGGCATGGCTGGACTCGAGCGCCGGGATGATGCCTTCGAAACGGCACAGCGCATCGAAGGCGGCGATCGCCTCGTCATCATTGATGGCGACATACTGCGCACGCCCCTGGTCCTTCAGCAGGCAATGCTCGGGGCCGACACCGGGATAATCCAGGCCGGCGGAGATCGAATGCGTCTCGATGATCTGGCCGTTCTCGTCCTGCATCAGGTACACCTTGTTGCCGTGCAGCACGCCGACCTTGGCATTCCCGGTGAGCGGCGCTGCATGTTGGCCGCTGGCGATGCCGTGACCGCCCGCCTCTACGCCGATGAGCTGCACGCCCGGCACTTCGATATAGGGGTAGAACATGCCGATGGCATTGGAGCCGCCGCCGACGCAGGCGATCACCACATCCGGCTGGCGACCGATCATCTCCGGCATCTGCACACGGGCTTCGTTGCCGATGACGCTCTGGAAGTCGCGCACCAGCATGGGATAGGGATGTGGGCCCGCGGCGGTGCCGAAAATATAGAAAGTGCTCTCGACGTTGGTGACCCAGTCACGGATCGCTTCGTTGCAGGCATCCTTGAGCGTTCGCGAACCGCTTTCCACCGGCACCACCTTCGCGCCCAGCAGCTTCATGCGGAACACGTTCGGCGCCTGGCGCTGCACGTCTTCTGCGCCCATGTATACCACGCACTCCATGCCATAGCGCGCCGCGACCGTCGCCGTCGCCACGCCGTGCATGCCTGCACCGGTCTCGGCGATGACACGCTTCTTGCCCATGCGCTTCGCGAGCAAGGCTTGGCCGATGGCGTTGTTGATCTTGTGCGCACCGGTGTGGTTCAGATCTTCGCGCTTGAGATAGATCTGCGCGCCGCCCAGGTCGTCCGACAGGCGCTTGGCATGATAGATGGGGCTGGGACGCCCGACGTAGTGTTTCAACTCGTATTCGAACTCGGCCTTGAATTCGGGATCGTCGCGGAAGCGTAGATACTGATCGCGCAGCTCTTCCACCGCGGGGATCAGCGTTTCGGCCATGTAGATGCCGCCGTATTGGCCGAAGTGGCCGGATGAATCAGGAAAGTTGTACATCGATTCGCTTAACCTCGTTGATGAACGCGGCGACCTTCGCCGCATCCTTGATTCCTTTTGCCGCCTCCACGCCGCTGGAAACGTCCACCGCATAAGGCCGCACTCGTTCAACGGCCGCCGCGACATTCTCGGGCTCTAGCCCGCCGGACAGGATCACCGGCAGCGGCAACTCCTTGGGAATGAGCTCCCAATCGAAGGTCGCCCCGGTACCACCCGGTACGCCCGCCACATAGGCATCCAGCAACAACGCCTTGGCCGTGGAAAAACGAGCCGCGCATTGTAGCAAATCCACTCCCGATTTGACGCGGATCGCCTTGAGGTAGGGACGGCCGAACTGGGCGCAATATTCGGGAGATTCGTCGCCGTGAAACTGCAGCAGATCGAGCGGGACAGCGGCCAGCACGTCGCGCACGAACGCCGGTTCGGCATCGACGAACAGCCCGACGGTGGTCACGAATGGCGGCAGCGTGGCAGCCAGTTGTGACGCTTGGGCGATACCGACATGACGCGGGCTGCGCTCATAGAACACCAGGCCGATGGCATGCGCACCCAGCCGGGCCGCAGCCAGCGCATCTTCAACACGAGTGATGCCACAGATTTTGACGCGGGTCATCGAAAGAAACCTGACAGAAACAGCCCGCATTGTAAATGGATTCAACGGCCGCACCAAACTTCCGCCCGCATTGGTATCCCCGGCCCCGCCCATGCCATGTATGTTTCAACTAGGCCGTTTAGCATATTGTTTATTTCCGCGATTCTCCATACAGTACCACTCTGGTTAACCGCCACGGGCCTGTTTCCATGGATGTTCGATCACGCTTACGCGCCGCAAGCCACTTGGTCACGCACTGGGGGCGTGACGTTTTGGGGTTGCATACATACGGCGTGGTGGAAATCATGCCCAAGCGAGAACGAATCCGCGCGGCCTGCATGATCG
>DASTGP010000203.1:0-21895 GCA_035605585.1 Gallionella sp. | reverse complement strand
GAGGATGCTTTCCAGGAAGTGGATGCGGTGGGTATCACACGCCCCTGTGTAAAGCACAATTTCCTGGTCAAGGATCCGAAGGATATTGCTGCGACCATCAAGAAGGCGTTCTACTTGGCCAGGACCGGCCGACCCGGCCCGGTGTTGGTCGACATTCCCAAGGACGTCTCCAACCAGAAAGCGGCGTTTGAGTATCCGTCCAATGTGAGCATCCGTTCCTATCATCCGCCGGGCAAGGCCGACAGCGCACAAATCCGGCATGCGGCGCAGATGCTGCTGGAGGCCAAACGGCCCATGGTTTATGCCGGCGGCGGCGTGGTGCAGGGCGGTGCGGAGCAGCAACTTACCGATCTGGTGCGACTGCTCGGCTCGCCTTGCACCAACACGCTGATGGGGCTGGGGGGCTATCCCGCCAACGACAAGCAGTTCGTCGGTATGCTCGGGATGCACGGCACCTACGAGGCCAATATGGCGATGCAGCACTGTGATGTGCTGCTGGCGGTGGGCGCTCGTTTCGACGATCGCGTGATCGGCAATATCGAGCACTTTGCGCAGGTGCAGCGCAAGATTATCCATATCGATATCGATCCTTCCTCGATTGCCAAGCGAGTCAAGGTCGACCTGCCTATTGTCGCCGACCTCAAGCTCGCGCTGGACGAGTTGCTGGGCGCGCTGAAGAGCAGCAAGCAAACGCCGGATGCGGCGGAATTGGCTTCGTGGTGGAAGCAGGTGGACGAATGGCGCACCAAGGGCGGCGGGCTGCGTTACAAGAACTCCAGCGAGGTCATCAAGCCGCAGTATGTGATCGAGACGCTGCACAAGATCACCGGTGGCGACGCGATCGTCACCTCCGACGTCGGCCAGCACCAGATGTGGGCTGCGCAGTACTACAAGTTCAACCAGCCGCGCCGCTGGATCAATTCCGGCGGTTTGGGGACGATGGGTTTCGGCCTGCCCGCCGCGATGGGCGCGCAGCTGATCAATCCGGACGCGACCGTGGCCTGCGTGACCGGCGAGGGCAGCATCCAGATGAATATCCAGGAGCTGTCCACCTGCAAGCAGTTCCGCCTGCCGATCAAGGTGCTGGCGCTGAACAACCGCTATCTGGGCATGGTGCGCCAGTGGCAGGAGTTCTTCCACGGCAACCGTTATTCGCAGTCCTACATGGACGCCCTGCCGGACTTCGTCAAACTGGCCGAGGCTTACGGGCATGTCGGCATGCGCATCGAGAATCCGGCCGATGTCGAGCCGGCCATCAGGGAGGCGTTTGCGCGCAAGAACGATCTGGTGTTCATGGACTTCCGCACCGACTCGACCGAGAACGTGTTCCCGATGGTTCCCGGCGGCAAGGGCTTGTCCGAAGTGATTCTGGCGGAGGACCTGTAATGAGACATATCATTTCCCTGCTGATGGAAAACGAGGCGGGCGCGCTGTCGCGCGTAGCAGGGCTGTTCTCGGCGCGCGGCTACAACATCGAGTCGCTGACCGTGGCGCCGACCGAAGACCCGACCCTGTCGCGCATGACCATCGTCACCAGCGGCTCCGATGCGGTAATCGAGCAGATCAACAAGCAGCTCAACAAGCTGGTGGATGTGGTCGCGGTGATGGACCTCTCCGAGGGCGATCATCTGGAACGCGAACTGATGCTGGTCAAGGTCAGGGCGCTGGGTGACGACCGCGAAGAGCTGAAGCGCATGGCGGACATCTTCCGCGGCCGCATCATCGACGTGTCGACCGATACCTACACTATCGAGCTGACGGGAGCGCGCGCCAAACTGGATAATTTCCTGGAGGCGATCGGTCGCGAGCTGATTCTGGAAACGGTGCGTACCGGTGCTTCTGGCATCGGGCGCGGCGAACGGATTTTGAAACTTTAATTTTTACTGAAAGAGGGCAACATGAAAGTTTATTACGACAAAGACGCAGACCTTTCCCTGATCAAGGGTAAGCAAGTGACCATCGTGGGCTACGGATCGCAAGGTCATGCACACGCACAGAACCTGAAGGACTCCGGCGTCAACGTGACCGTCGCATTGCGCAAGGGCGGCGCTTCCTGGGCCAAGGCTGAAGCCGCCGGCCACAAGGTTGCCGAGATCGCCGATGCAGTCAAGAACGCCGATCTGGTGATGATCCTGCTGCCGGACGAGACTATGCCGGAAGTGTATCGCGCCGATATCGCGAAGAACCTGAAGTCCGGCGCTGCGCTGGCGTTCGCCCACGGCTTTAACATCCACTACAACCAGATCGTTCCGCCTGCCGACGTCGACGTGATCATGATCGCGCCCAAGGGCCCCGGCCACACCGTGCGCTCCGAGTACCTGAAGGGTGGCGGCGTTCCCACCCTGATCGCCGTTTACCAGGACAAGACCGGCAAGGCGAAGGATATCGCATTGTCCTACGCAGCTGCCAACGGCGGCACCAAGGGCGGCGTGATCGAGACCAACTTCCGTGAAGAGACCGAGACCGACCTGTTCGGCGAGCAGGCCGTGCTGTGCGGCGGCGCGGTGGAACTGGTCAAGGCCGGTTTCGAAACGCTGGTGGAAGCTGGCTACGCTCCCGAGATGGCCTACTTCGAGTGCTTGCATGAGCTGAAGCTGATCGTCGACCTGATGTACGAAGGCGGCATTGCCAACATGAACTACTCCATCTCCAACAACGCGGAATACGGCGAATACGTCACCGGCCCGCGCGTGATTGCCGATCAGGCCCGTGCCGCGATGAAGGAATGCCTGACCAACATCCAGAACGGCGAATACGCGAAGCGTTTCATTCTCGAAGGCCGCACTAACTACCCGGAGATGACTGCACGCCGCCGTTTGAATGCCGAGCATCAGATCGAGCAAGTGGGTGGCCAGTTGCGCGCCATGATGCCCTGGATCAGCAAGAACAAGCTGGTCGACCAGAGCAAGAACTAACCGGCTGAAGGGGAAGGGAGAAGAGGGAAGGGCAGACGGTTCTGCTTTTACTCTTCTCCCTTTTCTCTTATCCTTTTCACAAATATGAATAATTATCCTCATCCCATCATTGCCCGCGAGGGCTGGCCGTTTCTGGCTATTTCCCTGATTCTCGCCATTGCCGCCACCGTATGGTGTGCGACTTGGTCCATCCCGTTGTGGGTCATCTTCGTGTTCGTGTTGCAGTTCTTTCGCGACCCCGCTCGAGAGATTCCCCGGCAGGCTGGTGCAGTGCTGTCTCCGGCCGATGGCCGCGTCATCAAGGTCGAGCGCACGCAGGACCCTTACGGACAACGCGAGGCGATCCTGATCAGCGTGTTCATGAACGTGTTCAATGTGCATTCCAACCGCAGTCCGGTGGATGGCACAGTGCAGCAGGTGCAGTACTTTCCGGGCAAGTTTGTGAATGCCGACCTGGACAAGGCGTCGGCGGAGAACGAGCGCAACGCGGTGGTGCTGAAGACCCCCGAAGGGCAGACGGTGACCTTCGTTCAGGTGGCCGGGCTGATCGCTCGCCGCATCCTGTGTTACATCAAGGCAGGTGATGTGCTGACACGTGGACAGCGTTACGGCTTCATCCGCTTCGGTTCGCGTGTGGACGTCTATCTGCCGTTGGATGCCAGCGTCAAGGTCAGCATTGGCGACAAGGTGTCGGCGACCACGACCATCTTGGCAGTATTGCCGCAAAGCTGATAGCCTGAACGCATGGACGACCTCAATATCCGTAAACCGATGAATCTGCGCAAGCGCGGTATTTACCTGCTGCCCAACCTGTTTACTACCGGAGCCTTGTTCGCCGGTTTCTACGCCATCGTGCAGGCGATGAACAGCAAGTTCGAATACGCGGCCGTGGCCATCTTTATTGCCATGGTGCTGGATGGGTTGGATGGTCGCGTGGCCAGGCTGACCCATACGCAGAGCGAATTCGGCGCCGAGTATGACAGCCTGTCCGACATGGTGTCGTTCGGGGTCGCTCCCGCGCTGGTGATATACGAATGGGCATTCAAGGGGCTCGGCAAGTGGGGCTGGTTCGCCGCGTTTATCTACTGCGCCGCCACCGCGCTGCGTCTGGCGCGTTTCAATACCAACATCGACGTGGTCGACAAGCGTTACTTCCAGGGGTTGCCCAGCCCTGCGGCAGCGGCATTGGTGGCCGGCTTCGTCTGGGTGATGCTGGATTACGGCTTTAAAGGCGACGAGTTGCGCTGGTATGCTGCGACGCTGACGGTGTTCGCCGGACTTTCCATGGTCAGCAATCTGCCGTTCTACAGCTTCAAGGACATCAACCTGCGCAAGAGCGTCCCCTTTGTGGTGATTTTCCTGATTGCGCTGTTTTTCATCCTGATCTCCAGCTATCCGCCGGGGGTGTTGTTTGCATTGTTCCTGTGCTACGCCTTGTCCGGCTATGTGCTGTGGGCCTTGCGACGCCGCAGCAAGCCTGTTGCGTGAGGCGATAAAACTGGTAATATTCAAGCCATGCACTTCTCTATGCACATCGCAAAGCTCCACTCCACGTTCAGCCTGTTGGCTGCGCTGCTGCTGCGCAGCGCGCGCTAATTCATAATCCCCCCCCAAAAAATTGAGTGAGTGCGGCTACCCAAGCGGTTCCGCAGGTTAAACCCCATGTAGGGAGCATCCATCATGAAAAGCAAATTGATCGTATTCGATACCACCTTGCGCGACGGCGAGCAGAGCCCCGGCGCTTCGATGACCAAGGAAGAGAAGTTGCGCATCGCGCGCCAGCTGGAGAAGCTGGGCGTGGACGTGATCGAGGCGGGTTTCGCGGCGGCTAGCCCCGGCGATTTCGATGCAATCCACAGCATCGCCAAGGTGATCGAGCGTTCTACCGTGTGTTCGCTGGCGCGCGCCAGCGAAAAGGATGTGCGTGCGGCGGGCGAGGCGGTCAAGCCGGCCAAGCATAAACGCATCCACACTTTTATTGCGACTTCTCCCATTCACATGCGGCACAAGCTGCGCATGACGGAAGATCAAGTGGTGGAGCGCGCGGTGCAGGCGGTGAAATGGGCGCGCGAATATACCGATGACGTGGAGTTCTCGGCCGAAGATGCGATACGTTCGGACATGGATTTCCTCGTGCGTATTTTCGATGCGGTCATCCAGGCGGGGGCGACCACCCTGAACGTGCCGGATACCGTGGGTTACAGCATCCCCGTGTTGTTGGGCGAGCACTTCAAACAGCTGATCGCGCGCGTGCCGAATAGCGACAAGGTCATCTGGTCTACGCATTGTCACAACGACTTGGGCATGGCTTCGGCCAATTCGCTCGCCGCGGTGATGAACGGCGCGCGTCAGGTGGAATGCACCATCAACGGCCTGGGGGAGCGGGCGGGTAATGCCGCGCTGGAGGAAATTGTGATGGCGGTGAAAACGCGCCGCGACGTGTTTGACTGCGATACGCGCATCGATACCACGCAGATCGTTCCGACATCCAAACTGGTGTCCAGCATCACCGGTTATCCGATACAGCCGAACAAGGCCATCGTCGGCGCAAACGCCTTCGCGCACGAATCCGGCATCCATCAGGACGGTGTGCTCAAGCACCGCGAAACCTACGAGATCATGCGCGCCGAAGATGTGGGCTGGGGGGCGAACAAGATGGTGATGGGCAAGCATTCCGGCCGCGCCGCGTTCCGTGCGCGCCTGCAGGAGTTGGGTATCGTGCTGGAAGGCGAAGAAGCCGTGAACGCCGCCTTCGCGCGCTTCAAGGATCTGGCCGACAAGAAGCATGAAATTTTCGACGAGGATCTGCAGGCGCTTGTCAGCGAAGAGAGCGTGTCGAGCGTTAGTGAGCATTACCAATTGCTGACCATGCGCGCGCACAGCGAGACCGGTGTGGCGCCGGTAGCGAAGGTGGCGTTGAGCATCGGCGGGGATAAGCAGGAATCCGAGATGCAGGGCGGCGGTCCGGTCGACGCGACGTTCAAGGCGATCGAGCGCATCGTGCAGAGCGGCACTGAATTGTTGCTGTACTCGGTGAACAACATCACCAGCGGCACCGATGCGCAGGGCGAAGTGACGGTGCGTTTGTCCAAGGGCGGGCGCGTGGTCAACGGACAAGGGGCGGATACCGATATCGTGGTGGCCTCAGCCAAGGCTTATCTGAACGCGCTCAACAAGTTGCACAGCACAGAGGAACGCGCGCACCCGCAGGTGTGAACTTTTTCAGGTAGGTCTGTCTGACAAAGCGGCGCAAACAAGTGCGCCGTTTTTTATGAACTTCACTGGAGGATGTTTTGAAAAAAATTCTGTTGAGTGGCTCGTTCTTGTTGGCGGCAATGCTGGCCAATGCAAGCTGGGCTGATTGCTGGATCATCCCGAATTCGCAGTGTCCCCATGCCGAACTGTCCGGGCGCAGCCTGTCCGGGGCCGATATGCACGGCGCGCAAATGCTGGAAGGCGACCTGACCAAGGCGGATTTCTCCAAAGCCAACCTCAAGGGGGCGAACGTCTATCACGGTAAGCTGATGGGGGGCAACTTCTCCGAGGCGGACATGACCGACATCACGCTGTATAACGCCGACCTGACCGGCGCCAACTTCACCGGAACCAACCTGTCCGGCGCGAAGCTCAAGGGCGCCAACCTGAGCGAAGCTAACCTGACCGATGCCAATCTGACCAACGCCGAGATTGACGGCGCCAAGTTTGTCAAAACAACTTTCTGTCGAACTACGATGCCGAACGGCATCGTGAACAGCGGCCCCAATTGCCCGGCCGTGAAGCCTTCGAAGACTGAGCCATCTGCGCAGGCGCAGGCTGCGGAAGTCGCGATCAATGGGTGTTCCATCCAGCCGCGCAGCGTATGCATGAACGCGTCGTTGGCCGAGGCCAACCTGGGTTCCGCCAACCTTGCCGGTGCTCAGCTGTTCATGGGCAACCTGGCTCAGGCCAACTTGTTCAAGGCCAATCTCGGCAAGGCCAACCTGACCGAAGCGAACCTGGCACGAGCCAACCTGACCCGCGCCAATCTGTCTCAGGCCAACCTTACCGATGCCAACCTGAACAAGGCCGTGCTGCGCGGTGCACAGCTGGAGCGTGCCAACCTGACGGGTGCGATACTGTTGAACGCCGACCTGACCGACGCGGATCTGTCCGGTGCGAACATCGCCGATGCCACGCTGACTGGCGCGACGTTCTGCAACACGGTGATGCCGAACGGTACGGTGAACAACAGCAGTTGCTTGGTGGACAAGAAACCGGAAGCGGTTGCCGAGCCGGCTAAGGCTGAGCCGGCAAAAGCCGAACCGGTTGTGCAGCCGGCCCAGCCGGTCAAGCCGACCGTAAAAGCAAAAGCGAAAGCCAAGAAGTAAACGGAGCAAGATTGATAATAAAAGGGCACCCGCGGGTGCCCTTTTGTTTTATGGAGCGCTGGTGAGCAATTCAGCCAAGCGTGTTTCAATCGACTGGATACCGGCGGCCTCGGGAAAGTCCAGGCGCCATGTCTGTTCCGCGTGATACAAGTCCAGACCATCGCAATCGATACCGACCGCGTGTGCCTCCGTTGCGGCAACTTCGTGCCGCCGCTGGAGCAGGCGGCCCAGTACCTTCGACGATCCCGAGTTCACTTCCGCCAGCAACGCATCTTCCTGCTGCGCGAATGCAGCGGCATCGGCGACGGCATAGTTTTCCATGTTGACCCAGTGGATTCGGCCGAAACCGCCGATGTAGCGGATGGCGACAGGGCGGATGCGGTAGAAGGAAAAGTCGTGCATCTCAAAATAGGTCTGAGCCTCCGGGAAGTGGCGCAGATAACGCAGTCCAGCCCCCTCCCGGTCGGGTTCCGGCTGCGCGTCGCCGAGGACGGTGACACGCCCTTGCGTCTGGATATGCGGGTCGCGCTGGTCATGGGTGAGCAGGCTGACGCGCGGATCGTTCTGGATGTTCTTGGTATGCTCTGCCAGGGTGCTGATGAGTATCAGCAGGCTGCCGTCGTGGTCCGTCAGGTACGGCGTGATCGAGCCGAACGGGTAGCCGTCGAACTTCTTCGACAGGGTGCCGAGAGCGCCGTAACGGTGGGCGCGCAGCATGCGGCGCGCTTCTTGGGCGTTGTTCATGATGCAAGCTTCATGGCGGTGGTCGCTAGCCGTTTGCCGAGCGCGAGGCAGAGTCTCTTCTCGGCATCCGAGATCGGCTGATTATTGGTCACGCCGGCGACGTGGCTGGCGCCGTAAGGCGTACCGCCGCTTTGCGTGGCGGCAAGCTCCGGTTCGGAATAGGGCAGCCCGACGATGACCATGCCGTGATGCAGCAAGGGCAACATCATCGACAGCAGGGTGCTTTCCTGCCCGCCGTGCATGCTGCTGCTGGAGGTGAACAGGGCGGCGGGTTTTCCGGCTAGCGCATGTTTCATCCACAATCCGCTGGTGCCGTCCCAGAAGTATTTCATCGCCGAGGCCATGTTGCCGAAGCGGCAGGGGCTGCCCAAGGCAAGGCCGAAGCATTCCTCAAGGTCGCGCAATTCGACGTAGGGGGCGCCGTCGTCCGGGATGCCGGGTTCGGTCGCTTCGCACACTGCGGAAATCTTGGGCACGGTGCGCAGTCGCGCTCGCACGCCTGCCACCTGCTCGGCGCCGCGGGCGATGAATTGCGCCATCTGGCGCGTGGCACCGTACTGGCTGTAGTAGAGCACCAGGATTTCTTTGTCGGTTATCATTCGCGCATTATAGGGAAACGTATCGAGCATGCAAAAGAATTGGCGGGACTTCACGGCTTTCATGCGCTTTGTCGCGGCGCGCTTCAACGAGGATAGGTGTACGCAGGTCGCGGCCAGTCTGACCTTCACCACGCTGTTGTCATTGGTGCCGCTCGTCACCATCGCGCTGACCCTGTTTTCCGCCTTCCCCGTATTCGAGAGCTACTCGTTGCAGATCAAGACCTTCCTGCTCAGCAATCTGATGCCGGATATGGCGAGCAAGATCATCACGCGATACATGCAACAGTTCACCGACAGCGCCATGCGGCTGACGGCAGTGGGCCTCGGAATTCTTGCGGTAACCGCGATGTGGCTGCTGCTGACGATAGAGCAGGCGTTCAATGCAATCTGGCGCGTGGCCCGCCCGCGCCCGTTGTTCAAGCGGCTGGTCATCCATTGGGCGGTGCTTACCCTCGCGCCGTTGCTCGTCGGGGCGAGCTTGGCCCTGACATCGTGGCTGGTCAGCCAGTCCATGGGCTATGCCAGATATGTTCCGGTATTCGGAGTGGAAATATTGAAGCTGCTGCCGGTATCGCTTACCTGGCTGGCATTCTCCATGCTGTTCCATCTCGTCCCCAACCGTTACGTGCCGCGCCGGCATGCCTTGATCGGCGCGCTGGTGGCGGCGGTCGCGTTCGAGGCGATGAACCATGCCTTCGGCTATTACGTGAGTCACTTCCCGACATACAAGCTGGTTTATGGCGCGTTCGCCAGTGTGCCGATCTTCCTGATGTGGATCTATCTGTCCTGGCTTGCCATCCTGTCCGGAGCGGTCATTGCCGCTTCGTTGTCGTATTGGCGCACGCCGATGGAGAAGCATCTGTCGCCTGCCGCGCAATTGCTGGACGCGTTGCGCGTGTTGCGGACGATGACGGCGGGCATGCGCGAGGGCAAAGTGAGCACCCTGGCTGAGCTTTCGAGAGTGCTGTACCTTTCCTATGACGCGCTCGAAGAGGTACTCGATAAGCTGGAGCGTGCCGATATGATACGCAAGGCGGAAGGAGAGGGCTGGCTGATGATGCGCGATGCTCAGCACATCCGTGCCGCCGAGTTGACGCGATTGTTCCTGCTCGATCGCGATTTGTTGTCCGAAGGGGGCGGCGATCCATTGCGGCACTGGTTGTCTGATTGTGCGGTCCGGCTCGAACAGGAGGCCGATCTGAGTCTGCAGGAACTATTTGCGCGCGGCGCTGCCTGATGCGCTTGCACTGAACTGACCATATACGCTTTAATGCGCGACGTTTTTTAATTGCAGGAGTACGACATGGGTTTTCTGGAAAAATTTTTCGAAGGCGCGTTGTGGAACAGCCGCTTCATTATTCTGACGGCGGTGATCGGCAGTTTGCTGGCGGGGGTCGCGATCTTCTACATGGCCACGGTGGATGTGGTGAACCTGACCACTCATATCTTGCACTATGCCGATCCCAGTCTGACGGTCGAGGCGCGCAAGGCGCTGCATGATGCGACCATTTCGCATATCGTCGAGGTGGTGGACGGCTACCTGCTGGCGACGGTCATGCTGATTTTCTCGCTTGGGATATACGAGCTGTTCATCAGCGACATCGATCAGGCGCATGGCACCAAGGCTTCCAGCAAGATCCTGGTCATTAACAATCTGGACGACCTCAAATCGCGCCTGGCCAAGGTGATCCTGATGATCCTGATCGTTACGCTGTTCGAACAGGCACTGAACATGCATCTGGAGACGCCGCTGGATCTGGTCTATCTGGGCGCGAGCATTGCACTGGTTGCGATGGCGTTGTATTTCACCCATGCCGCCGATGGTAGCGGCGGCGGGCACGGCGAAGCTGCGGACGAAGACGAAGGCCAAGCCGACAAGCACGGACACTAAATCCCCAGTGGTATACAAGCTCTTGATGAAAGGCAGGCATAACCAGTCGGCAAGGCGCAGAGCAGGCTGGCTGTGCGGGCTGTTGCTGCTCTTGCCATTGGCGGTTTTTGCGGAAGATTTTTCCCTCAAGGACATGCAGGGCAAGATGCAACGCTTGGCGGACTATCGCGGCAAGTGGGTGCTGGTGAATTTCTGGGCGACCTGGTGCCCGCCGTGTCTGGCCGAAGTGCCGGAACTGATTGCCTTGCACAATGCGCACAAGGACCGCGATCTGGTGGTGATCGGCGTGGCGCTCGATTCGACGCGGGCTTCGGTCGCGGAATTCGCTGCCAGAAAGAACGTCAGCTACCCGCTAGTGCTCGGAGACCACAAGATGGCGGCGCAGATCGGCGAGGTGGATGTGCTGCCGACCAGCTACCTGTATGCGCCGAACGGCGAACTGGTCAGCTATCAGGCTGGGGAAGTGACGCGCGAGAGCGTCGAGACCTACATCAAAAGCAAGAAATACAACTAACTGACTGGTGAATGACCGTTGTCGGCGGTCCTGCGCGGCAATATCCAGTGGTTGTGCCAGGCGGCGCGCACCAGGTTCGGGTATTCCGGTCGGCCCAGGCTGCCGTTGTAGCGGCCCAACGCGCGATACAGGTCACCTTTTTCGATATCCAGATAATGGCGCAAGATGGTGCATCCATAGCGCAGGTTGATGCGCAGGTGGAACAGGTTGTGCTCCGTCGTGCCGATCTCCTTTACCCAGAACGGCATCACCTGCATATATCCCCGGGCGCCGACGTTGGAGACGGCATATTTCTTGAAACCGCTCTCCACCTCGATCAGTCCCAGCACCAGTTGCGGATCCAGCCCGGCGCGGGTCGCCTCATAATGCACCGTACTCAGGAAATCGATACGGTACTCCGCATCGGGAATGCGCTTCTGCAGACGCCGAGACATCTCATTCAGCCAGACATCGGCCTCATATTGCGTGGCAAAGGCCGGCTTGGGTACGGCCTGATCCGACACACTGTGCTGCAAAACGGCGCGGACACTGGCGGAAAGCGCTTCCTGTTTTTGCGCGCCAGCCTGAACGCTGGTGGCAAAGCCCAAGCCCGCTGTTAACGACAGCACGAGCAAGGGCCTAATTGGCAAAGCCATCAATCGCATAGTTTGGATTGTACGAGCTTGGCAACGTCTTGCAAGGGCACAGCCTGTGCCGCGGTGTCGCGGCGGCCCTGATATTCCACATTGCCTTCCTTCAGACCGCGGTCGCCGATGACGATGCGGTGCGGGACGCCGATCAGCTCCAAGTCGGCGAACATCACGCCGGGGCGCTCGTCGCGGTCATCCAGCAGCACTTCGATGCCAGCCTTGGTCAGTTCGGCATAGAGCTGTTCGGCGGCGTTACGCACCGCTTCGTTCTTCTTGATCCCGATAGGGGCGATGGCGACCTGGAATGGTGCCATGCCCGCGGGCAGTGTGATGCCGCGCTCGTCGAAATTCTGCTCGATGGCGGCAGCCACGATGCGCGACACGCCGATGCCGTAGCAGCCCATCTCCATCACCTGTGTCTTGCCGTTCTCGTCCAGATAAGTGGCCTGCAAGGATTCGGAATACTTGGTGCGCAACTGGAAAATGTGGCCGACTTCGATGCCGCGGCACAGTTCCAGCGTGCCCTTGCCGTCGGGTGATGCATCGCCCGAGACCACGTTGCGCAGGTCGTGCACGTTGGCCTCATCCAGATGCAGGTCGCGCCCGAAGTTCACGCCGCTGTAATGGAAGCCGTCGTCGTTCGCCCCGCAGATGAAATCGCTCATTGCGGCGGCGGAACGGTCGGCCAGCACGCGCACTTTGGCGCCCACCGGTCCGATGTAGCCGGTGCGGCAGTTCATGTTGCGATGCACTTCGTCGTCGCTGGCGAAACGGAACTCGCCCAGCAGCTTGCTGGCCTTGATCTCGTTGAGCTGATGGTCGCCGCGCAACAGCATCAGCACGAATTCGTCCTCGTGAGTGACTACTGCGATGGCCTTCAGTACCTTCTGTGCGGATGTGTCAAAGAATGCGGCGACCTCCTCGATGGTCTTCTGACCGGGGGTGATGACCTTCTGCATCTCCTGCGTAGCGGGCGCGCGGGGTGAAGCGGGCGCGACGGCTTCCGCCAGTTCCACGTTGGCGGCATAGTCGGAATTTGGGCAGAACGCCAGCGCGTCCTCGCCGGAATCGGCCAGCACGTGGAATTCGTGCGAGCCGCTGCCGCCGATCGCGCCGGTGTCCGCGGCAACGGCACGGAACTGCAGGCCGAGACGGGTGAAAATGCGGGAGTAGGTGTCGTACATCACGCGGTAGGTCTGTTCCAGGCTTTCGAAATTCGCGTGGAAGGAATAGGCGTCCTTCATCACGAACTCGCGCGCGCGCATCACGCCGAAGCGCGGACGCACCTCGTCGCGGAACTTGGTCTGAATCTGGTAGAAGTTGATCGGCAGCTGGCGGTAACTGCGGATTTCGCGGCGCGCGATGTCGGTGATGACCTCTTCATGGGTCGGGCCGAAGCAGAACTGGTGGTCATGCCGGTCCCTGATCTTCAGCATCTGTGGCCCGAATACTTCCCAGCGTCCGGTCTCCTGCCACAGCTCGGCGGGTTGCACCGCGGGCATCAGCAGCTCCACGCCGCCGCTCCGATCCATCTCCTCGCGCACCACGTTTTCCACCTTGCGCAACACGCGCAGGCCGAGCGGCATCCAGGTGTACAGGCCGCTGGCCAGCTTCTTGATATAGCCTGCGCGCATCATCAGTTGATGGCTGGGCAGTTCGGCTTCGGACGGGGCTTCCTTGAGGGTGGAGATGAAGAATTGCGAAACGCGCATGATGTTACGGCCTGAAGTTATGAAAACGAGGGCGGGATTTTACAGGGAATGGGGGATATCCGGTATGGCAGGGCGCATTTGCTTTCCATAACATGGGAAATGTGAAAGAATCCGCCCCATTGAAATTAACCGTATAGAGTGGCAAATGATAGAGCGAGACGGCTACCGCCCGAATGTCGGCATCATTATCACGAATGACAAGAATCAGGTGTTCTGGGGCAAGCGGATACGTCAGCATGCGTGGCAGTTTCCGCAAGGCGGTATTCAGTATGGCGAGACCCCGGAGCAGGCAATGTACCGCGAGTTGCACGAAGAAGTCGGCTTGCTGCCGGAACATGTAAAGATACTCGGACGCACTCGTGACTGGATGCGTTATGAGGTTCCGCAGAGCTGGAGCAAGCGTGAATCGCGCGGGGGCTATCGCGGGCAGAAACAGATATGGTTCTTGCTGCGCCTGATCGGCCGTGATTGTGATGTGCATCTGCGCGCAAGCGAGCATCCGGAGTTCGATGCATGGCGCTGGAACGATTACTGGCTGGACATCAATGCGGTGATCGAATTCAAGCGCGAAGTGTATACGATGGCGCTTAACGAGTTGGCCCGCTATCTTCCGGGGCACCGGCACGGGATGGTCCATCTGCAGCAGGCACACAAGTGATTTTCCGTAGGGTGTCATCAACTTAATTGAGGAGTGTCGCCATGATCAGAGAATACAATGCACTGCCATCTTCCCTGTTGAAGGCTGGTTCATCCTTCGTGCGTCCGGTGCAAACATTTCCGGAGCGCGTCAAGCTCAGTGATCCGGCGACGTATGTGATGACCGACTTGGGCAAGGTCTCGGTGGTGAACGTGCGTGCCAAGACCTCGATGGACAAGGCCAACGCCAAGATGATCCGCTACGGTGTGAGGATGTTGCTGGTGCTGGATGACAACGATCAGGTGGCGGGACTGTTGACGGCGACTGATGTGCTGGGGGAGAAGCCGATGCGATTCCTGCAGAACATGGGTGGAACCCATGCCGATATCATGGTTCGTGACATCATGACCACGCAGCGCGAGCTGGAGGTGTTGAAGATCGAGGATGTTCGCAACGCCACGGTCGGGGACGTTGTGGCGACGCTGAAGAAATACAATCGGCAACACGCGCTGGTCGTCGATGAAGCGGCGGATGGCAGGCAGTCCGTGTGCGGTCTGTTCTCAATCACCCAGATCGCCCGCCAGTTGGGGGCGCAGGTGCAGAGCTTCGAGTTGGCGCGCACTTTTGACGAAATCGAGGCAGTGATTGCGCGCGGTTAATATATTTGAAATTCTGAGGTAAATTCCATGAGTCCATTATCACGGCGCGTTGCGCTGGTCGTCCTGTTGTCTGCTGTTGCTGGATGTTCCAGTGTCAAGGACGCCAAGGATTCGGTTGCAGGCTGGATGAACGGCGGCGACGGCACGCTCAATACCAAAGCCGGGAAGGCGGCTGGCGAAAGTTCCGGGCCAGCACTCAAGTATGCGGCGACGTTGCGGGTCGCCAAGTATGTCGACCAGCGCAAGACGTCCAATCCGCGTCAGCTTGGCATGGCGACCGTTCGTGTGCGCGGCGTGGATGGCGACCAGCTGCTGCTCGACCAGGAGATCGCAACCATCGTGACGACAGCGATCAAGAAGCGTTTCGACGCTGAAGGCTACCAGATACTGGAAGGTGGCAGTGCCAGCAATGCGCTGTTCGAGGTGTCGGGCGTCATCAAGGATCTGACTCTGAACGTCAAGAATCGCGACGAAATCACTATCGCCATCGAAACCACCCTGAGGGATTTGAGCAGCGGCCAGGTAATGTGGTCCGGCCTGGTGACGGAAAAGAATAGCCGCTTTGCCGGCGTATCCGGCAACAACAAGGACGATGTAGTGGGCTATCTCAACAAGGAGTTGAAGGTCGCCAGCGATAAGACTATCGAGGCTGTCAGCGCATCGTTGATGGCGGCGAAGCCGGAGCTGTTCAACCTGACGCCTGGCACCAAGGCGATTCCCGGTGTGACGGTGTACGTCGCTCCGGCGGCTGCGAAGCCTGCGCCGGCTGTGGTGCCGGCGCCCGTACCGGCTTACGGTGTGCAGCCGGGTAGCGCGGTTCCGCCGCCTGCCTACATGCCCCATGCCAGTGCCACCACAGGGTTGTTGCTGGTGAACACCAATCCCCAGCGCGCCAAGGTATATCTGGATGGGGTGTACTACGGACTGTCGCCGTTGCGCCTGGAAATGGAGCCGGGTGTGCATGCGATCAGCGTGAAGCTGGAAGGCTACAAGATGGTCACCGAGAAGGTATCGGTGCGCAAGGGCGACAACACCGAAATGGAGCTGAGCCTCGAACGCTGATTCGTTCGATAGTGCTAATTAAACAAAGCCCGCTAAGCGGGCTTTGTTTTTTAATGCTTGCCGGTACTGCCGAAGCCGCCGCTGCCGCGCCCGCTCGGCGGGAATTCTTCGACGATATTGAACTTGGCCTGCATCACCGGCACGATGACCAGTTGAGCCACGCGTTCCATCGGCATCAGCGTGAAGGGCATCTGGCTACGGTTCCACACCGAAACGAAGACCTGCCCCTGGTAATCCGAGTCGATCAGGCCGACCAGGTTGCCGAGCACGATGCCATGTTTGTGCCCCAGTCCGGAGCGCGGCAGAATCATTGCGGCATAGCCCGGATCGCTCAGGTGGATTGCGATGCCGCTGGGGATGAGTTCGCATTGCTTGGGCTGGATCACCATGCTGTGGTCGATGCAGGCGCGCAGATCGATGCCTGCCGAACCCGCGGTAGCGTAGCCGGGCATGTTCTCATGCAAACGCTGATCAAGGATCTTGACGTCCACGGCAATGTGTTTCATTGGTTTGCTCCTTTGTAACGCAGTGCGATCTGTTGCATCAATTGACGAGCCAATGTGAGTTTGTCGGCGCGCGGCAGGGCATGGCTGCCTTGGTCGTCGAACAGGACCAGTTCGTTGTCGTCGCTGCCGATGGCTTGCTGGGCAAGGTTACCTACCAGCAGCGGCAGTTTCTTGGCGCGGCGTTTCTGTTCGGCATGTTCGGCGAGATTCTCACTCTCTGCCGCGAAGCCTACGCAAAAAGGCGGGTTCGCCAAGTCGGCGACATGTGCCAGGATGTCCGGGTTGGGTACCAGTTCCAGCGTGAGCGTTCTTGCACTCTTCTTGATCTTTTGTTCGGACGGTTGCGCCACGCGGTAATCGGCGACCGCGGCCACGCCGACGAAGATGTCACAATCGGCCACGTGCTGCTTCACTGCATCGAACATCTGCGCGGCACTTTCGACATTCACGACATGCGCGCGATGCGGCTTGGCGAGCGAGGTCGGGCCGGACACCAGCGTCACTTCCGCACCCAGTTCCAGCGCGGCCTGCGCGATGGCATAGCCCATCTTGCCGGAACTGCGGTTGGTGATGCCGCGCACCGCATCGATGGCCTCATAGGTTGGGCCGGCGGTGATGAGCATCCTGGTGCCGGCCAGGATCTTGGGCTGGAAGAATGCCGCGACGTCGCGCGCCAATTGTTCCGCTTCCAGCATGCGCCCCATGCCTTCCTCGCCACAGGCCTGTATGCCGCTGACCGGCCCCAGAACTTGCACGCCGTCCGCCTGCAGTTGCGCAAGGTTGCGCTGCGTCGCGGCATTGCCCCACATCTCGCAATTCATTGCGGGAGCGATGAGCAGCGGGCAGTTGCGCGCCAGACATAGCGTGGAGAGCAGATCGCCGGCGAGGCCATGCGCCAGCCTGGCGATGAAATCCGCGGTGGCCGGCGCGATCACGATGGCATCGGCGGTGCGGCTGGAGTGGATATGCGCCATGCCCTTGTCGTCCTGCCACTGGTCGAGCAGCACCGGTTGTCCGGTCAGCGCCTGCATCGTGTGGGGGGTGATGAAATGAGTCGCCGCCTCGGTCATTGCGACTTGTACCACTATCCCTTGCTTGACGAGCAGGCGCGCCAGTTCGGCCGCCTTGTAGGCCGCGATGCCGCCGGTGATGCCGAGCAGGATGCGTTTTGGGAGAGCTTGTTCCATAATGACGTGCATCTTACAAGAAATTCCGGCGCCGGCGTTATGGCAATTGCCGGCAAGGCGCTGCTGATCAGCTCATGGCGACGTAGGCTAGTCCCAGGTTGTGCCGAAGCTATTGGTCCGAAAGAGGAGAGTGAAAATGGCAATCACTGATTGGCCTGAAGGCGACCGCCCTCGCGAGAAGCTCTTGACCCGAGGTGCATCCGCGCTCTCTGATGCCGAGTTGCTGGCGATCTTTCTGCGTACCGGGGTGGTCGGCAAGAGTGCCGTGGATCTGGCGCGCGAGCTGCTTGCCCGATTCGGTAGCCTCACCCGGATGTTTTCAGCCTGCGAGTCGGAGTTCTGCGAGACGTATGGCATGGGACAGGCAAAGTATGTGCAATTGCAGGCGGTGCTGGAGATGTCGCGCCGCGCACTGAAAGAGGAACTGCAGCACGGCGATGCGCTCAACTCGCCGCGGGCGGTGCGCGAGTATCTGCAATTGTCGCTCGGCGGGCGGCAGCATGAGGTGTTTCTGGCGCTATTCCTCGATACCCAGCATCGCGTAGTTGCTGCCGAAGAACTGTTTCAGGGCTCGCTCAGCCAGACCAGCGTCTATCCGCGCGAAGTGGTCAAACGCGCCCTGGCGCACAACGCCGCCGCCGTCATTCTTGCGCACAACCATCCTTCCGGTGTCGCCGAACCGAGCCAATCCGATCGTTTACTTACCGATGCACTCAAACAGGCCTTGAGTCTGGTAGATGTGCGCGTGCTCGATCACTTCGTGGTCGGAGCTGGGCAGACGTTGTCATTCGCGGAGAATGGGCTGATGTAACCTACCTTTGGGTATGTTGTTGTTTCACTACGGGGAGCGGAGTAGTATTTTTCACACAAAAATATCGGGGGGAGTCGTAATGAAGTTGGCGCGCGCGGCGGGATGGGTATTTTCAGGTCTGGTATTGGCCACGAGTGGTGCATATGCTCAGCAATCTGTGGAGGCTGGCGGCGGCAGCGTCAAGGCTTCGCTAAAAAAGGCAAAGCCTGCAGCAAAAGGAACGGCTAAGTCTGATGCTAGCAATTCGGGCGCTCAACGCGAGGCGGAAGCACGCGCCACGGCGGAACTGGAGGCACGTCAGCGCGCCGAGGAGACGGCCAAGACGCAGGCCGAAATCGAAGTGCGCGAGAAGCCGCTGCGCGATGCCGACGAACTGATCAAAAACGGAAAACCTGCCGAGGCTTACACGCTGCTGGAACCACTCGAATTCGAACGCGCCGGCGAAGTGCGTTTCGACTACCTGTTGGGTATCGCCGCGCTTGACAGCGGCAAACCGGATAAGGCGACGCTGGCTTTTGAGCGCGTCCTGGCCGTAGATCCCAATTTTTCCGGCGCGCGTCTGGACATGGCGCGTGCCTATTATCAGCTCGGCGATTTGCCGCGCGCCAAGACCGAGTTCGAGACGGTGATGGGGCAGCATCCACCGGCGGTGGCGAAAGCCACGATCCAGAAATACCTGGATGCGATCGCCGCGTACGAAGAGGCGAAGAAGATGCATATTTCCGGCTACGTTGAGGGGGTGGTGGGGAATGACAGCAACGTCAACACAGGGACAGGGACGTCGATCTCGGTTTCCAGCTTGTCCCCCGGTCTGGCCGCACTGATTACCGGCATAACCGGAAATCCCAATCCGCAGATTCCGCCGTCACAGAGAAGAGATAACTATTTCGGCGTAAATGCCGGCGGCGAGATCAGTCGCAGTCTTGGCGAGAACTGGCGGGTATATGCCGGGGCCGACGTCCGACAACATGGCAACATGGTCGAGACTCCCTATGATACGTCGAGTGCCGAGGGGCGAGCGGGCGTGATGTATGCCAAAGAACGGAATGCATACAGGCTGACGCTTGTCGGCGGGCAAGCCTACTCGGCAAATTCCATGCGCCGCGATTCGGTAGGGGGGGATGCCGAGTGGCAACACAGCTTCAGTCCGGCCGATCAACTGAATACTTTCGCACAATATGTGAGGAATCGTGCAGTCGGCTCCCCGTCTACGGCGCCAGGAACGGATGCGAGAACCACCGCAAATACCGACCTGGTTCTTGCCGGCGCCGGTTGGTTGCACATCATGGCGGAGGGCAAACAAGCTGTGTTCGCAAGCGCCTATACGGGCAAGGAGCTGGATGCGGTCCCGCCGAACGTTATCCAGCCGCCGGATGGGAAAAGACGTTTTGACGGAGTGCGTGTCGGTGGGCAGGTCGCTTTCTCCGATCAAGTGGATGGATTTGCCAACTTGGGATGGCAACATGCGATTTATTCCAAGCCCAATTTCTTCATCGTCAACAACGACAGGCGCAATGAATACCAATACGATGTGATCGTCGGTGCGAACTGGCGACTGGACAAGCTTTGGTCGGTCAGGCCGCAGGCCTGGTTCTCCAGGAAGCGCTCCAACTTGGCGCTCTACAGTTACGATCGGACGGATATCTCCTTAACTATCCGCCGCGACTTCAGATAATCCTGATCGGAGAGGTGCATCATGAAAAATTTCAGAGTGCTTCTGTTGGCGTTGGGCTTTGGTTTCTTGTCGGTACAAGCCGAAAGTGCACGGGCGGCGGTTGCCGGATATGTTCAATTTGTGCACGGGATGGTGCAGCTCACCACTCCGGGGGGGCAAATTCGCGCCGTCCAGAAAGGGGATGTGGTCAACGAGGGTGATACCCTCACCTCCGCTGCGGAAGCGTCGGCACAGATCCGGATGCAAGATGGCGGATTCATCGCGATGCGCCCCGATACCAAGCTGAAATTCGATCAGTTCAAGTTCAGCGGGAAAGAGGATGGCGAGGAAAGGAGCTTTTTCTCATTGTTCAAGGGCGGTTTTCGTGCCGTGACGGGACTGATCGGGCGCCTCAATAAGCAGAATTACAAGATCACCACGCCATCGGCAACCATCGGCATACGCGGCACCGACCATGAAACCTATGAGGTGATTCCCGGGAGTGCATTGGCGCAAGTTGCGCCTGCCGGCGCCTACAGCAAGGTCAATACGGGGGAGACCACGCTCACGACGGACAGGGGAACCATCAATGTGCAGCCCAACCAGATGGGTTTTGCCGGCGGCAGGAACCAGGCCCCGCAATTGCAGCCGCTTAATACCCACATCTTCACGGTAGCGCCCGCCCCAGCAGAAGAAACCCGGATGGAAAAGAAAGAAGAGGCTCCGGCGCAGCAGGCCGCGGGCAGTGGTACGGCGGCTGGCACGACTGAATCAGGAACGGCACAAACGGAAGAACCAGTTCGCGAGACGGCCGTCGTCGATGCAACGCCTCCCGCAACCGGAACCATGCCCTCAGCCACTACTCCGGTCACGACCGCCAGTACGACAGAGACAACGATGCTGGCGCCAGAGGCAGTGACGACCGTTGCACCGCCGACAGTTTTGCCAGTTGACGGGCAGACCGTCAACCTGAACAACCAGACTCTTACCTCCTCGACAGGTACGACCGCTGCGCTAACGCCAACTACGGTGGTGACCGCCGCCTACGTGCAGAATGACCTGGCGATGGCCTTTGTGACCGGCAGTTCGAGCGGCCTGAGCAGTTTTGTCGAACTGAATACGCTGATCGCGAACCCGGCCGATGTGAACTACACGTTGCCGAACCCGTCCGTCGTGGATCGTTATGCCGGAAAGGATGCCGGCAGTTCCATTACCTATACTTTGAATGGCACGACGATTGCTGCCGTCGGGCAAGCCACGACCTCGCTGCCAAACGGTATCCGGTTTGGGCGCTACGACAGCACTTCCGCGCAAAAAGTGGTGGTGGGAACTACCGCGTGTTGCAGGGCCGGAACCACGTTGTCGAACACGGCCGTTTACGCGCACTGGATTACCGGCCCCGCGATCGATCCGGTCTACTTGCCCGAAGTGCTGGCGACGACTGCAACCTATACCTACGCCGGTGGAACGGCTCCCACCGTTTCGCAAAGCGCCACAGGGGCGCCGGGTACGGCTACGTTGAACGGCGCTTCGCTCTCGGTGAATTTTACCCAGCAACTGGTGGCATTCAACCTGTCGTTGATGGTGAATGGCGCTGCGTGGACCGCGAGCACGACCGGCACGCCGTTGGAGATGATGTACTGGAACAATGCGAAAGCCGGGTTTCGGGCCACGACCTTTGCAAGGCCCGGCTGGGGAGCGTTGACGGTGACTGGCGCAATCAACGGCGATGTCGTCGGCCAGTTGACCGGCAATGCGCTGGACGGCGCGATATTGTCCTATGTGCTGAACGGTGCAAACAACGAACAGGTGACGGGCGTCGCCGGTTTTACTGGCCCTGCTCAGAATACCGCGACACCTTACCGGGTTGCCGCGCTCTCCACCATCAATACCATCCCTGCGGGCCTGACCGGCGCTGGGCAGACGGTTCCGGTGACGATGGGCGGATACAACGCTGCCGGCAGCGTGTTGTTTGACGCCGCGGGCAATGCAACACAGTTCGGCACCG
>DASTGP010000202.1:0-15719 GCA_035605585.1 Gallionella sp. | reverse complement strand
GGTTATGGCCGCGAGGAATTGTTGAGCATGTCTCTGTATGAGGTGGAACCCCTGGAAGAGACGAGGGCGGTCAAACGGCACTTCAGGAATATCATCGAATACGGCAGCGAGCGCTTCGAAACCCGGAGCCAATGCAAGGATGGCCGCGTATTGACCCTGGAGGCCAGTGCCAATTACAGCAGCGCCGGCGGTGGGCAGTTGTATTGTTTTGTCCGAGACATCACCGAACGGCGCGAGCGCGAGGAAGCGCTGCGGCTTGCCGGGTCGGTATTCAACAACGTGGAAGAAGCCGTCCTGGTCACCGATGCGAAGAACCGGATCATCGCCGTCAATCCCGCATTCACCACCATCACCGGCTATACCTCCGACGAGGTGGTCGGCAAGACTCCGCGCATACTCGCGTCGGGTAAGCATCCCTCCGCGTTCTACCGGGAAATGTGGCGGCAGCTGCTGAACATGGGCAGCTGGACCGGGGAGATCTGGGACAAGCGCAAGAACGGGGAGATCTATCCGAAATGGCTGACCATCAGCGCGGTGAAGAACGAGGCTGGCGAGACCGTCGAATATGTCGCCATATTCAGCGACATCACCGAACGCAAGCGCGCGGAGGAGGAGGTACTCCACCTGGCATTCTATGATTCGTTGACCAAGCTTCCGAACAGACGTTTGCTGCTGGATCGTATCCATACCGCGCTGTCGATGTCAGCGCGCAATCGTCGCTACGGCGCAGTGCTGTTCCTTGATATGGACAGGTTCAAGGTGCTGAACGACACGCTGGGGCACGACCACGGCGATTTGCTGCTGATCGAGGTGGCGCAGCGCATCCAGGCCCATGTGCGCGAGGTGGATACCGTCGCGAGGCTGGGCGGGGACGAGTTCGTGGTGCTGTTCGAGGAAGTCAGCACAGACGTGGAGGAGGCCACGCAAAAGGTCGCCATGATCGCCGAAAAGCTGCGTGCAGCCTTGGCTGCGCCGTATTTCCTCGATGGGCATGAGCACCACAGTTCGCCGAGCATCGGGGTATGTCTTTATCGCGGCACGGAAGAGTCCGTCGATGCGCTGCTCAAACGCGCCGACATGGCGATGTATCAGGCCAAGGATGCGGGGCGGAATGCGGTGCGTTTCTTCGATCCGGTCATGCAGCAGGCGGTGGAGACCCGTGCGGTTCTGGAGGCGGAGTTGCGACGTGCCGTGCCTGGCCGGCAATTGTGTCTCCATTACCAGCTTCAGGTGGGCGATGATCAGCGTCTGGTGGGGGCGGAGGCGTTGGTGCGCTGGATGCATCCGGTGCGCGGTATGGTGATGCCGGCGCAATTCATTCCTGTGGCCGAGGAGAGCTCGCTGATCCTCGATATCGGAAACTGGGTGCTTGATGCCGCTTGCCGGCAACTCGCCGCGTGGGACGCGAACGCGCAGATGCGCAACCTGGTCCTTGCGATCAACGTCAGCGCTGCACAGTTCATGATGCACGATTTTGTGGAAACAGTGACGGCGATGATCCGTTTGCACGGGGTCAATCCGGCCCGGCTTAAACTCGAGCTGACCGAAAGCGTGGTGTTGAACGATGTCGCTGATGTCGTGGAGAAGATGCGCGCGCTGAAAGAGGTCGGAGTCAAATTATCGATGGACGATTTCGGCATGGGCTATTCGTCGCTGGCCTACCTGAAGCAGCTGCCGCTCGATCAGCTCAAGATCGACCAGAGCTTCGTGCGCAATATCGCTACCGATCCCAACGATGCCGTGATGGTTCAGGCTATCATCGATATGGCTCAGAACTTCCGCATGGAGGTCATCGCCGAAGGCGTCGAGACCGAAGCGCAGCTGGACTTCCTCAGGCAGAACGGTTGTATGGCTTATCAGGGCTATTTGTTCAGCCAGCCGGTCCCCGTCGAGGAATTGGAGCACAAGGTGATGAATGCTTCCTGCGAGCCGCAAACCGCAAATTTCCAGCTATCCCTTCCGGTAGAGCTGGCGGCCCAGCCCGGACTGTGATTCCCTTGAGCAGGCGCGCCGTTCCCGGCGTGTCTTTCGCGCGGGGAACTGGCCCTCGGTAAATCAGTCAGAGACCCTCGCGCATTCGCCTTCTTCCAGGCTGGCGGTTAATATGCGCACCCTTGCATGGGTGGTCCCGGCTTTTTGCCGGCGTCCGGCCGCCCAGGATCGATCAAAAGTTATTGGCAATCGCGTTATGAAAACAAAAGGCAAATCTCCCACAGTCGGCTTCGTCTCGCTCGGCTGTCCCAAGGCTACGGTGGATTCCGAGCACATCCTCACCCGGCTGCGCGCCGAGGGTTACCTGATCTCGGGCAGCTATCAGGAGGCCGACCTGGTGGTGGTGAACACCTGCGGCTTCATCGACAGCGCGGTGGCGGAGTCGCTGGACGCCATCGGCGAAGCCCTGCAGGAGAACGGCAAGGTCATCGTTACCGGCTGCCTGGGCGCCAAGGGCGACGTGGTGCAGCAGGCGCACCCCAAGGTGCTGGCCGTCACCGGTCCGCATGCCACCGACGAGGTGATGGAGGCGGTGCACGCCCACCTGCCGCGGTTGCACGACCCCTATACCGACCTGGTGCCCGCGCAGGGCATCCGCCTCACGCCCAAACACTACGCCTACGTGAAGATCTCCGAGGGCTGCAACCACAGCTGCACCTTCTGCATCATCCCCAGTCTGCGCGGTCCGCTGGTCAGCCGTCCGGTCGGCGAGGTGATGCTGGAGGCGGAGAAGCTGGTCGAGTCCGGCGTGAAGGAGCTGCTGGTGATCTCGCAGGACACCAGCGCGTACGGCGTGGACGTGAAATACCGCACCGGTTTCTGGGGCGGCCGTCCGCTGAAGACGCGCATGACCGAGCTGGCTGCCGCGATGGGCGGTTTGGGCGCATGGGTGCGGCTGCACTACGTCTATCCCTATCCGCACGTGGATGAAGTGATTCCGCTGATGGCCGAGGGCAAGATCCTGCCTTACCTCGACATCCCGTTCCAGCACGCCAACCAGCGCATCCTCAAGTTGATGAAGCGTCCCGGCAACAGCGACAACGTGCTGGCGCGCATCAAGCAATGGCGCGAGACCTGTCCCGACCTCGCGCTGCGCAGCACCTTCATCGTCGGCTTCCCCGGCGAGACCGAGGAGGAATTCGAGGAACTGCTCGATTTCGTCGAGGAGGCGCAAATCGACCGTCTGGGCGCATTCGCCTATTCGCCGGTCGAAGGCGCGGCGGCGAACGAGTTGCCCGACCATATTCCGCCCGAAGTGCAGCAGGAACGCCTCGCGCGCCTGATGCTGCTGCAGGAGGAGATCAGCGAGGAGCGCCTCAAGCGCAAGGTCGGCAAGACCATCACCGCGCTGGTCGACGAAGTGGACGAGGAGGGCGCGATCGCGCGCAGCTCGGCGGATGCGCCCGAGATCGACGGGCTGGTTTACATCGAAGACGGTCAGGCGTTGCAGGTGGGCGATCTTGTCGAGGTGAAGGTCACCGACTCCGATACCCACGACCTGTGGGCTCAATTGGCCCGAAGCTAACCGGCCAAATAAAAAGGCCCCGGAAGATCGGGGCCTGTTCGACCGGGAAGGACGGTTACTTCGCGCCCTTGCCGGAGGGTTCGCCGGGCAGGCAATCGCCCATCGGCATTCCTTCGCACTGCTTGCCCATATCGCGCTTGAATTGCTGGCGTTCTTCCGGCGTCATCTTCTCGAAGCGGTCGCGCATTTCCTTGCGGTGTTCCGCGCGTTGTTCCGGCGTCATTTCGCGCCAGTATTCCTGCATTTTTTCGCGCATTTTATTGCGCTCTTCCGGCGCCATCTTCTCCCAGTGGTCGTGCATCTGCTTGCGGCGTTCCGCGCGCTGTTCCGGGGTCAGACTGTCCCATTCCTTGCGCATCTCCTCATGGTAGGCACGGCGTTCTTCCGGCGACATGTGCTGCATGTCCTCTTGCAACTTTTCGCTCATAGCCTTGCGCTCTTCCGGGGACATCTTCTCCCAATGTTCGCGCATCGCCTTGCGGTGCGCCGCACGCTGTTCCGGCGTCAGCTTCTGCATCTCCTTGTGCATTGCCTCGCGTTCCTTGGCGCGCTGCTCGGGCGTCATGTTTTTCATGCGCTCCAGGCGTTGGATGTGTTCCTGCACGTAGGGGGCGCCGGCGGGTGCGGTATCTGCGGCCAGGGCGCTCAGACTGAACGAGGCGACGATGCCTGCGGCGATAAGGGGCTTCATCAATAGGGTGTTCATGGTGTTCTCCTGCGGGATGGTCGAGTCGTGCCTCAATCGGCTCTGCACAGCCATTCGACCGGGGCTCCCAACGACGGGAGCGGGCCGCTGGTTGGCGCGTGATGCATGATGCGACGGAACTGTAAGTGGAGTATTTATACTAAGGGCAGGATTGTAAATGATTGTTGCGCCGCGCCGCGATACTCACAATTTCTTACAGCCATCTACAGTGTCCGGATTATCATGCAACCATGAGTGACTCAAACCGCATTCTTATTATCGACGACGACGCGCGCCTGCGCGAGTTGCTGCTGCGCTATCTGGGCGAGCAGGGTTTCGACGCGCGAGCCGTTCAGGATGGCGCGGCGATGGACAAGGCGCTGCGCCTGGGGCGTTACCAGCTGCTGGTGCTCGACCTGATGCTGCCTGAGGAGGATGGTCTCGCTATCCTGAGACGATTGCGGGCAGCAGGCGAAAACGTGCCGGTGATCCTGCTTACCGCGAAGGGCGATGAAGTCGACCGCATCGTCGGGCTGGAGATGGGAGCCGACGATTACCTGCCCAAGCCCTTCAATCCGCGCGAGCTGGTCGCACGCATCAATGCCGTGTTGCGTCGCAAGGGCGGCCAGCCGATCGGCGCGCCGGATGCCGAAGAAAAGACCGTGAGCTTCGGCGATTGCGAGCTGAATCTTGCCACGCGCATTCTGACCAGGTCCGGTGAGCTGGTCGTGCTGACCACAGGCGAGTTCGCCCTGCTCAAGGTGCTGGTGACGCACCCGCGCAAGCCGCTGTCGCGCGACAAGCTGATGGAGCTGGCGCGCGGGCGTGGCCATGACCCGTTCGACCGCGCCATCGACGTGCAGGTCTCGCGCCTGCGCAAGCTGATCGAGCCGGATTCTGCCAATCCGCGCTTCATCCAGACGGTGTGGGGTCATGGTTACGTGTTTGTGCCGGATGGAGTGAAGTCTTGAGATTCCTTCCCAGGACGCTGCTGGGACGTGCATTCCTGCTGATCGTCGTGCTGATTGCGCTGTCGTTCGCCGCGTCGGCGGCGATCTTCCGCCATGCCGTGCAGGAGCCGCGTGTGCAGCAGATGGCCGAGCTGGTGGTCTCTGCGGTCAATCTTACCCGTGCTGCCGTGCTGTCCTCGGCGCCGGAGTGGCGCGGCGCGCTGCTGGAGGAGCTGCGCGATGCGGAAGGCCTGCGCGTGCAGCTGGCCGATGCCGCGGACGTGCTTGAGCCCATGCCCGAACACCCGTCGGAACTGCGGCTGATGATGGATGAGGTGCGCAACCGCCTGGGTAATGGGACGCGCTTTGCCTCGGTGCGTAACGGCGAGGAAGGGCTGTGGGTGAGCTTCCGCATCGGCGAGGACGAGTTCTGGCTGTCGCTGCCCAGGGAGCGCATCGATCACCCGCTTTCGCAGGTGTTGCTGGTGTTGGGCAGCATGGTGCTGCTGCTCGCCCTGGTCGGAGCCTACTTCATCGCGCGCCAGGTGGCATGGCCCCTGAAGCGGCTCGAACATGCGGCTCATCAGGTGGGCGAGGGCGAGATGCCGCTGCCGTTGCCGGAACGGGGGGCGCAGGAGATCGCGACCGTATCGCACGCCTTCAACCAGATGTCCGCCGACCTCGCCGCAAACGAGCGCGAGCGAGCGCTGGTGCTGGCCGGCATTTCCCACGACCTGCGCACGCCTCTCGCGCGCGTGCGCCTTGCCGCCGAGTTGACCGCGGACGCCTCGTTGCGCGAAGGGCTGGTCGCCGACGTGGAGCAGATGGACGCCGTGATCCGGCAGTTCCTCGACTATGCCCGCCTCGACGAGAGCGAAGCGGCCGAGCCGATAGATCTGCCTGCGCTGGTGCGCGATGCCGCACAGAGTTTCGCGTCGCAAGCCGAGTCGATCGACCTTGATCTGCAACCGCTTGAGCCGCTTACCGTCCGGCCGCTGTTGCTGAAACGCGCGCGTGCCAACCTGCTGGAGAATGCCATCAAGTACGGCGGCGGCGAGATCACCGTGCGGCTGCAGCGTAAGGATCGCGCGGTCGAGCTGAGCGTGGCCGACCGCGGCAAGGGGATCCCCGATGCGCAGCGCGAAGCCGCCAAGCGCCCGTTCGTGCGCCTGCAGGCCGCGCGCAGCGACGCCGGGGGCTCCGGTCTGGGCCTGGCCATCGTCGAGCGCGCCGCGCGCCTGCATGGCGGCGAATTCCATCTGGATGGGCGTGAAGGAGGCGGGCTGGTGGCTAGGCTGGTGTTGCCGAACGCTTGAAGAATTCCACCGCCACGGCTTCGTCGCGGGTGCGCTTGAACGGCGGCAGGCTCTGCCAGATGCGCCTGCCGTAGTGTTTGCCGATGATGCGCGGGTCGCAGATCATCAGCACGCCGCGGTCGTTCTCGTCACGGATCAATCGTCCCGCACCCTGCTTCAGCGTGATGATGGCGCGCGGCAGCTGGTATTCCATGAAGGCGTTGCGCCCCTGTTTCTTCAATTGTTCGATGCGAGCCGACAGTACGGGGTCGTCCGGTGGGGCGAACGGCAGCTTGTCGATGATGACCAGCGACAGCGCCTCGCCGCGCACGTCCACGCCCTCCCAGAACGACTGGCTGCCGAGCAGCACCGCGTTGCCGTGCTCACGGAAGCGTGAGAGCAGTTCGTTGCGCGAGCCTTCTCCCTGCAGCATCAGCGGGTAATCCCAGCCGCGCCGATCGAACTCGGCCTGCAGGATCTCGTGCGCGCGCTGCATCGCGCGCAGGCTGGTGAACAGCAGGAACGCGCGGCCCTTGCTGGCTTCGATGAGGGGCAGGGATGCCTGCACCACCGCCTCGGTGTAGCCCTCGCTATTCGGCTCCGGCAGGTTCTGCGGCACGTAGAGCAGGCCCTGTTCGCCGTAGTCGAACGGACTGTCCCAGCAGGCGGTCTGCGCCTTGAGCAGGCCCATCTCGCCCTGATAGTGCGAGAAATCCTGCTTCACCGCGAGCGTGGCGGAGGTGAATATCCATGCACGCGCGCTGCCGTCGATCTGTTTCTCGAATATCTCGGCGATGGACAGCGGGGTGGTGTTGAGCTGCAGCGAATGATGGAACACCTCCAGCCAGCGCACCTTGTCCGGCGCATCGCCGTCCTGCCATTGCTTCAGCTGTTGCGACAAGGCCTGCGCGCGCTGCCAGCAATTCTCCAGACCTTCGCTGCGCTCCGCCTGTTTCTCCAGCAGGACGGAGAGTTGCGCGAGCTTCTCGTGCGCCGCCTTCAGTGCCGAAGGGAATTCCCTGAAGCTTTCCGCGACGTTGGCGGGCAGCCGGCCTTCCTTCTTGAACGCCAGGCGCAGGTCGCGCGCGGCCTTGTCCAGTTCGTCGCAGCCCTTGGGCAGCGCAGCGAAATCCTTGGCCGAAGTCAGCGCCTCGATGCGCGCGTCTTGTGCCAGGTCGAGCAGCTGCGAGGTCGAGATGCTCTCGCCGAAGAACAGGCTGGCGGTCTCCGGCAGCTGGTGCGCCTCGTCGAAGATCACCGTGTTGCAGGTGGGCAGCAGCTCGGCCACACCCTCGTCGCGCAGCATCACGTCGGCGAAGAACAGGTGGTGGTTCACCACCACCACGTCCGCCTCCATCGCCTCCTTGCGCGCCTTGAGCACGAAGCATTCCGAGTGCTGCGGGCATTCCTGCCCGAGGCAGTTGTCGCGCGTCGAGGTCACGTTCATCCAGATCGGCGCGTTCTCCGGCACGTCGGCCAGCCCGCTCTTGTCGCCGCTCAGCGACTCCTTGGCGTAGCTCACGATCTTGCCCAGATGCTTCACGTCCTCGCGCGTCTTGAACAGCCCGTTCGATTGCGCCAGCTCCAGGTGGTAGTGGCACACGTAGTTCGAGCGCCCCTTGAGCAGCGCCACCGACACGGGTGCCTTGAGCGCATCGCGCACCATCGGCAGGTCCTTCTGGAACAGCTGGTCCTGCAGGTTCTTGGTGCCGGTCGAGATGATCACCTTGCCGCCGTTGAGCAGCGCCGGCACGAGATAGGCAAAGGTCTTGCCCGTGCCCGTTCCCGCCTCGGCCACCAGGATGGAGTTGCCGCGGATCGCCTCGGCCACGGCCAGCGCCATCTCGCGCTGCTGCGCGCGCGGACGGAACGACGCGACCTCGGAGGCAAGCGGGCTCTGTTCGGAAAAGAAACGTTCGACTTCGGTGGACACGGGGAATTATCTAGGCCAAAAGGTATATGGTTTTTCGCAGAGGGCGGGGTTATATTGCGGCGCCGATTTTACGCGAGTGGCTTGCTGTTCTGTACGAATTTTTGTAAGGAAGTGCCCATGTGGATATTTCTTGGACTTGTTTCATTTGTCGTATTTTTTTGCTATGGCTTATGGCGGAAACTGAGCTGGGCTATTGGCTGGCCGGACGACACAGGGCATTTGCGCACGCCGAATAATCAGCGCTATAAATTCAAAGACACTACAGAAAAAAATGTAAGGACGTTTTATTACGCGGTACCGTGCACGCGCGGTGTTTCTTTGCGTATTCATCGTGAATCCAAGTGGGATCGGTTCGCCAAGAAGATTGGCCTTTCCTTTGAATATCAATTCAACGACCCGCAATTCGACGATGAGTTGTATGTCGTTTCGAATGCTTCAGCTTTTCAAGTCGAACTTGCCGAGACCAAAGCTTTACGCGATGTTGTGCGCTTGCTCTTCCGCGATAAGCGGCTAAAGCGTATCGAATGTCATGGGCAGCATGTGGTGGCACGCTATCAAGAGAAGGTCGAGAGCGATGCTGTCGTTAAACCCAATACTGCCGAGGTGCATCAGATCGTCGGTGCTTTATATGGGCTTGCTGATTCGCTTGATATCGCGAAATCAAAATGCAAGTCGCGCTGGGATATTTATGAGCTACGTGCGGCATTATTAGCTGCATTATCGACGGCCATCCTTTCGCTCGGTGTGATGGAATTGTTTCGCAACATTTTTATTGAACGTGCGCAGATCGTGCTGGACATGATGGACTTGATGATCTTCTCGACGATCTGCGCTACGGTGGTTTTGTTTGTGTTGATGACGGTAACGGTCGTTTTATTGCGCGGGAGTTCATATGCGCATGTGATATTGGCAGAGGTATTCATTTCGGGAGGGATCGGTTTGATCTTAGGGGGGTATGTCATTGCGCGAGATATCAATCTTTCTTTCGATCAATCCATGCAACGAATGGTACAAGCCGACATCGTCAGCAAACGAACATGGCGCGGTCGAAAATCCGGCACGCATTACGAACTGTGCCTCTATGGCCACGACGGCATACACAAAATTCCCGACAAGATCGAAGTTTCCTATAGTGTTTATCAAATGGCACAGGAAGGAAAAGTCGTTACGATGGCTATACGTGACGGCGCATTAGGCTACCGTTGGGTGGAGGGGTATTACTTTTAGTGATCGACTCTTGTCGAGCCCGCGTAACGCAATAACTAATGAACATTGCGCCATATGTCGTTACATCCGGTGAAATGAGCTGCGCTTATTGCCCCTGCGATTTTTAAAATGGCCGTTGATAACCGCTACATCAGGAAAAACATAATGCAGATTTATGTGGACGCCGATGCGTGTCCGAAAGTCATCAAGGAAATCCTGTTCCGCGCGGCGGAGCGACTGCAGATCCAACTGACGCTGGTGGCGAACAAGATGCTGTATTGCCCGCCATCGCGGGTGATACGGGCGATGCAGGTGCCGGCGGGTTTCGATGTGGCCGACAATAAGATCGCACAACTGGTGGAGCCCGGCGACCTGGTGGTCACCGCGGACATCCCGCTTGCCGCCGATGTGATCGCGCGGGGCGGCCATGCCTTGAATCCGCGCGGGGAGTTCTATACCAGGGACACGATCCAGGAAAAGCTGACCATGCGCAACTTCATGGATAGCCTGCGCAGCAGCGGGGTGGAGACGAGCGGCCCGTCGGCATTCAGTCAGCGCGACACCCAGGCGTTCGCGAAGCAATTGGACAAATTCCTGGCGAAGCACTCGTAGCAAGTCCTCATCGAAGTGCGCAGCCTGCGCACTCTCTTTGTCGTTCGGCAGTAAGCAAAACAGCGTATGGATTCCCTGAAAGGTCGCTGGTTATAGTGCGGAGCCCTCGCTACGTACCCCTGACCAATAACCGGAAGGAGCCGACATGAAACCCCGTATCTCCCTTATCACCATAGGCGTGGATAGTCTGGAAAGATCGCTCGCGTTCTACCGCGACGGACTCGGCTTGCCGACTCAGGGAATCATCGGAACGGAGTTCGAGCACGGAGCCGTGGCTTTTTTCGATCTGAATCCGGGGTTGAGGCTGGCGATCTGGCAGCGGGCCAATATTGCATATGACAGCGGCGTTCCTCTTGGGGCTCCAAGTTCCACCGAATTCACGCTCGGGCACAATGTCGCTTCCAAGTCAGAGGTCGATACGGTGATGGAACAAGCCAGAAAGGCAGGTGCCGTCATCGTGAAGTCAGCACAGGACGCATTCTGGGGCGGCTACTCGGGCTATTTCAAAGACCCCGACGGCCATCTATGGGAGGTCGCATGGGCCCCGCAGTGGGAACTTGCAGAATGAGGATGGCTGGTTGTTCACCTTCACGACGGCAGGCATCATGAAATAGCGTCGTTCTCGGGATTCCTCCCCGGGAGTTGCTTCCGGCGTCATCAGATTGATTCCTTACAATAAAACTCAAGTTTGCGTGTAGAATGCGCGCCGCATTTGTATGGCCATTCGAAAAATTTTTTTGCCGATAGAACCAAAGTTTTTTGCCATGGTCGGAACCGCGTTTGCGCGGAACTTCGAGTTTTCGAGCCGACGCGAGTGCGTCGCTTTTTGGTCAATTTGTTTGGGTGTGACATGCAGCAAATCGATAGAAATCGCATCAATGACGGCAAGACCGTGAAGGTCTGGGACCTGTTCATCCGTTTCTTCCACTGGACGCTGGTGCTGGGGTGCGTGACACTCTTCATCTCCGGCAAGGTCCATGCCTCGGAGATCCATGTGCTGACCGGTTATGCCCTCTGCGCATTGCTGGTAGCGCGTGTGTACTGGGGATTCAAGGGCAGCGAGTACGCGCGCTTCCGTTCCTTCATCTTCCCCGTCAGCGAGACGTTCGCCTATGTGCGTTCGATGTTCGGAAAGCATCCCTGCAAGCACTACTTCGGACACAATCCGGCGGGAGCGCTGATGGTGTTCACCCTGCTGGGATTACTGGCCTCGTTGATGGTGACGGGCCTGGTGACCCTGGCCGCGATCGACTTCGAGGGGCCGTTGGTGTTCCTGGCGAACGTCGTGAGCGATGAGACCAGCTATGCGTTCCGTCATGTCCACGAGTTTTTTTCCACGGTCGGCCTGGTGCTGGTCGCATTCCACCTGATGGGCGTGGTGGGCGGCAGCATTCAGCACAATGAAAATCTGGTGAGGGCGATGATCACCGGGAAGAAGGAATTGCCGGCGAATCAAGATGAGAATGGGGAGCATTAAGATGAAGGGTATCAAGTTGGTGTGGGGGGCTGCTCTATGCCTCGCGTCGTTTTCGGGAGCGGCATGGGCGCAGGATCAGGCGGCTGAATTGCCGCAGCTCTCCAGCGAATACGTCAAGGACTACGAATCGTTCAAGCTGGCCGCGAAAGAAACGGATGTGCTGGTCAAGAAGCCGGAAAACACTTCTCCGGTATTGAAACAGCCCGAGTACGAGCCGCCGATGTTCACCGGCACCAAGATGCACCAATATTTGGGGCTGGCGACCGTGGGTGCCGCCGCCGCCACGTTCCTGACTCATTTCCATCCCTGCGAAGGCCCCAATTGCGGTCCGCAAGCGCCGCGCAAGACGCATGGCACGCATGCGAATCTGGGAAGGGCGACGGCGATTCTGGCCGCGGCGACGGTCGCCACCGGTTTGATGTATCACTGGGAAGACTTTCACGCGGAGGACGGCATCTCCGACCCCGACAACCTGCACGTGATTCTGGGTGCGACCGGCGCCGCGTTGATGGCTTATGCGATCAACAAGTCCGCACGCTCCACCGTGCCCACCAGTCATGCTGCGATGGCGGAGCTGGGGGCGCTCAGCATGGTGGTCGCGATCAAATTGACTTGGTGATGGAAATAAAGAGGGGATAGATGATGCAAAACAAATTCAAGGCGGCCCTGCTGGCCGTGGGACTATTGATGAGCTGTGGTGCGGTCCTGGCCGAAGAGACTTTCACGCAGTGGATGATGGCGACCTCGCGCGAGAAGGAAGTGAAGCCGGTCGACAACAAGACCTGGAAGGAAGAGTGCGGTTCGTGCCACATGGCTTATCCGCCCGGCCTGTTGCCGAGCAAATCCTGGGAAAAGCTACTGAATGAAAAGGCCCTGGGCGATCACTTCGGCGATGACGCATCGCTGGACGAGGAGACGCTGAAGGAGATCCGCGACTACGCGCTGGCGAATGCCGCAGACAAGTCCTGGTACAAACGCTCGCGCAAGATCGCGCTGGCGACCGAAAAGGGCGAGGCACCGCTGCGCATCACCGAGGTGCGTTACATCAAGCGCAAGCACCACGAGATTCCCGAGAAGATGATCAAGGGCAACAAGGACGTGAAATCGCTGAGCTTCTGCAACGCCTGCCACACCAAGGCGGAAGAAGGTACCTTCGACAACGACACCGTCAGGATCCCGAACTATCCGGACTGGAAGGACTGATAGTCCTGAGCCAGAAAAAAAAGGAGCTCGCGCTGGCGAGCTCCTTTTTTTCGACCATAGTCAGTGCCCGCCAAGACGGGCAACGAAAGGCGGCCTTGCCCACCAGATCAGCGTGACCAGCGACAGCATCAGCAGGGCGGACAGGGTCAGGATGTGGTCGGTGGCGAGGGTATAGGCCTGGGTGTTGATCATGCGCTCCAGCCACGCATCGGCGACATCTTCCGGCATGCCCAGATGGCGTAGCTGATCCAGGTAGTCGTTTAGCGCCGGGTTATAGGGATGGATGTTCTCCATCAGTCTCGCATGCTGTTCCGCCGCGTCGCTGGCCCAGAGCCAGGTAGTGATGGCGGTGCCGAAGCTGGCACCCAGGTTGCGCATGAGATTGGTGATGCCGGAGGCCGCCGCGACCCGTTCTGCGGGAAGGCCGGAAATGCTGATGGTGACCAGCGGCAGGAAGAAACAGGCGATGCCGATACCCATGAACAAGCGGCTCAGCGCGACCGACCAATAGTCGATGTCCGGGGTGAATTGCGCGCTCCAGAGGCCGACCAGCGTAAACACGATGAAGCCGAACGTGGTGATGGCACGGGCATCGATGCGGTTGATGTAGATGCCGATGAGCGGCCCGAGAAAGAACGCCAGCACGCCGCCGAACGCCACCGTCTTGCCTGCCCAGAAGGCGGTATAGCCCTGAAAGACCTGCAGCCACAGCGGCACGATCACCACCACGCCGAAGAATGCGATCGAACCCAGAAGCAGACACACCGACCCCACCAGGAAATTGCGCTGCTTAAACAGGCTCAGGTCGACCAGCGGTGCGGACTCGCCCAGCTCCCAGACGACGAACGTCAGCAGCCCGACTACCGCGAGCACGCCCAGCGCGACGATGGTGGAGGAATTGAACCAGTCCAGTTCGTTGCCCTTGTCGAGCAGGATCTGCAGGGAGCCAATGCCGACGACCAGCAAGGCCAGTCCGACCCAGTCTATTTTCTGATGGCGTTTGTCGGGCAGGACCGCATCGCGTCCCGCCAACATGAAGGCGACGGAAACGCCGACCAGCAGGCCGACCGGCAGGTTGATCAGGAAGATCCAGTGCCACGTGGCGTGGTCGATCAGCCAGCCGCCCGCCAGTGGGCCGACGATCGGCGCAATCACCGTGGTCATCGCCCAGATGCCGAGCGCCAGCCCGCGCTGATGCGGCGGGTAGATCGTCGTAAGCAGCGTCTGCGACAAAGGGATCATGGATGCGCCGAATACGCCCTGCATGACGCGCGCAGCGAGCAGCATCGGGAAGCCGAACGACAGCGCGCACAAGAGCGAGGCTATCGTGAACAGCAGAGTGGAGACGACGAAGGTGCGCACTTCGCCAAACCGGCCTGCAAGGAAGCCGGCCAACGGCAATGTGATGGCCTCCGCTACCGAATAGGAGGTGATGATCCAGGTACCTTCCGTCGGCGTGACTGCAAAGTCGCCGGCCATGGTGGGCACGGCAACGTTGACGATGGTCAGGTCCAGCACATTCATGAACGAACCCAGGCCCAGCGCTATCGTGGCGAGCACCAGCTTGATGCCGCCAAGTACGCCGGGAGGAACCGGCGTGCCAATATCGGCGGCGTTGGCGGTGCTCACTTGCGTTCCAGGTTGTCCGCGATGATCTGTGCCACGCGCGCATCGGCGGACTTGATGTCCTGCGCATACACGGCGGTGGCGGCGATCGCTCTTGCATCGGGCAAGGTCGTCAACATGGGGCCGCTGCGATCATGCGTGTCTATGCTGACGTCCATGGATAGGCCGATGCGCAGCGGATGCGCAGGCAACTCCCCGGCATCAAGCGCGATGCGCACCGGCAGACGCTGCACGATCTTCACCCAGTTGCCGGTAGCGTTCTGCGCTGGCAGCAGGGCGAAGGCAGAACCCGTGCCGGGCGTCAGGCCAAGCACCTTGCCGTGAAAGGAACTGGCGCCGCCGTAAAAGTCCGAGGTCAGTGTAGCGGGCTGGCCGATGCGCACATCGCGCAATTCGGTTTCCTTGAAATTGGCGTCTACCCAAACCTTGTCGAGCGGCACGATAGCCATCAGCGACGTACCGGAGGAAACACGTTGGCCGAGCTGCACCGTGCGCTTGGCTATCTGCCCGCTGACGGGGGCGCGGACACGGGTACGTGCCAGCGCAAGCATCGCCTCACGCACCCGAGTTGCGGCAGCGCGCACATTGGGATGATCTTCCAGTGACGTGTTGTCCACGAGCGCACTTGAGATGCTGGCTTGATCCTGGGACTGGGCAATTGCGGCACTGGCGGCTTTTACCGTGCTGGCGGCCGCCTCGTATTGTGCTTGTGCCGCATCGCGCGCCGTTTGTGCGATCTGCACATTTTCCGGCGAGACGAAGTTTTGTCGGGCCAATGCCACACGTCGTCTGTATTCCGATTCGGCTTGCGCCAGCGTCGCATTGCTGCGCGCCAGTTCCGCCTGGGCGCGGGCCAGATCGGCGCGGCGCTGCGCGATGAGCGGTAGATTGCCTTGATTGGCCGCATACAAGCCGCGCACCTCGCGTACCGCCGTCGCCAGTGCGGCTTCGGCAGAGTCCAGTTGCAGGCGAGCGTCGTTATCGTCCAGTTGCACCAGCAGCTGACCTTCGTTCACGGCTTGCGGGGTGTCACCGTGAATGGCGATCACCGTTCCTTCGGTCAACGGCGTCATCGAGACGATGTCGCCGCCGACATAGGCGTCGTCGGTTGTGGTGCGCCACTGCCCGATAGAGAACCACCAGCCAAGAATCCCCAGCAGGATCGCTGCCAGCGAGACGGCGATGAGCAGTAGGACTGTACGCCGCCGGTCGGGT
>DASTGP010000186.1:0-2826 GCA_035605585.1 Gallionella sp. | reverse complement strand
AGTACATGGCCGCCTGTCGTCGTGCCGCTAAGCGGGCGGGAGTGTAGTCATGGCCCGCTATCGCAAGATCGACCCGCGCATCTGGAATGACGAGAAGTTCCGGGCGCTATCCGATGCCGGCAAGCTCGCATTCCTGTTCTTGCTGACCCATCCCCATATGACCAGCCTAGGCGCCATGCGGGCGACGATGAGCGGCCTTGCCGAAGAACTTGGATGGGATGCCGAAGGCTTTCGGGAAGCCTTCCGGGAAGCCTCCGCGAAGGGTATGGCGGAGTTTGATTTCGAGGCCAGGATGATCGCTCTACCGAACTTCATCCGGTACAACCCGCCGGAGTCGCCGAATGTCATCAAGGCGTGGATCGGTTCTTTTGATCTGCTACCCGAATGCGGCCTGAAAACCCGCGTCATTGCTCGCGCGAAAGCCTTTGCGGAAGCCTTGGGGGAATCCTTCGCCAAAGCCTTGCCGGAAGCCTTCCTGAAAGCCTTGTCGAAGGGTATGCCGAATCAGGAGCAGGAACCGGAGCAGGAACAGAAGGCTACTTCTACGTCGCCTGCCGGCGACCCCTTGGCATGTCCGGCAGAGGAAATCGTCTCCCTCTACCACTCGGCAATGCCGACGAATCCGCGCTGCAAGGTGCTCAACGCGGCACGCCGTGGCGCGATAAAGGCCCGATGGAACGAAGCCGCGAAGCTCTCCTGCAAGCCCTTCGGCTACAGCACTCGCGCCGATGGCCTTGATGCCTGGCGAGCCTTCTTCGAGATTTGCAACGAATCAGCATTCCTGACTGGACGGGGCCCATCACAGCTTGGCAAGCCGACGTTCTTTGCCGACATTGACTTTCTCATGTCGCCGGGTGGTTTCGCGAAATGCCTTGAGAACAAGTATCACAGGGAGGCCGCATGACCGCCCCAGCTGATCTACGCCTGCCGCCCCACTCCATCGAGGCCGAACAATCCGTCCTGGGCGGGCTGCTGCTGGACAATTCGGCCTGGGAGCGCATCGCCGGCCTAGTGAGCGAGGCCGATTTCTACCGAGCCGACCACCGGCGCATTTTCGGGCACATCACTCGCATGCTTGATCGCGGGAATCCGGCCGATGTGGTGACAGTGTCCGAGTCCATCGAAACCTCCAACGAGGTTGATCAAACCGGCGGGCTCGCCTATCTGGGCGAAATCGCCAACAACACCCCTTCCGCTGCCAACATTCGCCGATACGCGGAAATAGTGCGCGATCACCGCATCCGCCGCGATGTGGCGGAAATCGGCCAACGCACAGTCGATCTTGCAGCTTCTGCGGTCAGTGATACTAGTGCCCTCGTGGAGCAAGTCACCGGCTTGGTTATGGGACTGGCGGACACCCGACACGCCGGCCGGGAACCACAAAGCGTTGACGAGTTGCTGCCCGGCGTCCTGGACGCACTGGAGAAGCGCACTCATACCTGTGGGGGGATTTCCGGCTTGCCGACGGGCTTCAGGGACCTTGATCAGATGACATGCGGCCTTCAACCAGGAGACCTAATCGTTCTCGCCGGACGCCCGAGCATGGGCAAGACAACGATAGCCTTAAATATTCCAGAGAACGTATCCGTCGCAGGCGGATGCGCATTCGTGGTGTCCCTTGAGATGTCAGCCCCCCAGCTTGTCGAACGCAGCATGGCCCGCTTCGGAAGCATCAGCACCCAGGCACTACGCTCTGGTCAGATTGCAGACGAGGACTACGACCGGATTGCGGCATCACTTGCACGCCTGCACGACAAGCGCCTCGTCATTGCCGATGACCCAACCCTATCCAACGTGGCGCGTATCCGCCTTGCGGCCCGGAAGGTGCGGCAGCGCATGGGAAGTCTCGATCTGATCGTAATCGACTATCTGCAATTAATGCGGGGCGACGGCAACACACGTAACGAAGAGTTGGGCGGCATCACTCGCGCGCTGAAGCTGCTGGCCAGAGAAATGGCTTGCCCCATTGTCCTGTTGAGCCAGCTTTCTCGGAAGGTTGAAGAGCGTACCGACAAGCGGCCCATGCTCTCCGACCTCCGCGAGTCGGGAAGCATTGAGCAGGACGCAGACGTGGTGCTCATGTGCTACCGCGATGACTACTACTACGACGACAGCCCCCAAAAAGGGCTGGCCGAAATCCTGATCCGTAAGCAACGCATGGGGCCGCTAGGCAACGTGCTCATGAGATTTGAGGGTCAATTTTCGCGATTTCGCGATGCGGATCAGCACGAAGTTGCCGACTACCAAGGAACGCATCCCGCTACCAGCAGACGCCAGCCGAGGAGGGCTACCCGTGGATTTGACTGACGCAAAAACAAAAACGGCGCCCGATTTCTCAAGCGCCGTCTCTGTGCTGCGAGTACCCCCGAATTACAAATCCGGGACGGGCAGCGAGGGAAGTTTCGTACAGCAACCTGGTGAAGTCAATGCGGTTGCGGACCTGGTTGCTGGTGCTGGTGCTGGGGCGTTTGCCGCCCCCGAACGCGAGGAAGTTAGGCGCGCAGAAACAAAAACGGCGCTCGAATCATCGGGCGCCGCCTCTGTGACGACATTGCCCCCTGATAACAATTCAGGGAATGCCGACCAAGAGAATGTAGGCATTGACGCTGGGCAAGTCAACGCCGGCGCCTACATAGCGGACTTGTTTCTTGAAAATGGAGTTGAGCCTGTGAATCATCCTTTGCAACCCCATCTGGGGCAACACATTCCGTCTACCGGTCGTAAGGAAAGCGATGCAGTGGAAAGCGCCGAAGAAGAGTGCGCACCGAAGGAATCAGCGCCAATGCAGGCCGTAGTCGCTCTGGTGAAAACCATCGGTTCCCGATT
>DASTGP010000098.1:0-5465 GCA_035605585.1 Gallionella sp. | reverse complement strand
AAAAACCGCGCGACAGGAGACGGATGAGACTCGCCGCCTGTGCCGCGCACAGGACGATGCCCAGCAGCACCAGGATCAGGAAGGTATTGCGCGCATCCCGGTAGCTGGCCTCGGCATTTTCCTGGTTGCGCGCCACCTTGGTCCTCATATCCTGCTCAAGCACCCCGACCAGATGGACCATGCCCTCGCTGGCCGGCCGATCCATTCCTTTCACCAGCCTGTCGACCACATGCCCCGCATCGGGGGCGGCCGGATCGAAATGCTTCATGGCCTCGCGATAGCTGTCGCCCAGCGCGGCATGTTTCCGCATCAAGTCCTCGATCTCATCCGTCGGCAGCTGCAGCCCGGCCATCAGGCCGCGCGCCTCCCCCAGCAAGGCCTGCACATGCTGCTCTTCCCTGTCGAACGCGGCACGGTATTTTTCGAAACTGGCCGGATCGTTGCCGCGCAACAGGAGGTTCTTCCATTCCTGCACCTGCGTCTTGAACGTGTTATGCGCGTTCTCCACCGCAATCAATGCCTGCGTCTCGCTTCCCATTTCCCCGATGCCGCCGGCCAGTTCCGTCTTGAACTGGCGAAACTGGTACCAGCCGGAGCCTCCGGTCGCCGCGATCAACAACACCGCCACCGATGCGAACAGAATCAACTTCCAACGAATGCTCATTTACTCTCCTGATTGAAACGGCGTCAGCCGCTGTTATCACTTGCAGGCATTTTCAGCCTGCTTCCGATTACGTAGCCCGGCCGCGCAGGGACGCGCGAGACCGCCAGCCACCGGTGGTTCTGGTCAGAAAAAGTCGTCTGGATCTTTCTCATGCGACCGCCCGCCGCAGCACCGGCGCCATGCTGCCGACGCAGAGCGGCTTCGCTCGATGCCGGCCGCGCGATCATCTCGCCTGTCGTGCGCCGTTCGATCGCCAGCTTGATCGTCTCGTTCAGCGCCGCCATCAGGCCCGGCTCGCTGGCGCCCGTGCCCCGCATCTCCGGCGTCCCCGGACGCATGCGTACCGGCGCAGATACCGCGCGTCCGCTGTTGTCGCGACCATCCATTCCCAATCCTCCTCGTTTATCAATCCTGCGGCCTTGAACTGTGCCGCCTGAACAGTTTGTTACCCATCCGCCTGCGTCGCTACCGGTGTCTACTGATCGGTCCGCCGCCCGGCATGCATATCACTCGTCTACTTTCGCGCTCCGGCACTCAACCTGAAGAACCCCATCATCTGTTGCAAATGCGTGGCCTGAGCGCTCATTCCTTCCGCCGTGGCGGCCAGTTCTTCCGACGCGGCCGCATTCTGCTGGGTGATCTGGTTGAGCTGATTCATCGCAGCATTGATCTGTGCGGCACCCGATGACTGCTCATCCGACGCGACGACGATTTCCTGCACCAGGCAGGATGTCTTGCCGATGGCGGGAACGACCTCGTCCAGCAATTTGCCGGCCTCCAGGGCCTTGGCCACGCTGCCGCCGGCCAGTTCGCCAATCTCGCGCGCGGCGATTTGGGAACGTTCGGCCAGCTTGCGCACTTCGGAGGCCACCACCGCGAACCCCTTGCCGGACTCTCCCGCCCGCGCCGCTTCGATCGCGGCATTCAGCGCCAGCAGGTTGGTCTGGTAGGCGATGTCGTCCACGATGCCGATCTTGTCCGCGATCTGCCGCATGGCCACGATGGTTTCCTGCATCGCCTTGCCGCCTTGCTCCGCCTGCCGGGCGGCTTGCGCGGCCGTGCCATCGGTCAATCTGGCGTTGTCGGCATTGCGATTGATCGATGCGGATATCTGCTCCACCGAGGCGGAGGTTTCTTCCACCGAAGCGGCCTGCGCGTTGGTGTCCGCGCTGATGCTCTGCGCGGTCGTCGCCACCTCGCCGGAGGACGAGGCAATCGCCGCCGCCGCGTGGCTCACGTCGGCGACGATGCTCTCGGCATTCCTCGCCATCGTGTTGATGGCATGCATCAGGCGGCCGGTCTCGTCGCGGAACTCGTCCTTCATCTCCAACCGCAAGTTGCCGGAGGCCACCATCTGGCACGATCGCACCGCGTCGTCCAGCGGAAGCAACACCTTGCGGACCAACAGCCACCATAAATACGCAGCAACAGCCAATCCGCCCGCCGCCAGTACCGGGCGCAGGGCCGGGTCAGCGCCCCAGCCCAGCCAGCACATGATCGAGGCCAGCACCATACATGCGATGGACGCGCGCGCCTTGATGCCGGTCTTGCCCAGGGCGGCAAGCCAGCCCATCGGGCCGGTACGCACCACTGCGCCTTCCTTGATCCCCAGCCCCTGCGCCGCGCCTTCGCGGAACCGGCGATAAATACGCTCGGCGGCTTCCACCTGGGCGCGCGTGGGCTTGGTGCGCAAGGACATGTACCCGACGATCTTGCCGTCTTTCCAGAAAGGATTGGCATTGGCCTCGACCCAGTAAAAGTCGCCGTTCTTGCAGCGATTCTTGACCAGCCCGCGCCACGGCTTGCCGCTCTGCAACGTCTTCCACAGGTCGGCATACGCCCCTGGAGGCATATCCGGATGGCGGATCAGGTTGTGGGGCTTGCCCAGCAACTCCGCTTCGGTATAGCCGCTGATTTCCAGGAACGGTCGGTTCACATAGGTAATCAGTCCCTTGAGGTCGGTCTTTGAAACGACATACTCGCCATCGTTGAGATGCCGCTCCACATTGGTCACCGGCATATTGATACGCATTGCCCGCTGCTCCTTTCAACTCGTTGCCTTACCTGCGACTTTGGCCTGTGCCGCCTTTACAGTGATCGACTTCGGTGCCCGTTTGCACACCCGTATCATCTTCGCAAGAGACGCCGCATCCAGCCATCAGGAAATCTTGAAGTATTTGTAGGAATATCTGCAAGGGTAGGAAAATCACTACAAGAGACCTTGCCGAGATGAGGGAGATGCCGGCAAGGCGCGATCGGAACGGATATGCGAAGACGCTTGCGAAGCGCCGCGAGGACGCGCTGAACGAATGTGGCGATGTCGCTTTGCGAGCCGTCGCCGTGCGACTTGCCGTCCTCCCCCTGCGCGCGGGGAAGGCGGCTTATCCAGCGGCTCGCTGGAATCTCACGAACCCGGATTCGCCGTGCCAGTCCTTGCCACCTTGAAGAAACTCATGAGTTGCTGCAACTGTCCGGCCTGGCTGCTCATCTCTTCCGCCGTCGCGGCCAGTTCTTCCGTCGCACTCGCGTTCTGCTGGGTGATCTGGTTCAACTGGGCCATCGCGGTGTTGATCTGCGCTGCGCCGGCGCTTTGTTCTCCGCTCGCCGCGGCGATCTCCTGCACCAGTTCGCTGGTCTTGTTGATCTCGGGCACGATCTCGTCCAGCAGCTTGCCTGCCTGCTCTGCCTTGCCCACCGAACCGCCCGCCAGCTCGCCGATCTCCTGTGCGGCGACCTGGCTGCGTTCGGCCAGCTTGCGCACCTCGGCCGCCACCACCGCAAAACCCTTGCCGTGTTCGCCTGCGCGCGCCGCCTCGATCGCCGCATTCAGCGCCAGCAGGTCGGTCTGGTAGGCGATGTCGTCGATGATGCCGATCTTGCCCGCGATCTGTTTCATCGCGGAGACGGTCTCCCTCACCGCCTCGCCGCCCTGCGTGGCTTGCTGGGCGGCTTGCACGGCCATACTGCCGGTCACCCTGGCGTTTTCGGAATTATGGTCGATCGAAGCACCCATCTGTTCGACAGAAGCCAAGGTCTCCTCCACCGAAGCCGCCTGCTCGTTGGTGGCCTGGCTCATGCACTGGGAAGTGGAGCTGACTTCTCCGGCAGCACTGGATAGGCTCTCCGCCGCGCTGTGCACTTCGCCGACGATCCGGGACAGCCTGGCGGCCATCGCCTGCATCGCGCCCAGCAACATTCCGGTTTCGTCCTTGCCGCTCACGTCGATCTTGACCGCTAGGTTGCCTTCGGCCAACGCATTGGCGGCCTCGACTGCCTGTCGCAACGGGCGCGTGATGCTGCGGGTGATAAACCAGGCCGCGCACCCGATCGCCATCAACGCCGCACAGGCAAACGCGCCGAATCTGGCCACTTCGGACATAAATGCGCTATCGACATCGTCGAGATAAATGCCGCTGCCGATCACCCAGCCCCAAGGCTCGTAAAGCTTGACGTAGGAAACCTTGGCCACGGGTTTGCCGGCCCCCGGCTTGGGCCAGTAATAATCGACGAAGCCTCCGCCGTGTCTGGCCGCGTTGGCAAACTCGACGAAGATCCGTTTGCCGTTCGGGTCCTTCAGCTCCGACAGATCCTTGCCGTCCAATTCGGGCTTCATGGGATGCATCACCATGAAGGGATCCAGGGTGTTGACCCAGAAATACTCCTGCTCTTCGTAGCGCAACCCTCGCAACACCGCCAACGCCTGCGACTTGGCCTCTTCGAGGGTCAATTTCTGTGCGGCGGCCAGCGCGCCGTAATAGGCAACCACCCCGTTGGCGGTTTCCACCACGTGGCGCGTCTTGACCTGCCTGTCCTCCAGCATGGTGTGCCGCAGATTCAGCAGCGCCTGCCCCGCCGTCAGCGCCAGCGCCGCCATCGACGCCAGCACCAGCAACCACAATCTCACCCCGATTTTCATACTCTTAAACACAATACGGGATGTTCCCTTTGTTCTTCTTCGCGTATCGCGTCGACGCGATACGCGAAGCCAAGACACCGACTACGCCGCGACCGCCGTTCCGTTATTGATTCCGGCCAGGCTCGACATCTCGTCCAGAGAGAGCACATGGTCGACGTCGAGGATGATGACGAACTTGCCGTCCACCTTGCCCATGCCGCGAATGAAGTCGGCACGGATCTTCGCGCCGAACGACGGCGCGGGTTCGATCTCGCCGGTCGGGATGTCCAGCACCTCGTTCACCGCATCCACCATTACGCCCACCACTTGCTGTTCGCCTTCGTGATCGACTTCGATGATGACGATGCAGGTGCGGCGCGACACCGCAGTCGCTTGCTTGCCGAAGCGCGCGCCGAGGTCGATCACCGGCACCACCGCGCCGCGCAGGTTGATGACGCCGCGGATGAAGTCCGGCATGCGCGGCACTTCGGTCAGGTTGCCGTACTCGATGATTTCCTTGATGGAGAGGATGCCGATGGCGAACACCTCTCCGCTCAACATGAAGGTCAGGTACTGGCGTTGCTGCTCTTCCTGCGTCGCATTATTCGCGAGCGCGGGAAGCGATTGATTGATTGTTGCGATTGCGTTCATTTCGCCTCCTTAAAAAACTTGATCACCGGCCTGTAGGATGGGTTGAGGCGATAGCCGATACCCATCATGTGAACAGCGATGGGTATCGCGTTGCTCAACCCATCCTGCAAAGCCGCACCTGTAGGAGCGTGCCTTGATGAAACAACTAGCCATTCCACTAAGCCAGCAAGTGGCTGGTTATGCACGCGACAGGTCAGTTCGCGTGCAGGGCACGCTCCTACATCACTTATCTGGGTGGGGCTTATTTAATTCGAC
>DASTGP010000094.1:0-11283 GCA_035605585.1 Gallionella sp. | reverse complement strand
CATGCGCGAACTGAACGACGAACTGGACGCGAAAATCCGGGAACGTACCGGGCAATTGCTGGAGGCCCAGGAGGAACTGGTGCGCAGGGAGAAGCTGGCGGTGCTCGGGCAGGTGGCCGACACGGTGGGGCATGAACTGCGCAACCCGCTGGGCGTAATCAACAATGCCGCTTATTTCCTGGAGACCGTGCTTGACGATGCGGATGGAACCACCAAGGAATATCTGGGCATCATCAAGGAGGAGACCGCGAACGCCGAACGCATCGTGTCCGATCTGCTGGATGCGGTGCGCACCAAACAGCCTCACCAAACGGCGGTCGACGTGATAGAGGTGATCGGGCATGCCTTGCGCAAGTGCAACGTCCCGGCTTCCATCAGCGTCAAGCAGGACATCCCCCAAACGCTGCCCCTCGTTCGTGTCGATCCTATGCATCTGTACCAGGTGTTCTGGAACCTGATTACCAATGCCGTCGAGGCCATGCCGCAAGGCGGTACGCTGGAGCTGCGCGTCGTCGAGGCCCCGCAGGGGCTGCGCATCAGCATCAAGGATAGCGGTACCGGCATCGCGCCGGAACAAATGGACCAACTGTTTCAGCCCCTGTTCACCACCAAGGCGCGCCGTGTCGGGTTGGGGCTGGTTGTGGTAAAGAACCTGACGCAGGTCAACGGCGGCAGCGTGGAGGTGGAAAGCGAGCCGGGCAAGGGCAGTGTATTCACCGTCACGCTGCCAAGAGGAGATTAGATTGTAAGCGACTGGTGGATGACTTCCCTTTGATCAACAAAAAGAACTGGGGCTGGCTATGAAGATTCTGGTGGTGGACGACGATCGTCGTATCGTGAAGACGACTTGCGACATCCTGAAAGTCAAAGGGCATGAGGCTGTCGGTGCCTACTCGGGCGAAGAAGGGGTGGAGATGGTCCGGAACAGTGTGCCGGATTGCGTTCTGATGGACATCAAGATGCCCGGCATCAACGGCGTAGATGCGCTGAAGCAGATGAAACAGATTGCCCCGGCGCTGCCCGTCGTCCTGGTCAGCGCTTATGCGACAGACGATCTCATGGACGAGGCGAAACGCGCCGGCGCCTATGCCGTGTTGAGCAAGCCGCTCAACTTCCCCATCATCCTTTCCTTCCTTTCCCTGCTGGATAGGGAGGAAAGCATCCTGGTCGTGGACGACGACCCGGAGTTTTGCAGGACGCTGAAGGATGTCCTGACCCTGAAAGGCCTCCAGGTGGAAACGGAAACAGAGCCGAAAAGTGTGATGGGACACCTGGAGGAAAACTACAGGCTGGCCATCGTCCTGCTCGACCTCAAGCTGGGAGAGGTCAACGGCGTGGAAGTGCTGAAAGATATTCAGGCGAAGTACCCGGGCAAACCGGTGGTGCTGATCACCGGTTACCGCAAGGAAATGGCGGACTCGATCGAGCAGGCGCGCAAGATCGGCGCTTACACCTGCCTGTACAAGCCGTTCGAGATGGACGACCTGTTCCGGCTGATCGAGGAGATCCGGGTCAGGAAACTGCAGAACTTGTTGGTATCGGCGTAGGCGGGCAACATCAATGAGAGCCAAGGAAAAGATCCTGATAGTGGACGACGATCCGAATCTCAGGAAGACGCTCGCCGACATCCTGACGGTTAAAGGTTACGCAACGGCGGTCACCGCCAATGGGGCCGAGGCGATCGCGGCGGCGGAAGATGGAACGGTAAGCCTGGCGCTGATCGACCTGATGCTGCCGGACATGCACGGCCTTGAGGTCATGGCTCGCATCAAGGCCATCTCCCCGCTGACCGAGGTGATCATCCTGACCGGCCACGCCTCGATGGACAGCGCCATCGAGGCTACCGGGCGCGGTGCGTTCTCCTATCTGCTCAAGCCGTACCAGATGGATGAATTGCTGCAGAATATCCGGCATGCCGTCGAACGCAAGCAGGCACAGGAGGAGATCATCCGTCTGGCGTCGTTCCCCAAGCTGACGCCCAATCCGGTAATCGAGCTCGACACCGCCGGTAATGTGACCTATGCCAATCCGGTAGCTGAGCAATTGTTTCCAGACTTGGTCGCGACCGGACAGTCGCATCCGCTGTTGCGTGGTTTGACAGAGAGGGTGGCCGATCTGCGACGAAACAGGCAGCTTCGTGAAATTGTCCATGAGGCCGTAGTCGGCGAGGCGACCTATGAACTGCATGTCTCCTACGTGCAGGAAATCGATCTTGTCCGCGTCTACGCGCTGGATATCAGCCAGCGCAAACGCGCGGAGATGGAGATTTACCTTCTAGCGACCACGGACAGCCTGACGGGCATCGCCAATCGCAGGGAGTTTTTCGGCATTCTGGAAAGTGAGATGAGCCGTGCGCGAAGATACGGCTCTTCGTTGTCGCTGGTGATGTATGACCTCGACCACTTCAAGCGGGTAAACGACACTTACGGACATGATGCCGGCGATGCCGTATTGCAGACCGTCACCAGCCTGGTGAAACAGAATATCCGAACTGTCGATGTCGCCGCACGCTGGGGCGGGGAGGAGTTCATGGTGATGATGCCGCAGTCCGCCCTGGACGTGGCGAGAAGCGCGGCGGAAAGGCTGCGTCTGGCAGTCGCTTCCCACCCTTTCGACAAGGTCGGTAACGTGACTGCGAGTTTCGGGGTGACGGCGTTTGTGCCACAGGACGATTCCAACTCGCTGCTGAAAAGAGTGGATGATGCGCTCTACCTGGCCAAGGAGCGGGGCAGAAACCGTGTCGAGGTTCTGGCCGCCGGGGGGGATTCCAAATGAAGTGCAAGCCCAGGGTAATGGTGGTGGATGACGACGCGAATCTCCGGAAGACGCTCTCCGACATCCTGCAGCTCAAGGGCTATGAGGCGGTGGCTACAGGAAGCGGGGCAGAGGGAATCGCGGAGGCAAAGCGCGATTTTGTAGCCGTGGCGCTGATCGACCTGATGCTGCCGGATATGTCCGGCATCGAGGTGATGGGGAAGATCAAGGCTGGCTCTCCGCTCACCGAGGCCATCATCCTGACTGGCCATGCGGCCCTGGAAACAGCCATCGAGGCGACCAACAAAGGCGCATTCTCCTATCTGCTGAAACCCTACAAGATCGACGACCTGCTGCTGCACATCCGCCGTGCAGTAGACCGGCAGGAGGGGCAGCAGGAGATACTGAGGCTGGCCTCTTTCCCCAGGATGAACCCCAATCCCGTGCTCGAAGTCGATGCCGCGGGGGAGCTGACCTATCTCAACCCGGCCGCCGCGCGAGTTTTTCCAGACTTGGTTGTGGCTCAGCCTGTACGGGAGGCATTGGGAGACCTGTCTGCAGCCATCGGGAATGGCGAGCGCAAGGAGGTGGCGCGTGAGGTCAACGTCGGGAATTCCACATTCGAGCAGTTTCTCTACCCCGTTCCGGAAAGCGACTGCGTCCGCATCTACATGCTCGACATCACCGAGCGCAAGGAACACGAGATCAAGCTCGGACAGATCAATCGCCTGCTGATTGCCATCCGCAACATCAACGAGTACTTGCTGGTCGCCGAGAGCGAGGAGGCACTGTACCGTTTTGCATGCGAGGTGCTGAAAGGGCTGGAGGATATCGTCGGCGTAATCATCGGTCTCAAACAGCCGGATTACGTCCTGAAGCCCGTGGCATGGGCCGGGTTCAGCAACGAGATGATATCCGCCCTGGGACTGCGCTGGGACAAGTCTGCAACTGGCGGCGGGCTGATGGGCATTGCCGCCCGCGAAGGAAAGTCCATGGTGGCCCAGGATCTCGGCAGTGATGTGCGTTACCAGCCATGGCAGGATATCGTGAGTAACTGGGGGCTGGGCTCTGCGGCAGCGGTGCCGCTGGTTTCGGAGGGTGAAGTGATCGGGGTGCTGTCCATCTATTCCCGACAACGCGATGCCTTTGACGAACAGTCCACCAGTTTTCTGGCGGAAGCCGCCAGCGACATCGCGATAGGCGTTCGTTCGCTGCGCCTGGACAGGGACCTGCATGCCACCCTCGACCACCTGCGGCGTTCGATGAATAGCACGGTCGAGGCCATTGCCGGCATGGTGGAGTTGCGCGATCCCTATACCGCCGGCCATGAGCGGCGCGTGGCGCAACTGGCCCGAGCCATCGGCAAGGAGATGGGGCTGCCCGAGCGGCGGATCGAGGGGCTGTATGTCATCGGCCACCTGCACGATATCGGCAAAATCGCCGTACCGGCGGAAATCCTGAGCAAACCGACCAAGCTGATGGATATCGAGTTATCCATGGTCAAGGCGCATGCCCAGGCCGGATACGACATCCTGAAGAATCTCGAATTTCCCTGGCCGGTGGCGCAGGCAGTATTGCAGCACCACGAGCGGCTGGACGGATCGGGTTACCCTCAGGGGCTCAATGTCCAGGACATCATCCTCGAGGCAAGGATATTGATGGTCGCCGATGTGGTCGAGGCGATGGCGAGCCACCGTCCCTATCGTTCCGCCATCGGGTTCAGGGAGGCGCTGGCGGAGATTACCGCCAACCGCGGCAAGTTGTACGACGAGCACGTGGTCGATGCCTGCGTCCGTTTGTTCAACGAGAAGGGATTCCGCTTCGACAGCGATTTTTGAGTTTCCCGTGAGATCAGGAGAGTCAGCGCGAGTCTCGTTGCGCCGGATTCCTTGACGAAGCCCGGTGGTTGCATGACACTTTCGCACCAATCTCCATGTTTAAGAGGGCTTCGTCATGTCAGCGTCCGATTCCCGCGGTAGGTCTGCGTCTGCATCCACTCCCCATGCCGAAGAGCGCCGTGTTGACCATGACCTGCGCCGGATATTCGAAGGCGCATGCCGCGTGACTGCTCCATGCTTCGGCGCTGGGCTCGGCATGGGCGGACCGTCGTTGACGACCTCCGCGCGCCGCATGTTGCGTGAGTCCTATCCGGAGCTGACACAGCAGGAGATCTCGCTGCTGTTTTCCGCCGTGGCGAGTTTCCATCGATCCAGCCGCAGCGGTTGATGGTGTTGCGTCGCGCCATGACCTTTATCGAGTGGCGCTGCGTCTGGTGTGCGCTCTTCTGGCTGCTGCCCGCAGCCGTGCACGCCGCCGAGCTTTCCCTGAATGTGGCCGATGTCGTTGCGCCGGATTTCTCCGCGCGTGGCATCGCGTTGACCCTCCCGCAGGACGGCTCCGCAGAACTGAGCATCGACCAACTGCACGTTCAGCGTCACACGTTGCAGCGCGCTCGGCTGCATTGCGCGCGCTTCGATTTGTCCACGGTGGAGATGAGCTGCCGCGGCGGCAGTCTGGACAAATTGCCGGGCGTGGCGCTGGAGTTCGGCTACCGGTTCGGCAATGGTGAGTGGCGATTCTCGGCACAGTTGCACAAGGCGCCCGCAAAAGGGCTGGCAGCGTTCCTGCCGGCGAATGTGCCGCAACTCACGCAAGGAATGCTGCAAGGTGTTTTGCACGCCGCGGGTGATGGAGCAGGTGCGCGTGAGTTCAAGGCCGATCTGCAACTTGTCGATGTCGGGTTCGCCGATGCGGCCGGACTGCATGCAGCGGAGAAACTGCGCGGTACTGTGAAGCTGGCCGCGACGCGCAGCGGAAAACGGTGGAGCTGGCAGGGCGACGTCGCATGGCAGTCCGGCGAACTGTTCTGGCAGCCGCTGTATCTGGCCGGTAGCGGAGGGCGCAACCTGAGCGCCTCCGGCAGCTTCGACGGGGCGCACCTTGTCGTCGATCGGTCCGTGGCCGTGTTGCCGCAGATCGGCAGCGTGCAGTTCGCCGCCCAGTGGGACGTAAAGCAGGGCGCGCTGGTCGATGCTTCGGTGTACGGCGACGATCTCGCGCTGGAACGGTCGTTTGCCGACTACGCCAAGCCCTTCCTGGCGCAAAGTGCGCTGGCGGAGGCATCGTTGTCCGGCCATGCCGACGTGGACTGGCAGTATCGCGACGGCGCGACGAAGTCGCTGCGCCTGGCCTTGCGCGATGCGGGCGTCACCGATGCGCAGCAGCGCTTCGCCTGGCGCGGGGTGAATACGGCGGTCGAGTGGCAGCCCGATGCGGCGCGTAGTGCAGACATCGTCTTTACGGGCGGCGAACTGCTGGGCGTTCCATTCGGCGGTGCGAGATGGCAGGTGCAGATGCACGGCATGGAGTTCGGCGTAAGCCAGGCGACGTTGCCGCTGCTCGATGGCAAGCTGGAACTGCGCGATCTCAGCTTGCGGCATGAGGGCGAGGGTTGGCGCTGGCAGTTTGGTGCCGCATTGAGTGGCATCTCGATGGAGCGATTCAGCCTGGCGATGGGTTGGCCGAAGATGCTGGGCACGCTGGCGGGGCGTATTCCCAAGGTGAGCTACGACGGAGCGGAGATCAGGACGGAGGGGGCGTTGTTGTTCAACGTGTTCGACGGAACCGTGGTGGCGAGCCAGCTCAGGCTGGCCGACCCGTTTGGTCTGGCCCCTCGTCTGAACGCGAACCTCAGCATGCGCGGCCTCGACCTCGACCTTCTGACGCACACTTTTTCCTTCGGCAACATGCAGGGCCGCATCGACGCGGACGTGAAGGACCTCGAACTGCAGGATTGGCAGCCCGCGCGCTTCGATGCCCGCATCGAAAGTAGCCCCGGAAATTATCCAAAGAAGATCAGTCAAAAGGCGGTGCAGAACATCTCTGCACTGGGCGGTGCAGGCGCGGCGGCCGCGATCCAGCGCAGCTATCTGCGCTTCTTCGAGAATTTCGGCTATGACCGTATCGGCTGGCGCTGCAAGCTGCGCAACGGCATATGCATGATGGGCGGCGTGGACAACGGAAACGGCGGAGCTTATGCCATCGTCAAGGGTGGCGGCGTTCCGGCGATCACCGTGATGGGCTACAATCGCATCGTTTCATGGGACGAACTGGTCACCCGCCTGAAGCGGGTGACGCAAGGGAACATGCAGGCCGTGGTCAAATAGAGGAGGCGTGATGAAGAAACTCTGGATAGCTTTTGCAGGACTGGCGTTGAGCGCCTGCGTCACCATCAACATCTACTTCCCGGCCGCCGCCGCCGAAAAGGCCGCGGACAAGATCATCGAGGAAGTGTGGCAGACCCAGAAGGCCGATAAATCCGGTCAGAAAGCAGATAAACCAGCGGAACCCGCCGAGAAGGAGCAGAAATGATGAAGAACGTATTCGGATTTATCGTGTCCCTGTTTGCGCTCGTTTTCGCTCTGAATGCGTCTGCGGCCGACCTCGACATCAACACGCCCGGGGTGAACGCCATCAAGCAGAGCATGCAGGCACGCCACGCACAACTGGCGCCGCTTTACGCCAGCGGCGCCGTCGGGTTGACTTCCGACGGGCTGGTCACGTTGCGCGATGCCGACGCCGTGCCGCTGGCCCAGCGCCAGTCGGCGAACGCGCTGGTCGCCGCCGAGAACCGCGACCGCAATGCGCTGTATGCCGAGATCGCTAACGCCAACGGTCATCCCGAGTGGGAAGGCGAAATACGCAGCACCTTTGCGCAGCGCTGGATACAACGCGCCCAGCCGGGGTGGTGGGTGCAGTCGGGCGGCGGCTGGTCGCAAAAATAACTTTCCCCTCTCCCCGGCGCTGACGCGCCACCCTCTCCCGCTCGCGGGAGAGGGGCAGGGGGAGAGGGATCTCTTCGAATACCTGATCCAAATGAATCCAACCCTCGTCTTCGACATCGAAACCATTCCCGACATCGCCGGACTGCGTGCACTCTATGAGGTGAACGACGCCGTCAGCGACAGGGAGGTGGCGGAGATGGCGTTCCAGATGCGCCGCCAGAAGACCGGCAGCGATTTTTTGCCGCACCATTTGCAGAAGGTTGCCGCGATTTCCTGCGTGTTGCGCGAGGGCGACAATTTTCGCGTGTGGTCGCTGGGCGAGCTGGACGAGGATGAAGGCAGCATCATCAAGCGCTTCTTCGACGGCATCGAGAAATACACGCCGCAGCTGGTGAGCTGGAACGGCGGAGGTTTCGACCTGCCGGCGCTGCACTACCGAGGTCTGATCCACGGCATCCAGTGCCCGCGCTACTGGGATATGGGCGAGGACGATCGCGACTTCAAGTGGAACAACTACATCAGCCGCTACCATACGCGCCACCTGGACCTGATGGACCTGCTCGCGATGTACACCGGCCGTGCCAACGCGCCGCTGGACGAACTGGCGAAGCTCATCGGCTTCCCCGGCAAGCTGGGCATGGACGGCAGCAAGGTATGGGACGCCTACCAGGAGGGGCGTCTGAACGAGATCCGCAACTATTGCGAGACCGATGTCGTGAACACGTATCTGGTGTTCGCGCGCTTCCAGCTGATGCGCGGCCAGTTCACCCCGGCACGTTACGAGCAGGAGCTGGAGCTCGTGCGCTCTACACTGTCGAAATCCGCTGAGCCTCATTGGGCAGAGTATCTCGCCGCCTGGAAGTGACCCATGCACAAGTTGCGCAAAGTCTGGCTGGCACTCGGATGGCTGTGGGTCGTCGCTCTCGTGTATCTCTCGCTCACACCCAACCCGCCCGAGCCTGTGCGTTTTCTGAACGCCGACAAGCTGGAACACGCGTTGGCGTATTGCCTGTTGATGCTGTGGTTCTGCCAAGTGTATGTGCGCCGCATGCAGCGCCTGTTCACCGGGGCTTTGCTGGTGGCGATGGGCGTCGCGATGGAATTCCTGCAGGGCATGACCGGCTACCGCTCGTTCCAATATGCCGACATGCTGGCGAATTCCATCGGCGTGCTGCTGGGGTGGGCGTGGGCGCGCACCGCATTGGGGCGCGTCGGGCGCGCGCTGGAAACAAGATTTTTGAAATAGCTGAACGATATGACTGAAAAAACGAATACCCCAACCGTAGTGACCATCGAGTCGCTCGACCAGGAAGGGCGCGGCATCGCGCACCACGAAGGCAAAGTGATTTTCATCGAGGGCGCGCTGCCAGGCGAGCGCGTGACCTATTCCTCCTACCGCAAGAAGCCCAGCTTCGAGATGGCGCAGGTGGGCGACATCCTCAAGCCCTCGTTCATGCGCGTGCAGCCTCAGTGCATCCACTTCGGCGTGTGCGGCGGCTGCTCGATGCAGCATCTTGAGCCGCGTGCGCAGGTCGCCGCGAAGCAGCGCATCCTCGAAGACAACCTGGAACGCATCGGCAAGGTCGATCCGGAAACCATTCTGCCGCCGATCTACGGCCTGCCTTGGGGCTATCGCCAGCGCGCGCGCCTGTCGGTGCGCCACGTGCTGAAGAAGGGCAAGACGCTGGTTGGCTTCCACGAGAAGCGCAGCAGCTACGTGGCGGATATGTCGCGCTGCGAGATCCTGTCGCCCAAGATCTCGAAGCTGCTTCCACTTCTCGCCGGACTGGTGGATGGCCTCTCGATCCGCGACCGTCTGCCCCAGATCGAGGTGGCCTGCGGTGACAACGTGGACGTGCTGGTACTGCGCATCATGGAGCCGCTCACCGAAAAGGACGAGGCCGCATTGCGCGCCTTCGCCGACGAACATGGCATTCAGTTCTGGCTGCAGCCCAAGGGGCCGGACAGTTGTTATCCCTTCCATCCTATCGATGCGCCCGCGCTCACCTACACGCTGCCCGAGTTCGGCGTCGAGATGCCGTTCGCGCCGACCGAATTCACCCAGGTCAACCATCGGCTCAACCGTGTGATGGTGCATCGCGCCCTGCGCCTGCTCGACCCTCAGTCGAACGAATGCGTCGCGGACTTCTTCTGTGGCTTGGGCAATTTCACCTTGCCCATCGCACGTAGCGGCGCGCAGGTGCTGGGCATCGAAGGCAGTCCTGCGCTGGTGAAGCGCGGACAGCAGGGCGCAGCGCACAATGGTCTTACCGGCAACACGCAATTCATGGCGATGAACCTGTTCGAGATGAACGAAGAAGAATTAGCGAAGCTCGGCCATTTCGACAAGTGGCTGGTCGACCCGCCGCGCGACGGCGCGGTGGAACTGGTTAAGGCCATCACGCCCGAGACCGCGCCCAAGCGCATCGTCTACGTGAGCTGCAACCCGGCCACGCTGGCGCGAGACGCGGAGATACTGGTGCATGTGAAGGGCTACGTGCTCAAGGCGGCGGGCGTGATGAACATGTTCCCGCAGACCTCCCACGTCGAGTCCATCGCCGTGTTCGAACGGCGATAATTCGCCGGCATTTCCCGCGAAGGCGGGAACGGAAAATCAGCTTGTGGTGTCACCCCGGGAGATCGATACGATGCCTCTTTCAACCTCACGCTACAGCGAAATCCTCCGCCTGAATCGAAAGATCAGGAGGGAGGGGTTCCCCAGGCTGCAGATGTCGTTCCTGGTGGGGATCACGGGGGCGGCCGGTTTCGTTGCATCGGTTGCCCTATTGCATGGCGGCGTTCACACGATGCCTTGGCGCTATCTGTTGGCGTGCATGGTTGCCTATGCGGTTTTTCTGCTGCTGTTGTGGCTCTGGTTGCGTACCAAGGCCGAGGACTATGCCGACGTCCCGGATTTCTCGAATGCCATTCCATCGCCCGGCGGTGGCGGCGGGCAATGCCATTCCTATGAGGGAAATGGCGGAGAGTTCGGGGGCGGCGGTGCCAGCGGCTCTTTTGATTCCAGCTATGAATCGATTCCTTTGGAATCCGCAGATTCGGGCGACGCGGTAGGTGAGGTACTGGAGGCCGCGAGCGGCGCAGACGAATTGGCCATTCCTTTGTTCGTGGTGATCCTGTTCGCCGCATTGCTGTTGTCGTCGTTGTACGTGGTGTATTCCGCTCCGATGTTGTTCGCGGAGTTGCTGCTGGACGGGATGCTGGCGGCCGGACTTTACCGGCGGCTCAATGGAATTCCCCGGCAGCACTGGCTCGAAACCGCGTTGCGCGGGACATTCTGGCCTTTTGTGTTGACGGCGCTATTGGCGTGGGGGGCGGGCTGGACAATGCAGCTTTACGCGCCCGGCACAACGTCGCTCGGTGAGGTGATCCATTACCATGCAGCACGTAACTGAATTTTGGGCAAGCGCCTCGGCCGTCGGGAACGCGGCTGCCGTGCCGGGAGCGCCGCGTCCATCGCCGAGTTCCGTCAGACCTTGAATTGCTTGCCAGTCCCTCCTTGATGTAGGGAAATTCTGATGAGGGTGCTATTTTCTTAAGAATTTCCGGAATTTCCTGACTTTTATTTGCCGTGCTGTGTGGCAATCTGCACTTCCTGATGAAGCTTAGTGCGTGCATTCGTGAGAGGTGTTTCTCGGTTCCATAACGGCAATTGCTGCAAGATTTTGCTTGCGGCTGGCGCTCGGCTGTGTTGGGGGGGGGGGGGGGGGGGGGGGGGGGGGGGGGG
>DASTGP010000069.1:0-5718 GCA_035605585.1 Gallionella sp. | reverse complement strand
GTAACGCCCGTCGGGGAACAGTTCGCCGAATGTCTTGCCGAGCATCTCGGCAACCGGTTTTCCCAAGGAGCGCTGGTGGATGGAATTGCTGTACAGAACGCGACCGGCGGTATCCATGCGGGCAATGTTATCCGGCAGGTTTTCCGTCAACGAGCGGTACGCTTGTTCGCGCAACACCAACTCGGACTCCATCCGCCGGTGTTCCGAAATGTCGCGCGCCACCGTCAGCACGCTGACCGCTTCGCCGCTGCTGTCGAACTCGGGAATCGCCCTCAGCTCGAAGTAGACCTGCCCGCCCGCCTCGTCGAGCCAGTTCAGCACCATCGAATCGGGACGCCCGGTCTCCATCACCCCGCGCAACATCCGCTCGAAGTCGGCGGAGATCGGCTTGACCCGCACCGACAATTCCTGCGGGGACTTGCCGATCACCTCCGACGCGGCAATGCCGTTCGCCTTTTCCCATGCCGGATTGACATAAATGCGGCGGCATTCCCGGTCGTAGCGCACCACCACATCGGGCAGATTCTCTGACAGGGAACGGAACTCGCGCTCGCGGCGCTGCAATTCCATTTCCGTCCGCTTGCGCTCGGTAATATCGTGCATGAAGCCGCCCCAGCGCATGCCCCCATCCGGGGTGCGTTGGGGCAGGGCATCTGCCGCAATCCAGCGCAGCCCTTTTTGCGGATGGACGATGCGGTACTCGAACCGGCAGCTAGCAAGGCTGCGCGCCGACGCTTCGATCTCGCGCAATACCGTCCCGATGTCGTCCGGGTGTACCACGGCGGCGAACGGCGCAATATCCCGCGCCACATCGCCCGGCTCGACCCCGAACAAATCCCGCATGCCCGCACTGGCAAAGGGCATGGCGTAACCGCCGTCCCGACCTTGCACCAAGGTATAGAAAAATCCGGGAGCGCTGTCGAAATAACTCGACAAAAGTTGCTTGTCTTCCTGCTGCATCGTCCTGCATCCCAGTTAAGTAAGTATGCCCCGGCATGGCCGGATTTCCCGTCATGGGCTAAACATCCCGGCACGGCCGGCTATTGAGAGAGCCTCTCGCGAATCCGGAAAAGCCGCAAGAGGCAACACTCGGACTATCCTTCACCGGGCATGGCCGCTCCCTGACGCAGCAATCGAGTAATTTCGCGCAACTCGCGCCCCCCGCTGAATATAAGCAGCGCCTCCAGCAAAACCAGGCCCGCCGCCAGCCACAGGATCGAGGTAAATTTCGATTCATACGCCTCATCGGCCTCCCGGGCCTTTTTGCACAACGCCGACTGTTGATCGGACAACAGGCCGGTCAGCTTCCCGGCTTGCTCTTCCAGGCTGGCCTCCAGCGCGTCGCGCTCCTTCCGGCTCGCCGTATCGCCGATCCGCATGGACATCCGGCGCTCGAACAAAACGATGAACGTATGCAAAGCACGCTCCGCAACGGCCATCCTCTGCCTGTCGTCCGCCTCCGCGAATGCCAGTGAGTTCCCGACGGCGTCGAGCAGCTTCCGTTTGGTCGCAACCCAGTCCGCCTTGATCTTTTCCGGATTGCGGCTGACATCCAGATTGAAAACGAGCAGTTCCAACTCCGCACAAACGCCGATGCCATCATTTACCTCGACTGCATCGGCTTCATGCCGGTTCTGGTCGATCTGCAACTCCCTCAGTTCGCCCATCGAAAACATCAAGATGCCGGCCAATGGAATGGCCAGGATAATCGCGGCGATATCCGCCTTTCCCAAACCGCCATTCGCATCGGCCCATCTACTCTTGAAACCGCTTTCCAGTCCGTTCACAAATCAATCCGTCGTCACAGCGCCGCCATATACGCGGCCACTTCCTCCTGATCGGCATCCGGCAACAGACGCAGGGCATCGAGCACGACCAGATAGTCTTTTCCCTGCCAGACCACGCCTTCAATGACGCCGTCGAACCCGATCCGGCCGGCGAGTTCCGGAACAAGGCGCAAATCGTCCGGCTTGAATTCCGCAACGGACAACACCTCGTCCACCATCAACCCGACATCCCGCCTCCATTTGCCGCAGCCCAAGCCCACCACGACCAGACAGGAGCGTCGGCCTTGCTCCAGCGGCTGCTCGCCGTAACGGGCGGCGATGTCGAGCACCGGGATCATCTTGCCGTCATGCCGGTACAAGGCGCGCAAACACCGGGGCAAATCGCGCGGTCTGGCGAGGATGCCCAGGCGCACGATTTCGTTGACGGTGCGCGTATCGACGCCGAACCGGACACCGTTCAGGGTGAAAGTCAGGCAATAACGCACGGGCAACGGCGCCAGCTGCGCCTCGCTCCGGGGATGCAACAGCGCACAGCAAGCATTAACCCAATTCATCAACATGGCCTACCTCCCGTATCTCGAATATCCCGCGCCCCGCAACCGCGAAGAACGGGCAGCAATTACTCATTCCCATGCCGCTGTCGGAACAACAGGCTAAACGTCAGCTGCTCCTGCAAAACCGCGGCCCTCCGCAGCACGCAAATCGGTCTGTCGCGTGCAGGGCACGCTCCTACATCGCCCATGCGGCTAGGACGTCACGAACTCCGCTACGCCGTGCGACGGCACCCGCTCCATCGCAGGCTTTGCCGCAAGCCTGGCCGGGGCGCGATGCGGGACGACGTGACTCGCCGATGCGCCTCCGCTCACCTTGAAGTAGCTCATCAGTTGCCGGAGTTGTTCGGCCTGGCGGCTCATCTGGTCCGCGCTCGCGGCCAGTTCTTCCGTCGCGCTGGCGTTCTGCTGGGTGATCTGGTTCAACTGGTTCATTGCGGTGTTGATCTGCACCGCACCCGAGCTTTGTTCTCCGCTCGCAGCGGCGATTTCCTGCACCAGGCCGGAGGTCTTGTTGATCGCCGGGACGATCTCGTCCAGCAGCTTGCCGGCCTGCTCGGCCTTGTCCACACTGCCGCTCGCGAGTTCGCCGATTTCCTGCGCGGCCACCTGGCTGCGTTCCGCCAGCTTGCGCACTTCGGTGGCCACCACGGCGAAGCCCTTGCCGTGTTCGCCGGCGCGGGCGGCTTCGATGGCGGCGTTCAAGGCCAGCAGGTTGGTCTGGTACGCGATGTCGTCGATGATGCCGATCTTGCCGGCGATCTGTCTCATCGCGGTCACGGTCTCTTTCACCGCTACGCCGCCGGCGGTGGCTTGTTTGGCCGCTTGCGATGCCATGCCGTCGGTGACCCTGGCATTCTCGCTGTTATGGTTGATCGAGGCGCCCATCTGCTCGACCGAGGCCGAGGTCTCTTCCACGCTCGACGCCTGTTCGGTGGTCGCCTGAGACATGTTTTGCGCGGTGGTGGAAACTTCGACCGAGGCAATTGCGATGCTGCTTGCCGCGCCGCTCACCTCGCCGATCACCTGCGACAGTTTGGCGACGGTGTTGTTGAGGCTCTGTTTGACCTGGTCGAACGCGCCCTGGTATTCGCGGGTCACGGACTGGGTCAGGTCGCCGCGCTCCATTGCTTGCGATATGTGGATAATGTCCTTGAACGCGGTGTCCACGGTATCGGAAAGTTGATTGAGCAATTCGGACAGTTCCCTGGTGAACCCTGCCTTGCCGCTTAAATTCATCCTTGTGCCGAAGTCGCCCTTGTTCGCCGATGCGACGATGTCGCGAATTTCGCCGACGACCTGTTTCAGGTTGCCGCGCAGTTGTTCGACGGTCTCGTTGATGAATGCCTTCTTGCCGGGAAATTTCTCCAGCGGGGCATCGAGGTTCCCCGCACCGAATTCCTCGATGCAGGCCATGGCTTTCTTCTTCACGGCGATGTGGCCGAACACCATCGCGTTGATGCCTGAGGCCATCTCCCTGAACGCGCCCTGAAATTTGCCTTCGTCGATCTTGACGTCGATATCGCCCCTGTCGTGCGCCGCCGACATGCGGTTCATCTCTTCCACCAGGGACCGGATCGTGGCATCCATGTTTTTCATCGCAACCATCAGGCTGGCGTTGTCGCCGGCCCGGATCGCGAACTGGCCGCTCAAGTCGCCTGCCGCGATCTTTTGGGCGGCCTCGACCGCTTGAGCGGGTTCGCCGCCCAACACGTGGAAGAGGCGGCGAATGATGTAGACCGCCAGGCCGAGCAACAAACACAGTCCGATCGCCGTGCAGGAGATCAGGAATATCTTCGTCCGCCGCACGGCGGCGGCCGCCGCCTCTTCCTGCGCCGCGGCGGCCGCCTCGACATGTTCGAGGATACCGTTGGACAATTTATTCAGTCCGTCCGCCGTGGCCCGGTCTATGCCGCGCACCAGCCTGTCGATGGATTGCCCCGAAGTCTTGTCGCCGGCATCGAAGGACCGCAAGGCGGCGCGGTAACGGTCGCCGAGTTCGAGATGATCCCTGGCCACCTGTCTCAACGGACGCACATCGCCTCCCAGCTCGCCGACGATTGCGGCGGCCTCCTGGAGACTTTTCTGAACGCGAGCCTCTTCCTTGTCGAAAGCCGTGCGGTATTTCTCGAAGGCCGCGGCGTCGTTGCCGCGGATCAGGATGTTCTTCCACTCCTGGACCTGGGTCTTGAATTGAGACAAGGCCAGGTTAACCGCGACAGAGGCCTTGAGTTCGCGACGCATGGTTGCCATGTCGGAATCGAACTGCTCGTTGAGCGATGCGACGGTGCCGATTCCGAGGCCACCGACGCCCAGCAAGAGCAAGCATGCCGCACAGGCAAACAGATTAAGCAATGACTTCATTTTCATTGAGGCGTCCTCGACTTCCGATTTACGCAACCGCCATGTCCGCGCCGGCCAGCGAAGACATCTCGTCCAGCGACAACACATGATCGATGCTGAGGATGATGACGAACTTGCCGTCCACCTTGCCCATGCCGCGGATGAAGTCGGCGCGGATCTTTGCGCCGAACGACGGCGCGGGCTCGATCTCGCTGGGCGCAATGTCCAGCACCTCGTTCACCGCGTCCACCATCACGCCCACCACATGCTGTTCGCCTTCATGCTCGACTTCGATGATGACGATGCAAGTGCGGCGCGCCACCGAAGTCGCTTGCTTGCCGAAGCGCGCGCCGAGGTCGATCACCGGCACCACCGCGCCGCGCAGGTTGATGACGCCGCGAATGAAGCCCGGCATGCGCGGCACTTCGGTCAGGTTGCCGTACTCGATGATTTCCTTGATGGCCAGGATGCCGATGGCGAATATCTCGCCGCTCAGCATGAAGATCAGATACTGACGCTGCTGCGCTTCTTCCGTCGCGCTGGTAGCGATGGGCTGCGATTGTTCGATTGTGGCGATTTCGCTCATTTTTATCCTTCTGGGTTGCTCCCCTCTCCCGCTTGCGGAAAAGGGGATCGCTTAGAACTTCACGAACTCGGATTCGTCGTGCGACGACACCAGTTTCATCGCAGGCCTGGCCGCCAGCCTCGCCGGCTCGTGATGCGGGACGGCGTGACCCGCCGATGCGCCGCCGCTCACCTTGAAGTAGCTCATCAACTGCTGCAGCTGTTCGGCCTGGCTGCTCATCTCCTCGGCCGTCGCCGCCAGTTCTTCCGTCGCGCTCGCGTTCTGCTGGGTGATCTGGTTGAGCTGGTTCATCGCGGTGTTGATCTGCGTGGCGCCGGAGCTTTGCTCCTCGGAGGCGGAGGTGATTTCCTGCACCAGGTCGGAAGTCTTGGCGATGGCGGGCACGATTTCGTCCAGCAGCTTGCCGGCGTCTTCCGCCTTGTCGACGCTGGCGCCCGCCAATTCGCCGATC
>DASTGP010000049.1:0-18206 GCA_035605585.1 Gallionella sp. | reverse complement strand
GGGTCTTCCCCAGCAGCTCTTCCCGGCTGAAGCCCAGCGAACGGCAGGCCGCTTCGTTGACATAGACGAATCGCACATTCTCGTCCATCAGGAAGACGCCGTCCGACGACAGATTGACAGCGCGCTCAAGCAACTCCAGTTGGCGCTGCTGCTGCTTGCGGCCGGTGATGTCGCGCACGAAAGCCACGTTCACCATCTGCCCCTGGTATTCGAACAGCGTCCCCTGCAGCTCCACCGGAAACACGCTGCCGTCGCGCCGCCGGTGGCGGGTCTCGACCGTCACGCTGCCCCGCTCCGCCAACTGCGCACGGATCCACCGCGCAAGTTCCGGAGTGATGTCGGGATCGATATCCTCGGGCGTCTTCCCCAGCAACTCTTCCCGTGCGTAGCCAAGGGAACGACATGCCCCATCGTTTACATAGACGAATCGCCGATCGGGACCGATCAGGTAGACCGCATCACGGGCGTTGTCGAGGATGAATTCCTTCAGGTGGAGTTCGTGCACAGGGGCGCCGCCCGCAGACGACGTCTCCGCGGCCGGTTCGGCAGCGTCACCCCCCGATTCCTTCCGGTCGAACTGAGTGTTCATGGGCATTCCCATCCTTGCACAATGGGAATGTAGTGTAATCCACCAGGCCACTCACGTCATTCGACCTGCCGCAGGCGTCTCCTCACGCCTTAACCTGGTCGCGCCCCGCTTCCTTGGCGGCATAAAGCGCCGCGTCGGCCTCGACCAGCAGGCGCTCTTCCTCGAAGCCGCTGGCGACGCCTGCGCTGATAGTGATGTTCAGCGTCGCGCCGTCGAGTTGGAGCGGCGCATTGCGCACGGCATCGCAGATCTTCCCGGCGATCTGCACGCCCTGTTCGCGGCTGCAATCCTTGATCAGCATCAGGAATTCCTCGCCGCCCCAGCGGCACACGACGTCCGACTGGCGCAGCGTGGAACGGAGGATGGCGGCGACATGCTGGATGACCTTGTCGCCCGCCAGATGGCCGTACTGGTCGTTGCATTGCTTGAAATGGTCGATGTCCATCAGCAACGCGGCCAGCGGCTTCCCGGTGCGCTCCGCTTCCGGCAGCATCTGCCCAATCAGTATCTCGAACGCCTGCCGGTTGGCCAGGCCGGTGAGCTTGTCCGTGGTCGCCATCACCTCGAGCCGACCCTGGTAACGGCTGATGGTCAGGCTGGTCAGCAACAGGACGATCGCCGTGACGATGAAGGCGAGTATGAGGTTGGTATACAGAGTATGGCGTACGCCGGCCAGCATCGCGTCTTCGTTCTTCTCGGCGAACAAGTACCAGTTCAGCTCCGGAATGTAGCGGACGTTCAACAAATGGCTGCTTCCTTGCGCCTCATACTGAAACGAGCCTCCCTCCTTCTGCAGCAAGCGGCCGGCCAGCGCCCCGATGCCGGGCAGCGAACGGATGTACGCACCCTGCAGGCCGGAGCCGCTCCCCGTCATCACCACCTTGCCCTGCGGATCGACGAAATAGATGGTGCGCGCATAGCGCTGCTGGTACTTGTTGAGCAGCTGGTTCACGGCATCCACGGTCAGCCCGACACCTGCAACGCCGATGAACCTCCCCTGGTAGTCCAGCACGCGGTAATTGATGAAGATGGTCAGCGCATCCTTGTTCGCCATGTCCGGATCGACGTTGATCTCGTACGGCGCATCCATGCCGCGCACCCGGTAATACCACTTGTCGCGCGGCTCGTCCGGCCGCACCGTCTTCAGCACGCCGTCGGCGTGGTAGTAGGTCGAGGTGTGGTCGGACACGAAGAAACTGGTGAAGGTGTGGTAGCGCCCCATGACCTCGTGCAGGTACTTGGTCATGCGCCCCACGTCCTTCTCGCCCGAGATCACCCAGTCGCGCAGGAACGTGTCGCTGGCCATCATGGAAGAGATGAACACGGGCCGGATGAGGTCCTTCTGCAACTCCGAGTAGATGTTGTCGGAGGTCAGCGGCAGCTCGTTGGCGACGATGGATTCGCGGATGGCCGCCTTGGAAACGTGGTAGTTGACCAGCGCGATGACCGCGAAGCCCACGCTCAGCAACAGCGACAGGATGACAATGAGCTTGCGCTTGTCGCCGGCAAGCGGCCTCGCCTTGCCGGCATCGGAAGCAGTATTCATTTCGCTTTCTTTCTCCATCTCAGGTTCGGTTGATTCGCGCGTCAAGCGCGTCCGGTCTCGCCGGAGGATTATGGACTGGGCTATGCCACCGCACGATTCCGCCCGTTCTCTTTCGCCCGGTACAGCGCCTGGTCGGCGCGCAGCAGCCAGTGGTCCGCATGTTCGCCGTGTTCGAGCTGGGCGACGCCGAAGGAGGCGGTCACGATGATCTCCTCGGGCTGGGACACCAGCGGGCTGCCGGCCATGGCGCTGCGGATACGCTCGGCTAGATGCAGCGCCGCATTCAGGTCGGTCATCGGCAGCACCAGCACGAATTCCTCGCCGCCGTAACGGCCGAGCGCATCGCCCTGCCGCAACAGCCCCTCAATGCGGCGGCTGAAGGCTACAAGGATATCGTCGCCCACGGCATGGCCGTAGCGGTCGTTGACCTGCTTGAAATGGTCGATATCGAACAACAGGATGCTGCAAATGTTGCCGTGGCGCGCGAACAACTCACGCTGCCGCTCGATCTGATCCACCATGAAATGGCGGTTGTACAGCCCGGTGAGCTGATCGTGGATGGCGATGACCCGGAGCTTCCGGTTGAGCTCGTCGAGTTCGGCGTTGCGCATCTCCAGCTGCTTGCGGTTGCGCTGGTTCAACACCAGCTGGTGGACGCCGCCCGAGAACTGCCGGTAGGCATCCCAGCCGAACTGCATCTCGACCAGCAGCAGGATGCACAGCCCGACCGCGATCTGCATGTGCAGCACATCGCCCAGCGTGAAGTAATAGAGGATGGGAACGATCAGGATGGAGGCACAAAATCCGGCCAGCGTGCGGAACGAAGGAGCCATGTTGACTACGCTCGTGGCCGAGATCGACACCAGCACGAGCAGAATGATCATGTCGTTGAACGCGCCGGCTGCGCCGTCGACGTGAAAGATCACCGCAGCCGCCCCCCAGCACAATCCCTGCAAAGCACGCAGGACGGCCTGCCAGTCGCGTAAACGGGCGACGTCCCCGGCCGGCGGAGGGTTGCTCAGCAGGCGCGAGGTCAGCACGAACGTGAGCGCATCCGGCAGCGTATTGACGATCATCCAGCCGACCGCGAGCGGCAGGCTGACCACGCCATGCACAATCCAGAAGATGAACAGCGTTCCCAGCGGCGCGAACAGCGCGGCCTGGCGTGCGCGTTCGAACAGCGTCCGCACGCAAAGCGCATCGACTTCGGGACGATCTTCGGGAGCGATCTGGTCAAATGAATGGTCGGACATGAAAACCATGAAAACGGGGTACTGGCCGCATTCTAAACGGGGCGGGCGGCGGTTTCAAAAAACGGTCCACTTAGTTCGCGGGCCACTCGCTGAAAGGGAAGGGGATTTCCTCCGAGTCGAACGTCAGAAAGAGAATGATCTGCCGGAAATAGCTGCTCAGGTTGCGGCCGAACGCGATCAGCCGCTCGTTGGGCGCGCCGTTCAGCAGCGCGATCACGAACTGGATGACTGCGGCGATGAGGAGCACCGTACCACCCACGTGGAGCACCAGCAGCATCAACAGCATGAACAGGCCGCGCAGCCAGATGTTGCGCTTGCCGCCTGACGTTTGAGAGACCTCGTTCATCTTTCGTCCTCCTGAATAGACTATCGGACCGTGCGCCCTGATGGTAACAGACCCGTGGTTCCTCTGCGCCGGACCTGCTCCCCCTTCTATCCGGATTTGGACCACAATGGCGCATGCTGAAATTTCCGCTCCGGTACCTCCTGCTGATCGCCGCACTCGCCATGCTCATGATGGGCCTGCAGCTGGGCGCGCTGACCATCGCATTCGAGAAGCTCGACCTTTCCCCCGACTCCGCCCTGCTGCTGTTCCTCACCATCCTGGGCGGCAGCTTGGTCAACCTGCCCCTGTTCAGCATGAAGAGCGAACCGCCTAAACTGGAAGAGGTGCCGCCGCCGTTGCGCGAGTTCTACAGCCAGATGCCGCACACCGGCAGGACCTTCGTCCTGGTCAACGTCGGCGGCTGCGTGGTTCCCGCCGCATTCAGCCTCTACCTGCTGGTACACCACCCCATGAACGTCTTCTTGGTCCTGCTCGCGGTCGCCGCCGTCGCCCTGCTGTGCTTCAAGATCACCCGCCCCCTGCCCGGCATCGGCCTGGGCGCGCCGATGCTGCTCGCGCCTCTGGTGGCGGCGCTGGTCTCCATCGCGCTCGATCCGTCCGATGCCGCACCGCTGGCCTTTATCAGCGGCACCCTGGGCGTGCTGATCGGGGCCGACCTGCTGCACCTGCGGGACATCCAGCGCCTGGGCGCACCGTTCGCCTCGATCGGCGGAGCAGGCAGCTTCGACGGGATATTCATCAGCGGCCTCGTGGCGGTTCTGCTGGCCTAGACTCGCGGCTCCCTCGTAAAACCTGATAGCATCGCCCCGTCAAAATCGGATTTGATGCAATGTCACGGGAAACAACCATCAACGCGGTAATCGTGGACCACACCCAGATCAACAAGTGCGCCTCCTGCAAGGGCTCGACCTGTTGCACCTACGTCACGCAACAAATCGCCAGCCCGCGCACCAAGCTGGATTTCTCCAACCTGCTCTGGCAAGTGTCGCACCGGGGCGTCCATGTCTTCCGGGACGAAGGCATCTGGTACCTGCTGTTCGAAGGCCGCTGCGACCACCTGCAGCCCGATGGCCGCTGCGCCATCTACGAGACCCGCCCGGAGGCCTGCCGCGACCACAGCAACGATGCCTGCGAATTCGATGCCCCGCGCGAAACGGGCTTCGACCTGCACTTCGGCACTTACGAAGCATTGCTCGAATACTGCAAGAAGCGGTTCAAGAACTGGGATAGCCCCAAAGCGGGGAAATGACTAAGTTGGCGTGGCTGGTCGGCCGGCTAACGCTGCCTGCCCGGTCGGCGGCATCGCCCGCGATGACTCGATAATCCTGCGGCGCTGCTCAACCGAAGCGGGTGGGATGGAACGCATGGGCGACCCACTGCTCGTGCGCCTGGTGCATGTCGAACAGCCCCTCGTTTTCGAGGGACTGCAGCTTGCTCAGCACCTGCATCGAGTGTTCGGAAAGTTCGCGCAAATATGGCGTCAGCTCTTCCAGGTTGGCCCCTGCCGCCACCATGTCCACCAGCTTTTTGCCTACCTGGTGGAATTCGCAATGCGGCTTTTCCAGTTCGCTGAACGATGGACGATCGCGGAACAGCTGCCCGGGGCCTTCATACCACAGCCCGAGACGGCAATCGTGGCAGGAAAGCGGCGGGACATTCGGGTATTGCCGGCGCTGATCATCCTCGGGCAGCACGGCCAGCTTCGCCACCTCGCTCACCAGTTGTTTGCGCCATTGCACGTGGTCGATGATGGCCATGTGGATCAGGCCGATAGGCAAGCCGGACCAGCGGATGTCCTGCTCCACGAACACGATGAACTTGTCCAGCGGCAGCGGCCTGCTGATCCAGAAGCCCTGGATCTTGGTGCAGCCCGACTCCAGGAGGTGCTGGTACTGCGCGTTGTTTTCCACCCCCTCGGCCACCACGCTGATGCCCAGCTCGTGCGCCATGCGCACCGACGACTCGACGATGGTCGAATTCTTTTCCGATTCGAGCATGCGTCCGACGATGCCCTGGTCCAGCTTGATGGTTGTGAACGGCCACTTGCTCAGCGTATCCAGCGAGGAGTAGCCGACGCCGAAATCGTCCATCGCCAGCGACAGGCCGTTTTCGCGCAGCGGCAAGATATTGGTGCGGACGGTGTCGCCCGATTCCAGCGTCACCGTTTCCGTCAGCTCCACCTGCAAGCTGCTGGGCGGCAACTGCGCCTGCTCGACGCGCTCCAGCATCATGCGCGTGAAGCGGTCGTCCCTGAAGTCCTTGGCGGAGGCGTTGAACGACACCGTCAGGTGCTCGTCGATGTCGAGCAGCACCAGCAGGTCGTTCACCAGCTTGGGGAACATGTGGCGCGTGATGTCGCAAATCAGGTCGGAGCGTTCGGCCAGCGGAATGAACTCATCCGGCATCACCATCGTGCCGTCCGGCCTGATCCAGCGTATCAAGGCCTCCGCACCGATCACCTTGCCGGTAATCAGCGAAACCTTCGGTTGATAATAGAACGTGAACTCATCCTTGGTGAGTCCCTCGATAATGTCCGCCTCAGTCACTGCTCCCCCGGTATACAACTTCACTTATTGCGGCAGTGTAGCGAAATCGCAGCATGTATTCCATGAATGTTCGCGGCCGGGGCGGCTCATCCCCGCCGAACCAGGATGGGGGCGGTCAGTGCCGACAGCGCGACGCGCTGCCTTCCTTCGGCGTCGAAGTTGTCCGGCGACAGCCATCTGCGGAACGCCTCGTCCAGTGCGGGCCATTCGCCGTCTATCGCCGCATACCAGGCCGTATCGCGGTTGCGGCCCTTGTTGACCGCGGCCTGCCGGAACACGCCTTCGAACGACAGGCCGAGGCGCTGCGCCGCGGAACGCGACGGCAGGTTCAGCGCGTTGCATTTCCACTCGTAGCGCCGGTATCCCAGCGAGAATGCCTCACTCATCATCAGCCACATGGCCTCGGTCGCGATGGGCGACTTCTGCATCAGCGGCGAGAAATTGAGATGGCCGACCTCGATGGAACCGTTCGCCGAGTCGATGCGCAGATAGCTCGCGACACCGACCGCCTTCCCGCTCTCGTTGCTGACGATGGCGAAGAACAGCGGATCGGAAGTCGAAGAGAACCGCTCCACCCACTTGCTGTAGGACGAAAGCGAGTCGAAGGGGCCGTAAGGGAGATAGGTCCAGTTCCTGCCCTCCGCATCCAGCGCATTGGCCGCAAAGAGGTCGGCGGCGTGGCGCGCGGCATCGAGCGGTTCGAGGCGGCAGAACCTTCCGGCCAACACCTTGTGCGTCGGGCGTGCCGCGGGCATCCAGTCCGTAACGGCAAAGCCGACGGGTTGCCCCAGCGCATTCGTCTCGCTGGGCGGTAGCGGAATTGGCTCGTGCTCTTTTCGCATCATCTTTTCCTGTATTGCTCGTAAAAAATTATTGAGAGCCGCGCTGATTGCGCAGAAACCGTGATCTGCCCCCAATCATTCAGAACAGGACGATCAAGCCGCCAGCGGCTCGAAACGATGTATCTTCGCCAGCACGCCGGACAATTCCTTTGCCGCCTCTTCGGTGTCGTAATCTGCCTGCAGGCCCATCCAGAAACCGCTCGAAGTGCCGAAGAACGCCGCCAGACGCAAAGCCGTGTCCGCCGTGATGGCGCGCTTGCCGGAGCAGATCGCAGAGATGCGCGCCTCGGTCACGCCGATTTCTTTGGCTAGACGATATTGAGTAACGCCCAGCGGAATCAGGAATTCTTCCCGCAGCACCTCGCCGGGGTGGATATTGCGCAGTTTGGTGGTTTTGCTCATGTCTGTTACTCCTCGTCAGTGATAGTCGCAAATTTCCACGCGACTGGCCTGTCCTTCATTCCATTCAAAGCACACGCGCCATTGGTCATTGATGCGGATGCTCCATTGGCCGGCGCGGTCGCCTTTCAATGCCTCCAGCCGATTATTCGGCGGGATACGCAAATCCTCAATGCGCTGCGCGTTGTGCAACATGCGTAGCTTGCGCCGTGCCACTTCCTGAATCTGGTTAGGTAGACGGCGGGAAAACTCGCCCATCCAGACCTTGAGCGTCTCTTCGTCGTGGAAGTCGATAATCATGGAAAGCGATACTATCGCCACGCGACAGTATCGTCAAGGGGCGCTCAGAAGCGCCCTGCTGGAGGAAATCCAGTTTGAACTTTTCAGTCCTGAACCGACAACGCCTCGCCCGTGGCGTAGAACTGGCCGCCCGCCACGTAATGCAGGCTGCGCAATGCGGGATCGGCGTCCTCGAAATGCCAGCGCCCGTCGCCGAACACGCGGCTGTCGGCCCACGCGCCGACCACCTCGCCGATGAAGAGGTCGTAGGCCTGCTGGTTGTGCGGCTCGGGGATGAGTTTGCAGGCGAGCCAGCCGGAGCAGCCCGCGACGAACGGCAGGTCGTTCCCCTCGATGCCGAACAGTTCCACGCCGCAGCGCGCCAGCTTGTCCGGCGCGTCGTTCATGCTGAGGTTGCCCACCGCATGCGTCAGCTTCAGTTGCGCCGCCGTGGGCACCTGGATGACGAAGCGGCCGCTCTGCTCCACCAGCGCGCGCGTCCTGGAAGACTTGTCCAGCACCACCGTCAGCTTCGGCGGCGCGAAATCCAGCGCACAGCACCATGCCGCCGCCATCACGTTGTCCACGCCGCCGTGGCGCGCGGACACCAGCACCGTGGGGCCGTGGTTGATGAGGCGGCAGGATTTTTCGAGGGGGACAGGGGCGACGTGGTTGTTCATGTGTAGGAAATATTTCGAGGCTGATCCTTAAAAGAACATCGCCCTTGCGGGCGATGTATAAAAACTAATGCGATGCTGACGCCATTAGCTCTGCCATTAGCTTTTCGACTTGTTCAATTAGTTAAAAATATAAACAACCTTGCCAATAATATGATCAACAGGAACAAAGCCCAAATAGCGGCTGTCCCTGCTGTTGTCGCGATTATCGCCCAGCATAAAGTAATGCCTTGCTGGCACTACGCAGACACCCCGTTGGACTCGAATATGCAGTTCTCCTTTAGTGGAAAGGAGGGGGAGCCGATCACGCTTTCGGGCCGTTCATCGGTGATAACCGTCGAATGCACACCAGCATCCAAAGTCTCCTCAAAACGAGACATCTTCACAAGCGGGAGCAGCCCATTTCCTTGATCGATGTAGTCATCGACCTTGCGTCGTGGAATCTCTGAACCGTTGATGCTCAACTTCTTATCCCGGTATGTGATCTTGTCACCTGGCAAAGCAATCAGCCGCATCATATACTGCATCGACCTTTCTTCAGGGTGGTCAAAAACGATCAGGTCACCCCGTTGCAAATCAGCAGTTATCTCTTGCTTAAATGGAGTAATACCGTAAGAACCGTAATGCCCATACCCCCACTTTTTCACAATCAAATAAGAGCCGGGTTCGACAGTTGGAATCATCGATCTGGAAGGAAATCGGAACGGCTCAAACAAAAATGCGCGAAATGTAAAGACAGCGGCAAATAAGCCAAAACACACTCCAAGCAAGCCGTACCAGCGGCTATAACGAGGACGCGACTTATTCACCGGATATGCGTTTGCCAATCTGTATGAGTGAATGGCACCCACAACGCTGAGCCCCCAACTTAATACGACCGCGACAACCAGTATCCATTGAAGAAGGGCAAAAGCCCCTATGATCAGGAGAGCCGAGAAGTAGATGGCAGCCCACGCAAGCTCGGCGACATATAGCAAGCCAATCGGCGGAAAAACAAGACACAGTACCGCAGCCACCCATTTATTGGGCCTATTCTTCATGAATCATCCTTTCGCACCGGAACCCATTGACTACTTGATTTGCCGTTTCATCATCCCGCTCAGCGTCTTCGAATCCAGCACTTCCCGAATTATCTAGATTAAATGGGTAGATTAATGGGGACAGACCACGTTTTATTCTTCCCGCTCTCTTCATGCACCCACAACGGATCAAGGTTGGCGCCATTCGGCCACGTGAGCACACCTAGCTCGATGCGGACTTGCTGAAACAACTGGGCATCCTTGAGCGCTGCGAAGATTCCGGCATTGGCGCTATTCACCAGCGCCGACATGTCCACGATACCGCTCGTGCCATCGTTGCAGGTGGTGGAGAGCCGATAGCCCAGCTGCACGTTGACCGCACGCACGCGCCAAGGCGCGGCGGATGTCACTCCAGTGGTGCGATGTTCTTGGGTAACTGTTTCGATTGGCATAGGTTCCAGTCCTCCATTAACTCGGCGCGATGCTGTGACCCAAAACCGTGGTCTGTCCCCAATTACTCCAATTACTCAATTCCAATTAATTCACCATGCGAAGATGAGCTCATTCATTCTCTTGCAGTAATATCATTGCAACGCTTCCATATCTCGGATTGTTTTCTCTGGATCTGGGACAACGGGTTCATTGACTTTCTTCGTCGCGAGCATTTCCTGATACCAGTACCGAATAAGCCTCTCGCGAAACTGTTTCGCTACCGGGCTAGCGGGCCTGCCATACTCATTTGCTATGGAATATTGCCGGTGCTTTTCAAGATAGACCATAAAATCCTCAATTGAGTAACCCGCATTCTCGCCAATATAGACAGATAAATAATCCGCGATGTATGGGCCGATATTTACCTCCTTGTGAAAATCCTTCTGCTCAGGAGTGCCCTCTAACTTGGCTACCCAACGTGTAAATACATTGTTAATTTCAGCGTTAAAGCGCTCATAAAGATCACCTGCTTGAGTACCAAATTGGGCAGGAATAATGGCTGTAGCCAGTTCATGTGCAATGAACCATTGCAGATGCTTCTCTTCTGGGAATGCCTCAAAAACACTTTGAAAATACGTATTACCTTCTCTACCCCCAACAGTTGTACGGTATCGGGCAAGACTTTTGCCCGACTGCAAAAAACCTGGCTCGACCAGTTGCATAAAAAATGAACAGGAGCCTGATTGCCTCTGTGGAGGGCTGACCGCTAATATGTTTCCATCTCGGTACACCAACAACAAATTTTTATCTTTTCTCTTCTTTTCTAAAGCTTCACTAACTCCTGGCAGAGCCTTGGCTTCAGCCCTTAGGTTCCCTTCTCTAACGCTCTGATCACCCACCTGTAATTCACCACCACCCAACGGTGAAATCCAGGCCATTTGACTCACAGAACTCATTTTCCCAGATTGCTCAATCCGATAAGCATCGCTATATCCATTCGTATCTGAAGGATCACGATATTTTCCGCAGAATGGGCCTGCAGCAACATTCATGGCGCGAGCTAATGCATTTATGCGCCACCATTCTTCTTTAAAAATATTTTCAGGCTTTGTGTGATCTTGCCATCTGGTGGGCGTTGTTGTTTCTACATAAAAACTTAATAGTTTTTTAGCATCATCTGCAAAACAGACATTAGAAAACAATACCAAGTACGCTATGGCAATTCGTTGTAGTGTCACTCTCACAGTTCTCATCCCAGTTTTATGGCAAATTGCAATTAACGAACTATCGGCTTATACCGAATTGGCGTCGCACCTAGCCATTCGACTAAGCGAGCATACGACGCTCGCCAAGTCGCTGGTTATCACCCAAGCGTTCTTCTTGGGTTTTATTTATCGGCTAATCGGCTTGTAGCGGATCCGCTTCGGCTTCGCACCCTCTTCACCCAAACGCTTCTTCTTATCAGCCTCATATTCCTGGTAGTTGCCGTCGAAGAACACCCATTTCGATTCGCCTTCGCAGGCGAGGATGTGGGTGGCGATGCGATCGAGGAACCAGCGGTCGTGGGAGATCACGGCGACGCAGCCGGCGAATTCGAGCAGCGCGTCTTCCAGCGCGCGCAACGTTTCCACGTCGAGGTCGTTGGAGGGTTCGTCGAGCAGCAGCACGTTGCCGCCGGCAATCAGGGTCTGTGCCAGATGCAGACGTCCGCGTTCGCCGCCGGATAGCTGGCCGACGATCTTCTGCTGGTCACCGCCCTTGAAGTTGAAACGGCCGATGTAGGCGCGCGATGGGGTCTCGTATTTGCCCACGGTGAGGATGTCGTTGCCGCCGGAGATTGCGTCGAACACGGTCTTGCCGTTGTCCAGCGTGTCGCGCGCCTGGTCGACGTGGGCGAGCTTGACGGTTGGGCCGATCTTCACTGCGCCGCTGTCCGGAGTCTCCTTGCCGGTGATCATGCGGAACAGCGTGGACTTACCCGCGCCGTTCGGGCCGATGATGCCGACGATCGCGCCGGGCGGGATCTTGAAGCTGAGGTTGTCGATCAGCAGGCGGTCGCCGTAGGCCTTGGAGACGTTCTCGAACTCGATGACTTCGTTGCCGAGGCGTTCGCCGACGGGGATGAATATCTCCTGCGTCTCGTTGCGCTTCTGGTATTCGACGTTCGACAGTTCCTCGAAACGGGCCAGACGCGCCTTGGACTTGGCCTGGCGCGCCTTCGGGTTCTGCCGCACCCATTCGAGTTCCTGCTTCATCGCCTTCATGTGGGCGTCGATCTGCTTCTGCTCCTGCTCGAGGCGCGCTTCCTTCTGCTCCAGCCAGCTGGAGTAGTTGCCCTTCCACGGGATGCCGTGGCCGCGGTCGAGTTCGAGGATCCACTCGGCGGCGTTGTCGAGGAAGTAGCGGTCGTGGGTGACGGCGACCACGGTGCCGGGGAAGCGCACCAGGAACTGTTCGAGCCACTCGACCGATTCGGCATCGAGGTGGTTGGTCGGCTCGTCGAGCAGCAGCATGTCGGGCTTTTCCAGCAGCAGCTTGCACAGCGCGACGCGGCGCTTCTCGCCGCCGGAGAGGTTCTTGATCACCGCATCCCACGCGGGCAGGCGCAGCGCGTCGGCGGCGATCTCCATCTGGTGTTCGGAGTCCGCGCCGCTGGTGGCGATGATGGCTTCGAGGCGCGCCTGCTCGGCGGCGAGCGCGTCGAAGTCGGCGTTCTCGTCGGCATAGGCGGCATACACCTCGTCCAACTTCTTCTGCGCCTGCATCACTTCGCCCAGCGCGGACTCCACTTCCTGGCGCACGGTCCATTCGGGATCGAGCACCGGCTCCTGCGGCAGGTAGCCGATGCGGATGTTGGGCTCGCGCTGCACCTCGCCGTCGAACTCCTGATCCACGCCCGCCATGATCTTCAGCACGGTGGACTTGCCCGAGCCGTTCAGGCCCAGCAGGCCGATCTTCGCGCCGGGGAAGAAGCTGAGGGAGATGTCCTTGATGATCTGACGCTTGGGGGGAACGATCTTGCTCACGCGGAGCATCGACATTACGTATTGAGCCATTTGGAATTCACATGCGTTTTTGGAAAGCGCGTAGCTTACCGCAAAGCGGGGGGGACTTGAATCTGGAGGCTCATTAAATAAGGCCGTTCGCCCTGAGCCCCACTTCTCCTCCGTTCGTGGTGAGCTTGTCGAACCATGAGCGGGGGTGGAGCGCCGTCCGTTCCTTCGACAGGCTCAGGACGAACGGTTTTTTGGCTCCAGGACACTGCAGAGGTTGTGAGCGGATGAACGCGATAATCCAGACAATTCAACTGAATGTACTCATTCAGCCGTTCGCCCTGAGTCCACTTCTCTTCCGTTCGTGGTGAGCTTGATGGAACTACTAGCCATTCGACTAAGCTGGCAAACAACGCCAGCCAAGTAGCTGGTTATGTCGAACCATGAACGGAGACGGAGCACCGCTCGTTCCTTCGACAGGCTCAGGACGAACGGAACAAGGAACTCCGGATTCACTAATCGAAAGACTTGCTCTGCGCCAATCGGGACACCTCCGGCCAGTCGCCGCGCATCATGGCTTCTTTCTTCTTGCGACTCCAGCCTTTGATCTGCATCTCTGCAGATAATGCTTCTTCGCGAGTGGTGCATTCCTGCGACCATGCAAGCTGGACGGGCAGCCGCTTCGAGGTATAGCCATCGCACTCTCCAGATTGGTGCAGGCCGATGCGCGCTTCGAGGTTGTCAGTATGTCCGGTGTAGTAGCTGCCATCGGCACAGCGAAGGATGTAAACCCAGAACATTGATCCTCTCCTACAAACGGACAAGCCGCTGGGAGACGAGGTCAGACAGGCTGCCGAAGCGGAGTCTTCCGTCCCTCACCATCGACCCGGACGAAGGTGATATGCGTCGAGAAGACCCGCTCTTCCTTGCCGCTTTCGATGTCGTCGCAGAAGACGTCGACCTGGTACTGTACCGAGGTGTTGCCCTCCCGCACCCGTTGCACGCCGAAGCGCAGGATGGAGCCTTGGCCCACGCCTTTCTGGAATTCGACTTTGTCCATGGCGATGGTCACCAGGTTGGCGCCGGGGTAGTCGCGGGCGGCGGCGATCCAGGAGATCTCGTCGACCCATTTCAGCATGTTGCCGCCGAAAAGGTAGCCGTAGTGGTTGAGGTGTTCGGGCAGAACGAGTTTGTAGCTTTCCATGGCGTTCCTTTTGGGGGCGCTGAGATCGAGGGCGGCCACTATAGCAGCCGGTACTCCGATGGGAAAAGCCACGAGCGCGCCCGAAGCCTTTTCGCCGCGAACCAGCAAATACGGGAAATCCTTTATTTATACGATCATCCGGCTGAGCTAGATTGGCCGCTCGGGTCTCCGACACGAATCCCAAGGAGCCGAGTCTTTGGAGGGCAGATCATGAAACAACTCAATGCGACTCTTTGTGCACTGTCGTTCCTGATTACCTCAACTACCCCTGCCGTAGCCGACGAACACGAACGCTCTCGCGAACGCAACATGAAACACCCGGGTTGGCATGGCGAGATCGAGCGCTTTCATGAACATGACTTCGAAATCTGGCGCGGCGGGCGTTGGTACCATGGCCGGCATGATGGGCGAATGGGATGGTGGTGGCTGGTTGGGAACCTGTGGTATTTCTACCCCTATCCCGTCTATCCCTATCCCGATCCCTACCAGCCTCCGGCAGTCCTGGTGCCGGGCATGCAACCGCAGTACTGGTATTACTGTGCCGATCCTGCCGGCTACTATCCGTATATCGCGGCGTGTCGCGTCAATTGGCAACTGGTACCGGCATCGCCGCCTCCGGGATCGTATCCTCCTCCAAGGTAGAGACACACATCGCGGTGCAACGCTGCGGAAAGATTCTTTCCGCAGCTTGCGCCGCGCCATGCCTCGCATTACTGCGCCCCTCCTCCAGCAACAGCAAGCTCAACCCGAACGGGATGCGGAACAGCCATACCTTCGCCGCCAGCGGCGCGCCCGAAGCCTTTTCGCCTCGAACCGACAAATAAAGAGAATCCTTTATTTATACGATCATCCGGCTGAGCTAGATTGACCGCTCGGATCTCCAATACGCGAATCCCATGGAGCCAAGTCTTTGGAGGGCGGATCATGAAACAACTCAATGCGACTCTTTGTGCGCTGGCATTCCCGATTACCTCATCTACCCCTGCCGTAGCCGACGAACACGAACGCGAAAACATCATGTCATCCAGCCTTTCGCAACTCCTGTCCCGCCTTCTCATCCTCCTGCTGACCTGTTCCCCGTTGATCGCCGGGGCGGAGGACATTGTCCTGGGCGCATCGGTGCAGTTGACGGGGCCGCTGGCCAATACCGGCCGTTATTACCGCGACGCCTACCAATTCGCGATCGACAAGATCAACGCTGCCGGCGGCGTGAAGGTCGCCGGCCAGCCTCACAAGCTGATACTCAAGCTCTACGACAACCAGTCCGATGTGAATCTGAGCGTGCGCCAGTACACCGAGCTGGTGACGGCAGACAAGGCCAACCTGCTGCTGGGGCCGTTCGCCAGCAATTTCGCGCTGGCCGATTCCGCCGTCTCCGAGAAGTACCAGGTGCCGATGGTCCAAGGCGGCGGCGCATCGGATCAGATCTACTCGCGCAACTTCCGGGACATCTTCGGCACGCTGGCGCCGGCGAGCAATTATTTCGGCAGCACGGTCAGCATGCTCAAGTCACTCAAGCCGGCGCCGCGCTCCGTTGCTCTCTTATATGCGGATGATGCCTTCGATGTGTCGGTCGCCGATGGTACGCGTGCATTGCTGAAACAGGCGGGCCTGGAGATCGTGCTGGATGAGCGTTACAGCACCAATGCCTCGGACTTCAATGCGTTGCTGATCCAGATCAAGAGCCGGCACGCCGATGTCGTGCTGGTAGCGGGCCACGAGACCGAGATCCTCAACTTCATCCGTCAGGCCAAGAGCCTGGCGGTGGCACCGAAGTTGTATTCGTTCACCGTGGGCGTGCAAAGTGACGATTTCCGCAGAGCGCTGGGCAAGGATGCCAACTACGCCTTTGGCATGACGTCTTGGTTGCCGTCCGCCGCGCTGAAGGACCGCTGGTTCGGCGACGCCCTGCAGTTCTCTCAGGCATACAAGGCGAGGTTTGGCTACGAGCCGGACTATCACGCGGCGTCCGGTGTGGCGGACGTGGAGGCACTGGTACACGCCATGGAGGCCGCGGGCAGCACCGACCCGCGGAAGGTGCGCGATGCGCTGACCCAGATCAAGTTCCAGAGCCTGTACGGCACGGTCGCGTTCAATGCGCACGGGCAGATCGAGATGCCGCAGATGGTGATCCAGGTGCAGGACGATGCCCTGGTCGAGATCTACGGCGCCGATGGCTTCGTGAATCGGCCGAGGTATCCGATGCCGGAATGGGACAAGCGGTGAATGACATGTAGCACATAAACCCAAATGGACCTGCTCGCGCAAATCGTGGTGAATGGCATCCTGCAGGGTGGCCTGTACGCCGTCATGGCGCTGGGCATGGCGCTGGTCTGGGGCGTGCTCAACATCGTCAATCTGGCGCACGGCGCCTTCATCATGCTCGGCGGCTACGCGTCCTGGTGCCTTTACACGTACGCACACGTCGATCCCTTCCTGGGGCTGCCGCTCACCGTCGCCTTCATGTTCGTCCTCGGCTACGCCTTGCAGCGCGGCCTGCTCAACCTGATCGTGCGGGCATCGATGTTCAATACGCTGCTGCTCACCTTCGGCTTGCAGGTGGTGTTGACCTATCTAGCTCAACTGCTGTTCTCCGCCGACTTCCGGACTATCAACCCTCCCTATGCGGGCAACAGCGTGACTGCAGGTCCTGTGGTGTTGCCCGTGATGCGGCTGGCGGTGTTCGGCGTGGCCATCGTGTTGACGGTCGCCATGTGGCAGTTCCTGTTGCACACCCGCCTCGGACGCGCGATTCGCGCCACGGCCCAGAACCTGGTGGCGGCGCGACTGTATGGCGTCGAACCGCGCCACCTGTATGCGATGACCTACGGCCTGGGTATCGCGCTGGCCGGCGCGGCCGGCGCGCTCTATGGCACGGTGTCGCAGATCCATCCGTATATCGGTGCGGCGCTCACCGCCAAATCGTTCGCCATCGCGATCATCGGCGGCCTGGATAATCCCTTGGGGGTGTTAGTCGGCGGGCTGTTCCTGGGGATCGTGGAATCGCTGACGGCCGCGTACATCGGCCAGACCTACGCGGACGTCGCCAGCTTCGGCATCCTGGTACTGGTGCTGATCGTGCGCCCCAATGGCTTGCTCGGGAGGACGCGATGAAGGCACGGCAGGTAGCGCTGATGCTGGCCGTACTGTTGCTGCTCGCTGGCGTACCCTGGTACGGCTCGGACCTGCTGATCCAGTTCGGCATCAACGCCCTGCTGCTCGCGGTTCTGGCGCAGGCCTGGAACATCATCGGCGGCTATACCGGCTATCCCTCGTTCGGCAATGCCGTCTTCTACGGGCTGGGGAGCTACGGCGTGGCCATCGCCATGGTGCAGTGGCACTTGCCGTTCGGCGTGGGCCTCGTCTTCGGCGTGCTTCTGGCACTGGCCTTTGCCGTCCTGCTCGGCATCCCCGTGTTGCGCCTCAAGGGGCCCTACTTCGCCATCGCCACGCTGGCGCTGTCGGAAGTCATGACGGCCATCGTCTCCAACGTCGGCCTGGCCGGCGAGAACATCGGCCTGGTATTGCCGCCGCTGAACAACGATCCGCTGTTCTACGAATTGTCGCTGGGCTTGCTGACGGTCACCACGCTGACGATCTGGGGCCTGACCCACAGCCGCTTCGGCTTCGGCCTCATCGCGATCCGCGAGAACGAGGAAAGCGCCGCGGTCATGGGCGTGAACACCACGCTGTACAAGGTCACCGCATTTGCCCTGTCGGGGATATTCAGTGCGCTGGCCGGAGGCATCCACGCCTACTGGATCACCTTCCTCGATCCCGAAAGCGCGTTCGATATCACCCTCAACGTGAAGATGATCATCATGGCGGTCTTCGGCGGGCCCGGCACCGTGTTTGGCCCTGTCGTCGGCGCGCTATCGCTGTCAGCCATCTCCGAATTCCTGTCGAGCGAGGTGACGAGCATTGCCGGCCTGTTCTTCGGTCTGGTGATCGTCGCCGCAGTGGTGCTCATGCCGCGCGGATTGGTCGATATGCTGCGGCGCGGGCGCAAGCTGCGCTGGCGCTATTTCATCGAAAACATCCGGTCACACCGACTATGAACGCCTTGCTCGAGGTCCGTCAG
>DASTGP010000040.1:0-34586 GCA_035605585.1 Gallionella sp. | reverse complement strand
GTAAGACGGGTGACCAGTTGATCGAGGATGACACCGTATTCCGCAGGCATATAGGCGAAGGTGCTGCGCGGGTAACGGGGCGGCGTCCTGAGCAGATGCTGCCACACCGCATCCCGGTCATTCCATATCTCGTGGTTGCCTATCAAGTCCGCAAGGATGATGCCCGCACGGTGCGTCAACACATCGAGGATCGTGATCCCATCGCGCCCCAGTCCGGCAAATTCTGGCAGCACGCTAGCCACCGGTTTCGAAACATCCAGCAAACCTTGCGACTCCAACATGGCGATCGCGATGGCCGCGATGGGTTTACCGGTGGAATACACCGGGAAGGGAGTATTGTCCTGCACATTGATGAGTGTGTCGCCGCCGCGCCCTTGCCAACCCCTGGCGATGCCGCAAGCCAGTTTAAGCACCACCTTGCCGCCGCGGCGCACTACCAGTTGCCCGCCGGGAAACTCCCCTCGCTGTTGCTGGCCGAGAAATTCACGGGCCACTTTCCTGATGCCGTCCGGATCCATTCCGGCTTCGGAAGCCTCTACCGCCGACTCATAAGGGTAGTTGTCATTCATGCGCGACCTCCTTGTCTGCCCTTTGCCTTACCGCCCGCTCCTTTTTTACCGGGTGACTGGGCGCCTTGCAGGAATATCCGAAAGCAGGACTTGCAGCGCTCCTGCAACGGTTGGACTTCGGGATTGCGGCACCAGTCGATGACGGCAAGAGTAATTGCCCCGCCGAGGGCGATGGACATGCTGTTGATGTCGATATCCGCCCGCACTTCATTTCTTTCCTGGGCGATTTTCAGCATCAGCCTGGTAAAGTCATGCGCTACATGCTCCGGGACATCGGAACTCGGGTCGTGCATACGGATCGCGGAAAGCATGACGTCTTCGGCGATATTCGGGTACGTTTCGAACCACTGCACCAATACCAGGTAATATCGTTGCAAGGCATCCAATGCCGACTCTCCCTGCATCACCTGCGCTATCAAGTTTTTTACCCGTTCGGCGCCGTCCTGACGGCCAAGCACGACCAGCAGATCCATTTTTGTCTGGAAGTGCTGGTAAAAGGTCCCTTTGACGATATCGGCGTGCGCCACGATTTGCGCAATCGTGGTTTTCTCGAAGCCGTTTGTTAAGAACAACTCCGCTGCTGCATTCAGAATCTTCTGGCGCGTCGAAGCGCGCCTGTCTTCCTGGCTGGCCATGGGAATCCCTAAATAGTGAACTTCGGTCTATTAATATTCCGAAGTTCATTTTGTGTCAAGGCTGTTTGGGAGAAACGGGGATTGGCAGCAATAAAAAAGCCTGTCGAAATCGACAGGCTTTTTCGTTTGAGGCGGGGGAGGCGACCGTTCCCTACTGCAGCGGCCTTGTGCCATATACCTCGTGCAATATCTCCACGAAGCGCCGCGCCTGCGGTGAGAGGAACTTGCCCTTGCGCAGCACCAGACCGTAGCCGCGTTGCGGGAAGTATTGCTTGAGCGGGATGCGCACCAGCTTCTCGCTGCCGGTGAGGCAGATGTCGGTGACGATGGAGATGCCCATGCCGAGCTCGACGTATTTCTTGATGACTTCCCAGCCGCCCGCTTCCAGCGTCACGGTGAAGTTCAGGTGGTGCTGCTGGAACACGTACTTCACGATGTTCCAGGTGGAGAGGTGGCGCGGTGGCAGGATCAGGCCGTAGAGGCTGATCTCTTCCAGCGTGACTTCGGTTTTTCCCGCCAGCGGGTGGCCTAGCGGCACGATCAGCACCGGGTCGAAGAAGGCGACGGGCTGATAGGTGATGTCGTCGGGCACATCGAGCATGGAGCCGACCACCAGGTCGACCTCGTCGGCGCGCAGCATCTTCAGGCCGTCGCGGCCGGTCACGTTGTGCATCTTGGTATGGATGCCGGGATGCGCGGTGACGAAGCGTTTCACCGCCTCCGGCAGGACGTACAGGATGGTGGATTCGCCCGCGCCGATGTTGAGTTCGCCGGATTCCAGCTTGCCGTGCAGCGCGGCGAAGTTCTCCTCCAGGCTGTCCACGCCTTCCACCAGCGGCTTTGCCAGTTCGTACAGTGTCTCGCCGTCCGGCGTCAGTTTGAGCACCGGGCCGCGTCGTTCGAATACCGTCACGCCCAACTCGCGCTCCAGTGCCTGGATCTGCAAAGTCACCGAGGGCTGGCTCAGGAAAAGTTTCTGTGCGGCCAGCGTGACGCTGCCCGAGCGGACGACCTCGCAGAACGCTCGCATCTGCTTGAGGCGATTGTGTTTGTAATAGCTCTGTTTGTCCGAATTCATCTCCGCACCTCCGTAACGGCCTCAATTATTGCATTTATTAATACTCAAGATTGAGGCAATCATTTCTTAATACTTAAAATTGAAACTATTGATTCGCTCGGGAATTGTATCTTGATTTAGTCTGCGCTCCGCAAAAACATTATTCACAAAAGGGTGTTGTTAATCACCCGGATGGCCCGGAAGGGCGTTCATAAGTGAAGCATCAAAGAGTCCGATTTCAGGCCCTTTGATCGAATTTGAAGCGGGAGAGTGGATTGGAAGCAGCATACAGCGTGGCAGTCACGGGAGCGTTCATGGCCGGCTTGGGCGGTCTGCTGGCGCTGTTGCTGGCTATTGCCAGCAAGAAGCTGTACGTGTTCGAAGACCCGCGCATCGACCAAGTCGAAGAGCTGCTTCCCCGCTCCAATTGCGGCGCCTGCGGCACGGCCGGCTGCCGCAACTTCGCCGAACAGGCTGTGGACGGCAAGATCGAACCCGGCCGCTGCACAGTTAATACTCCAGACCAGAATCATAAGATTGCCGCATTGCTGGGTGTCGCCCTGGGCGATATCGAGAAGCGGGTGGCGCGCCTCGCCTGTGCGGGCGGCAAGCATGTCGCAAAGATGCGTGCGAATTATGCGGGGCTGCCTTCCTGCCGGGCCGCTTCCGTGGCGGGCGGTGGCGGCAAGAGCTGCGCCTGGGGCTGCCTGGGGCTGGGCGACTGCGCAGACGTGTGCGGCTTCGGCGCCATCACTATGGACAGCCACGGCCTGCCGGTGGTCGACGTGGACAAATGCACGGCCTGCGGCGACTGCGTGGATATCTGCCCGAAGAACCTGTTCTCCATACAAGGGGTGTCGCACAAGCTGTGGATGGCTTGCCGCAACGAATCCGATCCCGACACCGCCGAGGCCGCGTGCGAAGTGGCCTGCACGGCCTGCGGGCGCTGCGTGATGGATGCTGCCGATGGGCTGGTCCGCCTCGAACGCAACCTCGCCGTCATCGATTACGCCAGGAACGAGACCGCAAACAAGTCGGCCATCGACCGCTGCCCCACCGGAGCCATCGTCTGGCTCGAAGGCGACCGCATCCTCAAAGGCAAGTCCGCCAAAAAGATCATCCGTATCGAACCATTACCTGTCGCAGCAGAAGCCTAGGAGACGCCATGTTCAACAAACTCAAACTGTTCAAATCGACCGAGGCCGGCGCAGGTGCAGACGGCGCTCGCACCAAGGTCAAGTATCCCGGCACGCGCGACGCCATCGACGGCAACACCGCGGTGATCCTGGTGGAGCGCGAAGCCTCGCAGGGCGCGGGCGCGTATCCCATCACGCCATCGACGCAGATGGGCGAATACTGGGCGGAAGAAGTCGCCAAGGGCCATCTCAACGCGGCAGGCAAACCGCTGATCTTCGTCGAACCGGAATCGGAACACGCCGCAGCGGGCGTCACCGCGGGCCTGTCGATGACCGGTCTGCGCGCGGTGAACTTCACCTCGTCCCAAGGCCTGGCCTTCATGCACGAGTCGCTGTACTCCGCCGTCGGCAAGCGCCTGCCCTACGTGCTGAACCTGGGCTGCCGCGCCATCACAAAGGCATCGCTCAACGTGCACTGTGCGCACGACGATTATCACTGCGCCGACGACACCGGCTTCATCCAGGTGATGGCGAAGAACGCGCAGGAAGCCGCCGACCTCAACATGATCGCGCGCAAGACCGCCGAGTTTGCGCTGACCCCGGCCATCGTGGCGCAGGATGGTTTCCTCACCACGCACCTCATCGAGCCCATGCTGGTGCCGGAGAAGGAACTGATCGCCGAATACCTGGGCGATGCCGACGATCTCATCGACACGCCGACGCCGGCGCAGCAGATGCTGTACGGCCCGAAGCGCCGCCGCGTGCCGTCCAACTGGGACGTGGACAATCCGATGCAGACCGGCGTGGTGCAGAACCAGGATGCCTACATGCAGGCCGTGGCCGCGCAGCGCCCGTATTTCTTCGACCATATCCCCGCGCTGTTCGACAAGAACGCCGAAGAATTCCAGGCGCTGACCGGCCGCAGCTACAAGCGCGTCGATGCCTACCGTTGCGATGATGCCGAGTACATCATCCTCGGCCAGGGCAGCATGACGGTGCAGGCGGCAGCCGTCGCCGACTGGCTGCGCGAGCATCGCAAGCTCAAGGTGGGCGTGGTCAACATCACCATGTTCCGCCCCTTCCCCGGCGACTTGCTGGGCCAGGTGTTGAAGGGCAAGAAGGGCGTGGCCGTGCTGGAGCGCACCGACCAGCCGCTGTCCGAAGACCTGCCGCTGATGCGCGAGGTGCGTTCCACCATTTCCAAATGCGTTGAGAACGGCAGAGAGATTTCTCATGAAGGTTATGCCGCCTACGAAAGCGCCAAGGACATGCCGTCGCTGTACTCCGGCTGTTACGGCCTGGGCTCGCGCGACCTGCAACCGGAAGGCCTGATCGCCGCCGTGGAGAACATGCTGCCGGGTGCGGCGCACCGCAAGTTCTACTACCTGTCGGTGGACTTCGTGCGCGACGAGTCGGCCAATCCCAAGCAGGAGATCCGCCAGCAGGAACTGCAGGCTGCCTATCCCGGCATCAAGGAGCTGGCGCTGCGCGGCTCCGAGAACCCGAACCTGCTGCCTAAGGGGGCCATCGCCGTGCGCATGCACTCGATCGGCGGCTGGGGCGCGGTGACCACCGGCAAGAACCTGGCGATGACCCTGTTCGAGCTGCTGGGCTGGGACATCAAGGCCAACCCGAAATACGGCTCGGAAAAGAAGGGCCAGCCGACCACCTACTATCTGTCGGCCGCACCCGAGCCCATCCGCATCAACTGCGAATACACCCACGTCGACGTGGTGATGTCGCCGGACCCGCAGGTGTTCGGCCATACCAACGCAGTGGAAGGCCTGAGCCAAGGCGGAGTGTTCATCATCCAGAGCAACCTGGGCAGCGCCGAGGCGCTGTGGGAGAGCTTCCCGATGCGGATACAGCAATACATCGTCGACAACAAGATCCGCGTGTTCTATCTCGATGCGTTCAAGATCGCACGCGAAGAATCGTCCAATCCGGACCTGCAGCTGCGCATGCAGGGCAACGCCTTCCAGGGCGCGTTCTTCCATGCATCCGACGTGAAGGATCGCGCCGGTCTGAGCGAGGAGACTCTATTCACCGCCATCGAGAACCAGCTCGAAGCCAAGTTTGGCAAGAAGGGCAAGCGCATCGTCGAGGACAACCTCCGCGTGGTGCGCCGCGGCTACGAGGAGCTGCACGAGATTGCGCCGGAACAGATGAAAGTCGGCCAGCGCGCCAAGGCGGCAAGCAAGCCTGCACCTTCGCTGCCCGTCATGCTGAAGTCCATGCCCGAAGGCGACGGCGGTCTTGCCGATATCCATCGCTTCTGGGAGCAGACCGGCAGCTTCTACATGAAGGGCGAAGGCTCGGACAACCTGGTCGATCCCTTCATCGGCCTCTCCGTCATCCCCGCCGTGACCGGCGTGTACCGCGACATGACCGGCGTGCGTTTCGAACATCCGGAATGGAACGCGGAGAAGTGCACTGCCTGCGGCGAGTGCTTCACGCAATGTCCGGACAGCGCGATTCCCGGCCTGGTCTCGACCACCACCGATGTGCTCAACACCGCGATCCAGAAGATCGAGATCGGCGGCCGCCCCACGCGCTTCCTGCGCAAGTTCAGCCGCGCTATCGACAAGAAACTGCGCAACGCGCTGGACAAGGACGGAATCGACGTGCGCGCGGTGCTGGCCAACGCCATCACCGAAGCCTTCGCAGAAGATCCCACGCAGGGCGAGGACCGCAATCGCCTGGAAGCCGAGCTGAACCTCTTGCGCGAGACCATCGGCGGTTTCAAGTTCGCGACCACCAAGCCGTACTGGACGCAGAAGGAGAAGAAGGAAAAGGGCACAGGCGGTCTGTTCTCCATCACCATCAATCCCTACACCTGCAAGGGCTGCGCACTGTGCGTGGACGTGTGTTCCGACAACGCACTCACCATGGTCACGCAGACCCAGGAGAGCATGGAAGCGATGCGCGACGACTGGAGCTTCTGGCTCGACCTGCCGACCACGCCGCAGCAATTCAGCCGCATCGACGACCTCGACGAGAAGGTCGGCGCACTGGAGACGCTGCTGCTGGACAAGCACAACTACCTGTCGATGGTCAGCGGCGACGGCGCCTGCCTGGGCTGCGGCGAGAAGGGTTCCATCCACCTGTTCACCAGCACGGTCACCGCGCTGATGCAGCCGCGCGTGAAGAAGTTCGTAGCCAAGCTCGACAAGCTGATCGGCGAGCTGGAGAACCACATCCGCATGAAGCTGAGTTCGACGGTCGACCTCACCGACACGCGGGCGTTGATGCAGGCCGTGCAGGAACACAGCGGCCGCGACCTGACGCTGGCGAACCTGTCGGAAAGCCTGTTGGAGAAACAGGCCGGCCAGCCCATCGACCCGCAATGGCTGCGTCGTGTGACGCAGATGCTGGAGAAACTGAAAGACCTGCGCTGGCGTTACATGGAAGGCCCGAGCAAGAAGGGACGCGCCGAGATGGGCGTGGTGAACTCCACCGGCTGCACCTCGGTGTGGGCGTCGACGTTCCCGTTCAACCCGTATCCGTTCCCGTGGACTTCGCACCTGTTCCAGGATTCGCCGTCGGTCGCGATGGGCGTGTTCGAGGGACACATGGCCAAGATGGTGGAAGGCTTCAAGACAGTGCGCCAGGTCGAGATGGAACTCGCGGGCGGCTACGAGCCTAGCGAGAGCGACAAGTTCTTTGCCCGATTCAACTGGGAGCAGCTGAGCGATGAAGAATGGCACCTGTGCCCGCCCGTGGTGGCGATGGGCGGCGACGGAGCGATGTTCGACATTGGCTTCCAGAACCTGTCGCGTGCGCTGATGTCGGGCAAGCCGGTCAAGATTCTGATCGTGGATACGCAGGTGTACTCCAACACCGGCGGCCAGGCTTGCACCTCCGGCTTCATCAGCCAGGTGGCGGACATGTCTCCCTACGGCGCGAGCAAGCAGGGCAAGACCGAGAAGCGCAAGGAGATCAGCGTGATCGGTATGGCTCACCGCACGTCGTTCGTGATGCAAGGCTCGCTGTCGAACGTCACGCACCTGCTGGAGAGCTTCATCGACGGCCTAAACAGCCGCCGTCCGGCGCTGTTCAACGTGTACGCGGTGTGCCCGCCGGAACACGGCGTGGGCGACAACAGCGCCGTGGCGCAGAGCAAGATGGCGGTCGAGTCGCGCGCCTTCCCGCTGTTCCGCTACAACCCCGATCTGGGCGTGACCTTCTCCGAGTGCGCCACGCTGGAAGGTAACCCGTCGCTGGATTCCGACTGGGTGAGCTACAACCTCGAGTATGTCGACGAGGAAGGCAGCAAGAAGTCCATGACCTTGCCGATGACCTTCGCCGACTTCGCGCTGTCCGAAGGCCGCTTCGCCAAGCAGTTCAAGAAGGCGCCGCCGGAGACGTGGAACGACGAGCAGGTGCTGCTGGGCGATTTCCTGAAGTTGTCCGAAGACGAACGCGACGGCAAGTATCCGTTCATCTGGTCGGTGGACAAGAAGAACCGTCTGATGCGCGTGCTGGTGTCGGCCGAGATGGTCCGTTCCTGCGAAGAGCGCGTGCAGTTCTGGCAGCAGCTCAAGGACGTGGCCGGTCTGGGCCGCGCCGCCGCTGCCGCCGACGAGACAGCCATCGCCAACCGCGTGCGCCAGGAACTGATCCAGAAGCTCTCCGAAGGCTTCGGCATCAGCTCCAGCGATGCACCGCAGCCGATTGCAGCAGCGCCCGCCGCATCCGCGGACGGTTACGAGGCCGCATGGGTCGACACGCCGGAATGCACGGCCTGCGACGAATGTATCAACATCAACCCGAAAGTGTTTGGCTACGATGAAACGAAAAAAGTCGTCATCCTCAACCCGAAGGCGGGCAGTTATCTGGACCTCGTCAAAGCGGCGGAAAAATGCACCGCCGGTGTCATCCACCCCGGCACACCCTGGAACCTGAGCGAGCCGAACCTCGACAAGCTCAAGCAACGCGCGGCCAAGTTCAACTGATATGCGACTGCCCTTCTTCCATCGCGCGGCGACCTTCGAGCACGGCATCCATCCGGTCTACCACAAGGAGACCGGGGCGCTGCCCATCCGCAGGTTCCCCTTCGCGCCCAGGCTGATCGTCCCGCTGTCGCAGCACATCGGCAAACCCGCCTTGTGTTGCGTGAGCGTCGGGCAGGAGGTGTTGCGCGGTGAAGTCATCGCCACGGCCGACGGCATGATGTCGTTGCCGGTGCACGCGCCCGCCACCGGCGTGGTGGAGGCGATCGGCCTGATGCCTGCGGCGAACGGCAAGATGGTGGAGTCGGTGACCATCCGCGTGTACGAGGCGGACGGGCAGGAAGTAAGGGTGAGTGCGCCTCGCGACATCGAGGCCATGGACAAGGATGAACTGCTGGCCGCGATCCAGCAGACCGGCATCTCCGGTCTGGGCGGCGCGACCTTCCCTGCGCACGTCAAGCTCAATCCGCCTGCGGACGCGGTGATCGACACCATGGTGGTGAACGGTGCGGAGTGCGAGCCTTTCCTCACCTGCGACCACCGAGTGATGGTGGAACGCACGCAGGACCTGATCCGCGGCATCCGCATCGCGATGAAGGTCAGCGGCGCACCGCGCACGGTGATCGGCGTCGAGGACAACAAGCCGGACGCCATCGCGGCGATCCAGGCGGCATTGCCCGCCGACGGCACGATCAGCGTGCAGGCGCTGGAGACCAAATATCCGCAGGGTGCGGAAGACACCATCATCTATGCGCTGCTCGGCCGCGAGATACCCGCAGGCCGGCGCCCCGCTTCCATCGGCGTGCTGGTCAACAACGTGATGACGCTGGCCTATCTCGGCCGCCTGTTGCCCGCGGGCGAGGGCATGGTCGAGCGTGTGCTGACCGTCGCCGGTCCTGCCGTGCAGAAGCCCGGCAACTACATCGTGCCCATCGGCACGCCGCTGCGCTTCGTGCTGGAACAGGCCGGTGCGAAGAGCAGCGCGAGCGAAGTCATCCTCGGGGGGCCGATGATGGGCATGACCATCTCGTCTCTGGATGTGCCCGTGACCAAGGGCACATCGGGCGTGCTCGCATTTGGCAAGGCAGCCGAGGCCCCGCGCGTCTACTCCTGCATCAAGTGCGGCGAATGCGTGAACGTGTGCCCCAAATTCCTCAATCCATCGCAACTGGGGCTGCTCGCCGCGAAGCGCGAATACGCGCTGATGGCCGAACAGTTCAACCTGGACCGTTGCTTCGAGTGCGGCTGCTGCAGCTACGTCTGCCCGTCGCACATCCCGCTGGTGCAGCAGTTCCGCATCGCCAAGGCGGTCAATCGAGAAAAGGCAACGGCATGAGCATGGAACTTCGCACCTCTCCACATCTCGTGAGCGACCGCAGCGTCGAGCGCATCATGAAGCACGTGGTGCTGTCGCTGCTGCCGATCTGCGCCTTTTCTGTGTGGCAGTATGGTTTGTCGGCATTGGCCTTGTTGTTGGTCGTGACCGCGACTTGTCTGCTCACCGAGCGACTGCTCAACCGCGCATCCGGTCAGGGGAGCACGCTGAACGACTGGAGCGCCACCATCACCGGCATCCTGCTGGGGCTGACGCTGCCGCCCGCATTCCCGCTGTGGATGGGCGTGGTGGCCGGTTTCGTGGCCATGGCCATTGGCAAGGCGCTGTTCGGCGGCCTGGGCAACAACGTGTTCAACCCTGCGTTGATCGGCCGTGCCTTCGTGCAGGCGGCGTTCCCCGTCGCGATCACCACTTGGGTGCCTGCATTCTCGGCTCAGCGTTTCAGCGAGTTTGTGCCGACGACGCTGACCGCGCCGCTGATGATGCCCCCCGACATCGTCGGCTGGGTCAAGCAACAGGGCGTGGATGCGTTCACCGGCGCGACGCCGCTGGCGCGCTGGAAGTTCGAGAACGTGACCGCCTCGGCGCATGACCTGCTGACGGGGGCGGTGACCGCTTCCGCCGGCGAGACTTCGGCCATCCTCATCCTGCTGTGCGGCGCCTACCTCGCCGCGCGCAAGTTCATGGACTGGCGCATCCCCGTCGCGGTGCTGGCTTCGGCGGCGCTCACCGCCTGGATGTTCCAGCTGTACGACCCGGCACACTATCCGGCACCGACCTTCGTGCTCCTGTCCGGCGGCCTGATGCTGGGCGCGGTGTACATGGCGACCGACATGGCGACCTCGCCCGTGACGCCGGTGGGCGTGTGGATCTACGGCGCGGTGATCGGCGTGGTGACAGTGATGATCCGCTACTTCGGCGGCCTCACCGAAGGCGTGATGTACGCCATCCTGCTCGGCAACGCGCTGACACCGTTCATCGACCGCTACACGCAGCCGCGTGTGTTCGGCACCCGTCAGCGGAGGAAAGCATGAGCGAACCGGCACAGATCCAGGTTACGCCCGGCAACAAGATGATCGCCACCATGGTGCTGGTCGCCAGCATCTGCGGCGTGCTCATCGTCGGGGCGTTCGAGAGCACACAGGATGCCATCGCCGACAACAAACGCATCACGCTGGAGCGCGCCGTGTTCAAGGTGCTGCCCGGTGCGGCGAGCGTGCGCGAGTACGTTGCGACTACGGCAGGCATCCAGCCGCTGTCGGGTTCGGTTCCGGAAGGCGGCGTGAAGTTCTATGCCGCTTACGACCAGGCCGGGGCACTGAGGGGTATCGCGGCCGAGGCGGCAGGAAAAGGTTATGCCGACACGGTGCGCGTGCTGTACGGCTATGACGCCAAGTGTCAGTGCATCATCGGCATCGGGGTGGTGTCGATGCGCGAGACGCCGGGCATTGGCGACAAGATCATCACCGACCAGGCCTTCCTGAAGAACTTCGAGGCGCTCGATGTGCGCGTCAATACCGAGATGACGGCACTGGCGAACGCGGTGAAGGTCGTCAAGCACGGCACCAAGACCAGTCCGTGGCAGATCGATGCCATCGCGGGCGCCACCGTGACCTCCAAGGCGGTCGGGCGCGGCATCAACGAGAGCGCGCAGAAACTGTTGCCCAAACTGGTCCCACATATCGGGGAGTTGAAACCATGAGTCTGACCAAACAAGCCGACGAAGGAATCACCTTCGACACCTTCATGGAGGGCGTGTGGCGCCAGAACCCGGTGTTCGTGATGGTGCTGGGCATGTGCCCGACGCTGGCCGTCACTGTGTCCGCGGAGAATGCCATGTCGATGGGAGCGGCCACCACCTTCGTGCTGGTCAGTTCCTGCCTGCTGGTGTCGCTGATCCGCAACCTGGTGCCTAAGGAAGTTCGTATCGCCACCTACATCGTCATCATCGCCACGTTCGTGACGCTGGTGGATTATCTGATCCAGGCGGTGAGTCTGAAGCTGTACGAGGCGCTCGGCGCGTTCATCCAGTTGATCGTGGTGAACTGCATCATCCTCGGCCGCGCCGAGGCGCATGCCTCGAAGAACCCGCCGCTGAAATCGGTGGTCAATGCGCTGGGCATGGGCATCGGTTTCACCATTGGCTTGCTCGCACTGGGTGCGACGCGCGAGATCCTGGGTGCAGGAAAACTGTTCGGCATGTCGCTGTTCGGCGAGCATTTCCAGCCTTGGGTGGTGATGGTGTTGCCGCCGGGTGGGTTCTTCGTGCTGGGCGGCTGGCTGCTGCTGTTCTCGCTGCTGCGCAGCCGCAAGGAAGCGAGGGCTGAAGCATGAACGACTCCTTGAGCCTGATCTTCGTCAGCACGCTGCTCGCCAACAACTTCGTGCTGGCGACCTTCCTCGGCCTGTGTCCCTTCCTCGGCGTGTCTGGGCGTCTGGGCACCGCGTTCCCGATGGGCGTGGCGACGACGTTCGTGATGCTGGTGGCATCGCTGTGCGCCTACGGCCTGAACCTGCTGCTGAGCTATTTCCACCTCGACTTCCTGCGCCTCATCGCCTACATCGTGGTGATCGCCTCGTCGGTGCAGCTGGTGGAGATGGTGATGAAGAAATACAGCCCCGCGCTGTTCCGCGCGCTGGGCATCTATCTGCCGCTGATCACCACCAACTGTGCGGTGCTGGGCGTGGCGCTGTTCCAGACCGCGCGCGAATACGACCTCGCACAGTCGCTGACCTTCTCGTTCGCGGGCGGCGCGGGCTTCACGCTGGCGCTGGTGCTGATGGCCTCGCTACGCGAACGGCTGCAGCTCGCCAACGTGCCGACGCTGGTGCAGGGCACGGCGCTGTCGCTGATTCTCGCGGGCTTGTTGTCGCTGACCTTCATGGGTTTTGCCGGATTGGGAGCAGGGGAATGATCTACCTCAAGACCGTATTGATCGTGTTCGGCCTGTTCGCGGGCTGGCTGGTGGTGCGTGCCCTCGCGCGCCGATTTGCTGCGCGCCACCCGGAGTTCGGTGCGCTGCGCGAGGAAGGCGAAGGCTGCGGTTGCGGCAACCACCGGTGCGGTGAGGCGCAGTGCAAACGGCCGGGGCACTGAGGATGTTTCTACTTTCGGCATCGGCCCTCTCCCCAGCCCTCTCCCGCACGCGGGAGAGGGAGTGCTTCCTTCACCCGCGGGAGAGTGGTTGTTCCCCTCGCCCGCTTGCGGGAGAGGGTGGCCGCAAGGCCGGGAGAGGGTTTGCGCTTTAAGACGCGAAGTAGAGTAGTGCCTATTGGAAATTTTGCCGACAGACTCGGCGTTTAGAGAAATGTAGTTCAAATAAAACAGGAGAAGGCCATGCAACCCTATGTCATTCCATTCCAGTCTCTGGGAATAGCGGACATTCCCGAGGTGGGCGGAAAGAACGCTTCGCTCGGCGAGTTGATTTCCAACCTGAGTTCGTCAGGCGTACAGGTGCCGGGCGGCTTTGCCACCACGGCGCAGGCGTATCGCGATTTCCTCGCGAACGACGGGCTGGACAAGCGCATCGAGCAGACGCTGGATAGCCTGAACGTGGACGACGTCACCGCGCTGGCCGAGGCCGGGCGCAAGATACGCGGCTGGATCGTCGAGGCGCCGCTGCCGCAGCGCCTGGAAGAAGAGATCCGCAGCCATTACGCGAAGCTCTCCGCGGAGGGCGAGGGCAGTTTCGCGGTGCGTTCCTCGGCCACGGCGGAAGACCTGCCGGATGCCTCCTTCGCCGGCCAGCAGGAGACCTTCCTCAACATCCACGGCATCGACAATATCCTGCATGCGATCCGCGAAGTGTTCGCGTCGCTGTATAACGACCGCGCCATTTCCTACCGCGTGCACAAGGACTTCACCCATGCCGATGTGGCGCTGTCCGCGGGCGTGCAGCGCATGGTGCGTTCCGACCTGGGCGCGTCGGGCGTGATGTTCACGCTGGATACCGAGTCCGGTTTCCGCGATGCGGTGTTCATCACCTCGTCCTACGGCCTGGGCGAGATGGTGGTGCAGGGCGCGGTCAATCCGGACGAGTTCTATGTGCACAAGCCTCAGCTCGCGGCTGGCTTCCCGGCGGTGATCCGCCGCGCGCTGGGTTCCAAGCAGCAGCGCATGGTGTTCGACGAGCAGCGTTCCGCAGGACGTTCCTGCCGCATCGAGCCTGTGCCGGCCGCCGATCAGTCGAAGTTCTCGCTGAACGATGAAGACGTGCTGCAGCTGGCACGCTACGCCGTGTCCATCGAGCAACATTACGGTCGTCCGATGGACATCGAGTGGGGCAAGGACGGGGTGGATGGCAAGCTCTACATCCTGCAGGCGCGCCCCGAAACGGTGAAGTCGAATGCGGGTAACGGCGGCACGGAGAAGTACCGCCTGCAGCAGCGCGGTGACGTGCTGGTCGAAGGCCGTGCCATCGGCCAGAAGATCGGTGCGGGCCGCGTGCGCATCGTCGAAAGCACCGCCGAGATGGACAAGGTGCAGGCAGGCGACGTGCTGGTCACCGACATGACCGATCCCAACTGGGAGCCGGTGATGAAGAAGGCCTCTGCCATCATTACCAACCGCGGCGGACGTACCTGCCACGCCGCGATCATCGCGCGCGAACTGGGCATCCCGGCCATCGTCGGTTGCGGCCACGCCACCACCGCGTTGCAGGACGGCGAGACCGTCACGGCATCCTGTGCCGAGGGCGATACCGGCTATGTGTATCACGGCAATCTGCCGTTCGAGGTGGTCGTTCACAGCGAGGACGAACTGCCCTCCATTCCGGTCAAGCTGATGCTCAACGTGGGCAATCCCACGCTGGCGTTCGAGTTCGCGCAGCTGCCGTCCGCGGGCGTCGGCCTGGCGCGTCTCGAATTCATCATCAACAACCTGATCGGCATCCACCCCAAGGCGGTGCTGGAGCATGACAAGCTGCCGGGCAAGTTGCACGAGGCCGTGTTGCAGCGCGCCGCTGGTTACGCGAATCCGGAAGAGTTCTACGTCGAGAAGATCACCGAAGGCGTCGCGACGCTCGCGGCCGCGTTCTGGCCGAAGAAGGTCATCGTGCGCATGTCCGACTTCAAGTCGAACGAGTACCGCAAGCTGATCGGCGGCGAGATCTACGAGCCGATGGAAGAGAACCCGATGATCGGCTTCCGCGGCGCGGGCCGTTACGTCGCGGCGAACTTCAGCGATTGCTTCGAGTTGGAATGCCGTGCGATGAAGCGCGTGCGCGAGAAGTTGGGCTACACCAACGTCGAGTTGATGATCCCGTTCGTGCGCACGGTGCAGGAAGCGAAAGACGTGGTTGCCACGCTGGCGAAACACGGTCTGAAGCGCGGCGAGAACGGACTGCGTCTCATCATGATGTGCGAGATCCCGTCCAACGCGCTGCTGGCCGAAGAGTTCCTGCAGCACTTCGACGGTTTCTCCATCGGCTCCAACGACCTGACCCAGCTCACGCTGGGCCTGGACCGCGATTCCAGCCTGGTGGCGGACCGCTTCGACGAACGCGATGCGGCGGTGAAGGCCTTGCTCAAGCTGGCGATCACCACCTGCAACCGCCTGGACAAATACGTCGGCATCTGCGGACAAGGCCCATCCGACCACTTCGATTTCGCCCAGTGGCTGATGGACGCCGGCATCCAGACCATGTCGCTCAATCCCGACACGGTGGTCGAGACATGGCGCAGGTTGGCCGAGAAAGGAACTCCCAAGCCTTAAAACTTGGCGACGACGGCAGCGGGGAGTGGTGATCCCGCTGACGTACCTCCCTGCCGGACACGCAATGCGTCCGGAATCACCGGTAGTACTTCCTCTCCCCCTCTCCCGTTCCACTCTCCCTTTTTGGGGAGAGGGGGCTTTTTTCCTTGCCTTTGCAGTTCCGGATTCCCTCTCGTATCTACGGGCGTGCGCAACGGTTTGCCTGTGTCGCACGATGGATTTGCGTTGGACTGAACCGCCAAAAAACGCTATGCTGCGCGCCTTCAAGCAATGCGCCCGTAGCTCAGTTGGATAGAGTATTGGTTTCCGAAGCCAAGGGTCACAGGTTCGACTCCTGTCGGGCGCGCCACATCCATAAAAGGCTCTTTCCCCAAGGAAATGAGCCTTTTTCTATTCTGGGCTGAGGCGATGAATAAGTTCGCGCAGCTATCCCCATACTGGCTTGCCGCTCCACACTGCCGCCACGACCCGCTGTTTAATGACGTCACGCAGTGCTATGTTTTCGTTCAGACCGTTCATCTGCTCAATATTCCATTGCGTCGCGCGACAGTAATCAAGCCACTGCGCTGCTCCACATTGCGCCCTAACGACGCGTGAGTCGTAATTAAAAGGGTTCAAACAATCTGGTAGTTTCATAGGTTGCGGATCGATGACATGTACGATCAGTTCATCGCGACGTGCCATCGCATTCTGTATGCGAAAGTTGACGTGCCGATCACCAAAGCCATAGCCCATGATTGTAAGTTGATCGACCTGTCGCAAGATGTCATCAAAGATTGCCAGCTTTTCTTCACCTTTCTGTATCTTGGCGACTGTGCTGTATTTGCGGCCACCAGTCAGAATAGCCTTGCTCATGATGTCCAAGTCGCCATCTGGACCAGTTATTACTCGCTCTCTACCCGATGGTACTGGCCGCCCCTGATAGAAATATGTCATGTTTTGAATTTTATGAAAGTCTCCGATCAATTCGCGCGATGATTCCCTCTCAAGAGTTGGATTAAGGATTTCTTCGCGGTCCTTGTATTCGTGCTCGGTAAGGCTGCCGTGCAACTTTATGAGATTAATTCCCCGTTGCCCTTGAATAAATCCGGGGCTACCAACGTCGTAGTTTGACCTGTTAATACAGGAAAAAGTGATGCAGTCCTGCATTGCAAAGTTGCTGACGGGGAAGGATCTCTGATTCATGGCTCCATAGGTGATCGGAATACCGAAATCGATTGCAAGGCACTCTAGAAACAAATCGTGATTAAGTGAGATGACCCAAGTCTCTCCCTTATTCGACAGAATATTGTCGAGTCTAGAGAACCATTGGGCATTTTTGGAATACAGCACTTCGTAGGCGATGGCTTGATACAGCGACAAAATCGTGTGGATCATGTCGTACAGGACTGCAAAGACGAAATGGTATGAATCTCTGTCGGACTGGGAATGGCCGGCGGTATGTCGCTCGGCTCCTTCCTGTATTTTCGTCAGGAATTCCTCGTAGTTTGTGCCCTTGTCCTTCTTGTACTGCAACAATAGCGAAAACACTTCTTTAATTGCCTTGATGTTGATCGGTCGATCGTCACCATACGGTTTATGACGTGACATGGTCGCTGCGAGACTCGTGGTGTTTTCCTTATTGAACATGCCGAGGAATACCTCGGTTAGCTCACTGGAAATTGGCATTCCCAAGTCGTACGAAAATCCAGCGCCAAGGAGAAGAGCTTTCTTCATTTTTCGTGTTTTTGTTGACTACTAACCGATATCATCGTCCTGTGACGATATCGTATCAGTTCCAAGCGGCATGTTATCGTTTGGGTCGAGAGCCGAAGGCTGGCAGCCCGAAAGCCGACATTTAAGGAAGTGAAGTTACCTCAGCGCCGGATCGGCGGGCTAGTCATCCTGAGGCGTCGCGGCATCGACACCCGCTGGCGACCACAGCGGCCGGCCGGTCGCATCGAGGTAGGTGAGGTAGGCCCGCAGGTCGAACTCCAGCTGCGGATAATCGGGCTCCATGTACCGGCACAGCTGATAGAAAGCCTTGTCGTGTTCGCGTTCCCTGATGTGGGCCAGTTCGTGCACGACGATCATGCGCAGGAATTCCGGCGGCATCTCCTTGAACATCGCCGCGACGCGTATCTCGCGCTTGGCCTTGAGATTCCCGCCCTGTACCCGCGAGATGCTGGTGTGCATGCCCAGCGCGTTCTGGATATGCAGCTTGTTGTCGAACGCCACCTTGCTCAGCTGCCCGGCGTTGCGCAGGTACTCGCCCTTGAGTTCCAGCACGTAGTCGTAGAGCGCCTTGTCGGTGCGCACCTCGTGCGCTAGCGGATACTTCTGCAGCAACAGGCCGGCTAGCTGGTCTTGCGCGATCAGCTGCTGCACTTGTGCCACTAGAGCTGCGGGGTAACCGGCAAGATAATTCGGCGGTGGTTTCGGGCGCATGGTTGAAGTGAAAGATTTCCGTTTGCGTCTCGGATTGAGGCGGGGCGAAAGGCCGCATTGTAAACGTTCGACCCGTACCTTCACCCTGTAGAATCAGAACATGGATGCCACACAGAAAAACGCCAACCGCCCCAGCCTTGAGGGCATCACCCTCGAAACCATCGTCACCCGTCTCTCCGAGCATATGGGCTGGGAAGCGATGGGGGAGGCCGTGCCGATCCGCTGTTTCACGCACGACCCGAGCATCAAATCCAGTTTGAAGTTCCTGAGAAGAACGCCCTGGGCGCGGCAGAAGGTGGAGCAGTTGTATCTGCATGAGGCGAGGCGCTGGCTGGCGGGCTAGAGCGCCGCGGCAGTAGCGTCAGCCGAAGCGGCGTTGCGCCTCGACCGCGAGGCCTGCGCCGATGCTGCCGAACAGGTCGCCTTCGATGCGCCTCGCCTGTGGCAATAGCGCGGCAATGCGTTCGCGCAGCATCGGCACGCCGCTGGCGCCGCCGGTGAAGAACACCGTATCCACTGCCTCGCAACGCACGCCGGCCTTTGCCAATAAGTCCTTCAGGGTGGCGCCGATCCGTTCCACCAGCTGCGTCGAAGCCTGTTCGAACTCTATCCGGGTCAGCGTGTGGCGCAGGTCCGGCGCCAGCCGGTCCAGATGCAGGATCGTGCTATCGCCGGCGGATAGGGCGATCTTGGCTTCCTCAACCTGCATTGCCAGCCAATGGCCGGCGCGTTCGCGGATCAGCTTGAACAGCCGGTCCATGGCTTCAGGTGCCTGGGTGTCCAGATACAGCTCCTGCAGCTCGGCCCAGGCCCGGCGGGTATAGGCCTGGTTGATGGTGTGCCACGTGGCCAGGTTCATGTAATGGCTGGAGGGCATTTCCAGGCCGCGCTTGAGCCGGCTGCGATAGCCCAGCAGGGGCATCACCCCGGCCAGGCTCAGTTGCTGGTCGAAGTTGGTGCCGCCGATGTGCACGCCGCCGTTGGCCAGCAGATCGTCGCGCCGGTCCACGACCCGCGCCCGTTGCGGCGAGAGCCGGATCAGGGAGAAGTCCGAGGTACCGCCGCCGATGTCGGCGATCAGCACCAGTTCCTCGCGGTCGATCTGGCGTTCGTAGTGATAGGCCGCGGCGATAGGCTCATACTGGAAACTCACCTCGCGGAAGCCGGTGGTGCGGGCGATGGAGGCTAGGGTTGCCTCGGCCTTGCGGTCGGCCGCCGTATTGTCATCCACGAAAAACACCGGCCGGCCCAGTACGACCTGATCGAAAGACCGATCTGCCGCCGCTTCGGCCCGGCGCTTGAGTTCGGCGATGAACTGGGCCAGCAATTCCATGTAGGTCAGCGAGCGCCCCTGAACCTCGGTCCTGCCTTCCATCAGGCTGCTGCCCAGGAGGCTCTTCAACGCGCGCATCAGACGGCCTTCGTAGCCTTCCAGATATTCGTTGAGGCCGGCGCGGCCGACGCTGACGGTGTTCTCGTCGGCATTGAAAAAGATCACGGAAGGCAAGGTGACCTTGCCGTCTTCCAAGGCAAGCAAGGGCGGTTGGCCGGGACGCAGCCAGCCCGCCGTGGAATTGGATGTACCGAAATCGATGCCGCAGGCGCGGGCGGGAGTTTCAACAGACATGGGCGGGAGATGGCCCAAGACCGGGCCGGTAAAAACGGGCGGCGATGCTACCGCCACCGCGCGCAAAAGTCGAATGGAGGCGTTCCGCGGTAGCCCACGGTTTACACGCCTTTCATCGACAGGAACTCGTCGATCAGCCTGACCAGCAGTTCCTCTTCATCTTCTTCGCTCAGGCCCAACAGCTCGGCCACGAGCTTTACCTTTCCCGGATTGATCCGGTTGCGAGGGGAGGCGGTCGTTTGGACTGGAGTCGGCTTTTCCTGGGGCGCCTCTTCCCATGGCGGCACTTCCTCCGGGGGCGGGGCGGGCTCCTGCTGGACAGGTGTCGGCTCGGCAACCGGGGCAGGCGCCTCGGCCTTCTTGCCGCGGCCGGTTTCCTCCTGCAGCACCTCATCCACGATTTTTTTGGAGACCTTCTCGCCTTCGGGAAGTTGCCCTATCTGCTCGATGAGGGATTCCGCCTTGGCCTCGTTCTTCTTTGCCAGCTTTTCAAGCTGAATCGCCGCACTGGTACTGGAGATCTTCCCGGAGTCCAGAAGCGCCGTGACTTTCTCGGACAAGTTGGCGGCGGCAGTCGCCTGTCCCAGCCAGGTAGGGGCGCGCCCGAAGTATTGGGCGGCTTCCTCGGGAGACGCGAAGCGTTCCGAGATGGCCTGAATGGCGTTGGCCATGTCCCGCGGCTCGAGTGCGGAGCGGACTCCAAGGCCGATGTTCTCGAAGACCCGAACTTCGAGGGCTTCTTCGTCCGTGCATGCGCGGATGACCACCGGCACTCTGGTTTCGCCGGCCTTGAGTGCCGCCAGTCGGCGGCGTTCGCCGGCGATCACCACGAAGCGGCCTTCGGCAGCAGGACGCACGACAAGCGGCTGGATCACACCGAGATTCTGGATGGCGTTGGTCAGGCCTTTGAGTGTTTCTTCATTGATGTTTTGCCGTACATGCTTGGGATCCGGATCGATGAGGGATAGCTCGGCGATCTGGAATTGGGGCGTGCTGTCTTTGAAGGCCATGATGATTCTAGGAGTACGAGGCAAAGGGGCGGCATGGTCTTATTTTTCGTCCCGGATTTCAAGGCGGCCGGCTCAGAAAAAACTGCGCGGCAGTGCGATGGCCCCGAGCGGTTCTGATAAACTCCGCCCCGCTGTCGTTTCCTGTTTCTTGTTGGCCCGCCGTAACGCCGATTCACGTTTGCAGTGAACCGGGTCAGACGGCCCGTGTGTGGCTGACATTGATCGGTGCGATGGTAGGTACCGTATCAACGCGCTGCCACTGTGCAGGTCAGCAGACTATAAGAGGTGCGAATCTTCATCGGACACGATGCGCTCTGCCGCGACGCGGAGCGCCTGCTATCTGGCCGATCCGGCTCCTGTCTGTTTTTCTCGTGCTATCCGGTAGCGCCCTGTTCATTCTAGAGGGCGACTATGACTTATCTGCAACAACTCGACGATATCATCAACAACGTGATCGCTCCCGCGGCACAAGCCATAGATCGCGACGGCGTGTTCCCGCGCGCGGCGATCGAGGCGCTGGGCGAAGCCGGGCTGCTCGGTCTGGTCAGTGCCAAAGAAGTCGGCGGCAAGGGACTGGGATTGGCCGAAGCCGCGCAAGTGTGCGAGCGCATCGCCAAGGCCTGTCCTTCCACCGCGATGGTGGTGACCATGCATTTCTGCGGCACCACCGTGCTGGAAAAATTCGGCAGCGAAGCCATCCGCCGCGACATCGCCGCAGGCAAACACCTGACCACGCTGGCATGGTCCGACAGCGGTTCGCGCAGCCACTTCTGGGCGCCGGTCGGCACCGCGCGCAAGGAAGGCGACGAGATCGTGCTGGACGGCAGCAAGACCATGGTGACTTCCGCAGCCGAGGCCGATTCGTATGTGTGGTCCACCGGCCCGGCAGCGGCCGAAGGCGCCAGCACGCTGTGGCTGGTCGGCAGCAAGGCGGCGGGCCTGAGCCAGCCCAAGTATTTCGACGGCATGGGGCTGCGCGGCAACTGCTCGTCGCCGCTCACGGCGACCTCGTTGCGCATCCCCGCATCCGCGATGCTGGGCGCGGACGGCGGCGGCTTCGACATCATGATCGGCGCGGTATTGCCGGTGTTCGCGACGCTGGTCGCCTCCTGCTCCGTCGGCATCATGGATGCGGCCATCGAGTCGTCCTGCGCCCATGTCAGCGGCAACAAGCTGGAACATCTGGGCAGCACGCTGGCGGACCTGCCCACCATCCGTGCCTACATCGCCCGCGCAAAAATCCGCGCCGACATGGCGCGCACCTTGCGCGACGACACGCTCGCCGCATTGGCCTCCGGTCGCGCGGACGCGATGCTGCGCGTGATGCAGGTCAAGGTATCCGCAGCCGAAGCCGCGCTGGAAGTGACCGACACCGCGATGCGCGTCTGCGGCGGCGCGGCGTTCCGCCGGGATGTCGGCGTGGAGCGCAACTTCCGCGATGCGCGTGCGGCATCCATCATGGCCCCCACCTCCGATGCGCTGTACGACTTCATCGGCAAGGCCGTGTGCGGCATGCCGGTGTTTGGTTAAGGCGCCGAAATTTGATCAAGGAGAAACAATGACAAAACCGTTGATGATGGGCGCGGTCGCTTACGCGCCGAAAGTGGTCACGATCTGGGAAGGCTTCAAGGAATATTTCCGCCGGCACGATTTCGAGTTCGACTACATCCTTTATTCCAACTACGAACGCCAGGTCGAAGCGCAGTTCGACGGTAGCATCGCGCTCGCGTGGAATTCGCCGCTGGCCTGGGTGCGGGCGGATCGCATGGCCCGCGCACGCGGCCAGCAGGCACGCACCGTGGCGATGCGCGACACCGACCGTGACCTCACTTCGGTGCTGGTGGTGCGCAGCGATTCTGCCGCCGCGACGAGCGGCGAGCTTGCTGTGCTGAAGGGCAAGACCATCGGCTTCGGCGCGATCGATTCGCCGCAGGCAAACCTGATCCCGCGCGACCATCTGCGCCAGCATGGTTTGGTCGCGGGACGCGATTACACGGCCCGTCGCTTCGACGTGCTGGGCGGCAAGCACGGTGATCACATCGGTGGAGAACGAGATGCGGCGCTGGCGCTGATGGCCGGTGAGATCGACGCTGCATGGATGATAGATGGCAACCACATGGCCTTCTCGCGCGAAGGCATTCTGCCCGCCGGCGCCACTCGCATCGTCGCGCGCACCGGCAACTACGACCACTGCAACTTCACCGTCAGCCCCGGCGCGGATGAACAGCAGATCGCGCGCTTCACCGAACTGCTGCTGGCGATGAGCTGGGACGATCCGCAAGTCAGGCCGCTACTCGAACTGGAAGGCCTTAAGACTTGGTTGCCGGGCCGCACCAGCGGCTATGACTTGCTGATCCGCGCGACCGACGACGAACAGTTTTACGATGCAGAAGGAAACATCCTTGTCACCGATTATCGATATTGAGGACTTGGGGCTGGATGCCGGCGGCCACCTGCTGGTCAAGCACGGCCTGCTCGGCGTTCCGCCCGGCGGCGCGATCAACGTGGTCGGCAGCAGCGCGGGATGGGAAGCGCAGCTGTCGGCCTGGTGCCGCAATCAGGGCCACCAGGTCAGCCTGACTGAACAGGCCGGACGCGTCGTCGCGCGGGTGACGCGCGGCGCGGCGCAGGCCGGACGCTGGCGCGGCGCGCTGCACACCGGGCATGCTGATCCGTCTGTCGAAGGCGCGGTAGTCGAACAGCCACAGGCTTGCTGGGGATTGGCTGCCCGAGGCGCGACGGTGGAAGCCGGATCGCCCGCGATGCATTTCCGCCTCGACCACAAGAATGAAATATGGGCGGACAGCGCAGCCGAGTTGTACGCACAGGCGGTCGCTGCACAGTGGAACCCCGACGAGGCAATCGACTGGAACGCGCCGTTCGAGTTGCCGGATGTCGTCGAAGATGCGGTCGTGCAGGTGATGACCTACATGATCGAGAACGAAGAGGCCGCGCTGATTGTGCCCGCGCGCTTCCTTGGCCAGTTGCATCCGCACTTCCGCGAAGTGCAGGCCGTGCTGGCGATACAGGTCGCCGACGAGGCGCGACACATCGAGGTGTTCACGCGGCGGGTACGCCTGAAGGGCCGGGAGCCTGCGCTCTCCACCGCGGGCGGGCAGACCTCGCTGAAGACGCTGCTGGACGAACCGGATTTTTCGACCGCGGAATTCCTGCTGTCGGTGCTGGGCGAAGGTACCTTTGTCAGTCTGCTGAACTTCCTGCACGAACATGCGCCCGATCCGGTGACCCGCCAAGTCGCCCGTCTGGCGGCGCGCGACGAAGCGCGCCATGTCGCCTTCGGCATGGCGCATCTGATGTCGAGATTGAAACGGGAGCCGCAGTTGCTCACGAAACTGGCCAATGCAGTGCAGGCTCGCAACGATGCACTGTCCGGCACATCCGGACTCAACGAGGAAGTGTTTGATGCGTTGATCCTGCTGGCAGCTGGGGAGTTCACGCCTGCGGCCATCGCCGCCGGTTATGTCCGCGTGCAGCAGCTGGTGCTGGATATGGCCGAGGGCAGGAAGGCGCGGCTGGAAAAACTTGGTTTCGAGCGGGAAGTCGCGCAACGATTGTCTTCGCTGCACACTCGCAACTTCATGTGAAATCGGTTTAAGTCTACGGCGTCAGATTGCCGGGCGGTTAGTCGGGTATCATCCGCATCCCTCAGTGTTCCCGTTTGATACCTCATGTCTTCTGCCTCTTCGCGCGAACGCTGGCTGTTGCCGCTGGGCCTCGTCGTCCTTTCCGTCACCTGGGGATATACATGGGTGCTGGCCAAACAGGCGCTGACTTATGCACCCCCCTTCGCCTTTGCCGCAGAGCGTTGTGTCGGCGGGGCGTTGGCGCTGTTCGCCGCCGTCAAGCTCATGGGGCGGCCGGTGGGGTTGACGGCGCCGGGACCGACGCTGGCCATCGGCCTCGCGCAAGTCACCGGGTTCATGGCGTTCCAGACCTGGGCGCTCGTGGAGGGCGGCCCCGGCAAGACGGCCGTGCTCATCTTCACCATGCCCATCTGGACGCTGCTCCTCGCATGGCCCATCCTCGGTGAACGCATCAGGGGAAGCCAGTGGCTCGCCGCGGCGAGCACGCTGGTCGGACTGGTGCTGATCATCGAGCCCTGGAACCTGCATTCGAGCCTGTTCAGCGAAGCGCTGGGAGTGACCGCAGCACTGTGCTGGGCCATCGGCACGATACTCGTCAAACGCCTGCGTTCGAGGCAGCAGGTCGACCTGCTTTCCCTCACCGCGTGGCAGACGGCGCTGGGGGCCGTCCCGCTCGTGTTGTTGGCGTTGCTCGTTCCGGAGCGCGCCACCGACTGGTCCGGGACCTATATGGGCATCCTCGCATTCATGTCCGTCATCAGCACGGCGATGTGCTGGTGGCTGTGGACCATCATCCTCGACCGGGTGCCCGCATGGGAGGCCAGCCTTTCGGTGCTCGGCACGCCCGTGGTGGCGATCGTCTCGTCCCGGTTGATGCTGGGGGAGGAATTCTCGTTCGGCGAAATGGCGGGGATATTCCTCATCGGGGGCGGTCTGGCCTTGCTGGCGCTGATCGGCTGGGCGGCTAGCCGGGGCAAGTCGGCCGCGTGAAGTGTGCAGGAGTGCTTGTTAGTAATCCTGAACCTCCCGTTCCGCCTGCCGATGATTTACAGTAAGGCCTGTCCAGAACGCTGTTGGAGGTGATCTATGCGTTATGTCCCCAGTCCACCGCCGCCGACACTCACCGGCCTCGGCAGCCGTGAGGTGCGCGGAGTGATGCGCACCCGCCCGATCCGGCCCGCGCGCATCCGCGAGCATCCGGAAGTGGCCGTCGATCTCGGCGCGGCGCATGAGCCGCTTCCGGCAGCGCCGCCCGCGCTTCTCGAGGCGGCACCGGCACCTGTAGTCGAGCACAGGACCATTCATCCCGAGGAGCGGCGGGTGCTCTGCCGTCGCGTCGGTCATCAGCCGGTGCTGTTCGACCTTCGCGCGGGACTTGATCGGCGCCGCCACAATCAGCGCCGCACGGATATCAAGGAGCACATCGACGAGGAGGCCTAGTTCCTTCTCTAGAGCATGAATACGTGACCACGTTGCAGCATCCTTGGTTTGAACTCCCCCACGGCTTGTTGCACCTCCTGCATCGTGAGGCCCTCGTAGCCCGCTTCCATGTGCACGATGAACAGTTCGACCGGGCGTTCAAGCAGGTGCATCCCCTGCGCCAGCAGCTCCGCCGTGATGTGTCCGGAACGCGCCGCACCGGCTGCGTTGTCGTTGCGGAAGGTGGTCTCGATCAGCAGGTATTTCAGGTTTTCGATACGGTTCAGCGCCTGCCAGAATTCTTCGCAGAATGTGGTGTCGGCGCTGTACACCCAGCTGGCCGCCCCGCTGTCCACACGGTAGCCGACGCAGGGTACCGCGTGCCGCGCAGGCAGCGCGGTGATGCGCCTGTTGCCCAGTTCCGCGGTTTCTCCCTGCAGTATCGGATGGAAGCGGATGTAGGGCCGCTCCGGCGTGGGCCGCGCGGTGTAATCCGGCCACAGCTTGTCGTTGAACATGTGCTCCTTGAGGATGGCGATGGTCTCCGGCAGGGCATATACGGTCAGCGGTGCATCGCGGAAATTGCCCGCGGCGTCGGCGAGCATGGGCAGGAGGCCGCAGTGGTCGAGATGCGAGTGGGTGAGGAACACCGTATCGATGGCGATGGACTGCGCCAGGCTCAGCTCGCCCGCGCCGGTGCCGGCGTCGATCAGGATGTCGTCGTCCACCCGGTAGCAGGTGGTGCGCAACTCGCCGGTGATGCTGGCATTGCAACCGAGGGTGGTGATGCGCATGAAACCTCCCGGAGTCGAAGATGCTGCGGCGCGCGAAATGTGTGTCAGTCCTGCTTGACCTTCCTGGCGGCAAGAATCTTGCACAAATGTTCTTCCTTCGGCTCAAGCGCGCTGCGTGCGACGGTTTCGAACAGCGCCCGTATCTCCTCAAGGCTGAATGCCGCCATCAAACGGTTTGCGATATCGCTTTGCAGCGGCGCCCTGCGCGACTGGCCGTCCGGCAGGTTGTAGCGGAAGCCGGCCAGTCGGCTGAGGCCGCCTTCTTCCTCCAGAACTAGTTCGGACTGCTCCTCCTCCAGTTCGCCATAGCATCGTTCCAGCGCTTCCTCGATGTCATCGGCGGTGTCTTCGGGAACTGCCACGACCATGCCCATCGGATCGTCCTGCAGGGTGCAGCTCACGCCTTGGCTCGCGGCATATTCCACGAAACGGTCGCGCAGGTCGGTGTCGAAAAAAATGTATTCGATCATGATGGTCGCTCCGGTGTGCGGACACCGGAAATGCTGCATGGCCGGAGCGCCAAGTGCAATCATCTGAAATATGTAGTTGCTCTTTAACCATGAATGCCGTTATGCAGTTCGTTAGGTATTTTGTCGTATTGTTCATACCGTATTCGGGCATTAATGTGGCGCCTCAAACAAGTTGTCGCATCCCGGATGCGGCGTAGCCCCGGGTCAATTCGGCCCGGCCACCCGAGTCGATTCCAGTGAGGTTCGGACCATCTGCGCCGGATGGTGTCAGGACCTTCAATTGGACTCCCAAACCAGAGGAGATGAAAATGAGCGCAGCTACTTCTTTGCCGCAACAATCACAATTGGCCGATGACGCCTACCTGAGTCTGACCGCGGCTATCCGGGGAAAAAGCAGCCTTCGGGCCGGTATGGATGTTCCGAGCAGAGAAGAATGCGACAGTGCGACCGTCATCGTTCAGTCACGGTGCCTCGTTCATGGTGGCCCCTCCACGATGGAATATGACCAGCGCTACTACTAAGTACTCCTGCGGCTGGGTTGGCTAACCGATTCCCGGCCGCAAAATCCCCCGCAAAAAATAATGCCCATGCTAGTATCCGGCCCATTCACAATGACTATGAGTTTGTGGGAGGCGGCATGCGCAACATCGTCTTGTATGAGGCTGAGGATCACAAATTCGTCCTGTTGAACGAGAGTGAGCCGGGCGAAGAGGATGGGATCAGATCCAACCAGTATCTGGTAGTGCACCGCGATTGCGGCGTGATGCTCGACCCGGGCGGCTTCGGCGTGATGCCGCGCGTGCTGGCCGAGATGCTGCGGTATATCTCCCCTGACAAGCTGAAGGGTATCGTCCTCTCCCACCAGGATCCGGACATCGTCGGCGGCATCTCGACCTGGCTGGAGATTTCCGACGCGAACGTCTATGTGTCCCGTATCTGGACGCGCTTCCTTCCGCATTACGGTATTACCGGCATGCACCGCTTCATCGGCGTGCCCGACGAGGGGATGTCCTATCCGGTCTGTCCGGAGTTCGACCTGCAATTGCTGCCCGCACACTTTCTGCATTCCGAGGGGCAGATCAACGTCTACGACCCGATCTCGAAGATACTGTTCACCGGCGATATAGGCGCCGCCATGCTGCCGACGGACAAGGATTTCGCCTACGTCGACGACTTTGGCGCGCATCTGCCCTACATCGAGGAGTTCCATCGCCGCTACATGTGCTCCAACAAAGCTGCGCGCATGTGGGTCGAAGCGGTGTCCAGGCTCGATATCGCCATGATCGCGCCGCAGCACGGCCCGGTTTATCGTGGGCAGGCGGTGAAGGATTTCCTGGCCTGGTTCAGGGAGCTGCAATGCGGGGTCGATCTCATGACAGCAAGCGGGCGTTTCCAGGCGGGGGTGTAAATGACGCTGCCGTCGTCCGTGATTCCATCGGGCCTTGAAGATCTGCGCTACCAGGGGCTGGTGCGCTTTGCCTCACTGCTTGAAAGCCAGACGCGTTCCCGGCAGTTCGCGCAGAACATCGCCGCATTGGTGCGTAGCGTCAACTCGGAGATAGAGGAGAACCTCAGGGACAGCATCCTTCAGCTCGAGAAGGCCACCATTAGCGCCGCGGATAAGGATAAATTGATCGACCTGCTGCGCCGTGGTTCCACCCGTTCCGAGCGGCTTGGCCAGACTATGGCGCTGTTGCTGAAAGAACGCGACCGCCAATGGAGTGAAAGCGAAGGCAACCTGCAGCGGATCATGCTCGACTTCCGCGGCACAGTCGACAGCCTTGCAAGTACCCTGATCGAAAAGGATCTGTTCGAGCGCCAGAGCAACGTGCTGCAGAACATCATCCTGTCCCACGAGAAAGTCGCGCAGTGGAAACTGTTCGTGCAGGAGATCCTGTCCGGTTTCCACGCGATCTTCCCGTTCAACTTCTTCTTCATTGCCTTCGCCGAAGAGCATGGACTATCGCTGTTCGTGTACTTTCTTGGCGACTACAGCGAGGAGGTCAAGTCTCTGGTGCGCGAGCAACTGGCGCGCGAGATGTTGGCCAAGCTCAAGCTGCCCGAAGACGCGCCGCTGGACATCGAGGAGTTCCAGATACCCGCCGAAGGCAGGTACGACTCCATCGATGACATCAAGATGATCGCGGTCTCCGTTCCGGAACTCGAGATGCTCAACCTCGCCGGTCTGCTCGGCGTCGCCTACGGCTCGTTGCACAAGCTGAGCGCACAGGAGGCGAGCGTGATCCGTTCCATTCTCGCCGTGATGGTGATGGTGGTCGGTTCGAGCAAAGCACTGAGCCGCACTATGACCGAGCTGGAATACTACTCGACGCACGATCCGTTGACCGGTTTGCACAACCGCCGCTACTTCAACGAGATGCTCGATTATGAGGCCGGGCGTTCGGAGCGGCACGGCCACGAGTTCTCGATCCTGATGCTGGATCTTGACGACTTCAAGGACATCAACGACACCTACGGTCATCCCTGCGGCGATACCACGCTGATTGGCGTGGCGGATTCGCTGCGCTCGGTGATGCGCAAGGGAGACCTGGCCACGCGCATCGGCGGCGACGAGTTCGCCATCATCCTGACCGAGACCGGCAAGGATGGCGGCATGGTGGTTGCCGAGAAGTTGCGCTCGGAGTTGCGCGATGTGGTGTTCGAAGCGCCGGACGGCAAGAGCTTTCACATCACCACCTCGATCGGCATCGTCTCCTACCCGCAGGATGCGCAGACCATCTCCGACCTGATGGCCGGCGTCGACATCGGCTTGTATCGGGCCAAGAAGATGGGGAAGGACTCTGTCTGTACCGTGGATCACATGGAGACCCAGATCCAGGAGAGCCGCGTGATCCGCGACCACGCGGAGAAGTTGCGCGACTCGCTGCGAGAAGATCGCATCATGCCGTACTTCCAGCCCATCATCGATTGCAAGACGGGCAAGGTGTTCGCCTACGAAAGTCTGGCGCGGCTGTGCGAGCCGGACGGGCGCACCGTCTCCGCCGGGATGTTCATTGAGACCATCGAAAAGTACGGCCTGGGCAGGGAGCTTGACCGTATCATCATCAGCAAGGCGCTACGGGCGATGAAGGAGAAGATCGAGCGCGGCGATCTCGACATCAAACTGTTCATCAACCTGTCGGCGCAGGAGATACAGGGCCGCGGCGTACTCGGCTACGCGGAGCAGCTCTGCCAGGAGATCGGTATCCCGCCGAAGAACATCGTGTTCGAGATCCTCGAACGCGACGCCATCGGCGACATGACGCACATGCGAAAATTCCTTACCGAGTTGCGCAAGAAGGGTTTCTCCTTCGCGCTGGACGATTTCGGCAGCGGCTACAACTCCTTCCACTACCTGCGCGAACTGCACTTCGATTTCGTCAAGCTCGACGGCGCGTTCGTCCGGAACGTGCTGAACTCCAAGGTCGACCATGCGCTGGTCAGCAACCTCAGCAGATTATGCCAGGACTTGGGTATCCTGATGGTCGCCGAATTCATCGAGTCCAAGGAGATCATGGAAGCCATACAGGCGATGGGCGTGGACTACGCGCAAGGCTACTACCTCGGCTTGCCTGCTTCGAAGATGTCGTAGTCTTCACGCCACCCGGTTCGAGGCCAGGCCGGAGGCGAAGTCACCTGGCCAGCGCGATAGTGCTCGTGCGCGAGCCTCGTAGGCTTTGCGCGTTTCCATATCCGGTTTCCCCAGCCGTTCAGCCCCACGGATTTCAGGCATCTCGGTCCGTGTTGGCTGTCGCCTGCGAGGATAACGAGGACTAATAGGCATTATTAAAAAATACGGTTCGGCCGGATTTTGGTGTGGCGGGCCGCAATCTTTGCTAGCATGCGCGATCGCATGATGTGCGAAGGCTATATGCCATTTGTGCTCGGAATACCTCGAACATTCAACTATGGAACCAGGAACAACATGGAATCTTCCGCCTCGCTGGAGCTCGCCAAACACACGTTACTGATCTTCGGCATCATCCTCGGCATAGGCACCTTCTCCGGATTGCTGGCGCGCTTGGCGCGCGTGCCCGATGTGGTGGTTTTCCTGCTGGTGGGCATGTTGATCGGTCCGGGCATGCTGGGCTTCATCGACATCAAGGCGGATTCGACCGTCAACCAGCTCATCCTGATCTTCGGCTCCAGCTATATCCTGTTCGACGGCGGCGCATCGATCCGGCTCAAGGTGCTGAAAGAGGTGTGGATCACCATCGTCGTGATCGCCACCATCGGCGTGCTGATCACCGCCGCCATCACCGGTGCTGCAGCCTATTACTTCCTCGGTGTTCCTGTCATCGTCGCTTTGCTGCTGGGGGCGACGCTGGCCTCCACCGATCCGGCGACCCTGGTGCCGGTGTTCAAACAGATCAAGATCAAGGAACGCGTCGCGCAGACGGTGATGAGCGAATCCGCCTTCAACGACGCGATGGGTGCCATCATCACCTTCACCGTTCTCGGTGTAGCGATGGGCGCGGGCGAGTTCTCTGCGAGCGGTGCACTGGTCGATCTGCTCAAGCAGGCATCGTTCGGCATCGTCATTGGCGGCGTGCTCGGCTACCTGGCGGCTCTGCTGATTGCTCATGAGCGCTACAACTTTCTCGCCGAATACGCGCCGGTGGTCACGCTGATGGCGGTGATCGCGGCTTACATGGCCGCGGATGGGTTGCAAGCCAGCGGCTTCATGGCGGTGTTCGTGTTCGGCATCATGCTGGGCAATGTGGACTCGCTCGGCTTCAAGCGTTCTTCCGAGGAGAACCATCAGCTGGAAGACTACGTCATGACCACGGCATTCATCATGCGCATGTTCATCTTCATCCTGCTCGGTGCGCAGGTGGACTTTGCCCTGATGAACCAGTACCTGTGGGCGGGCGTGGGTATCGTGGTCGTCTTCATGCTGGTGGCGCGCCCGGTCACCGTGTTCCTGTGCGCGCTGCCGGATCGTCGCGCGAAGTGGAGCTTCAAGGAAATGCTGTTCATGTGTTGGACGCGCGAGACTGGCGTGATTCCCGGCGCGCTGGCCGGCATGCTGGTCGGCCTGAATGCGCCGGGCGCGCAGATCATTGCCTCCGTCACCTTCATCGCCATCCTGATGACCATCCTGATCCAGGCCACCACGACCAAGTGGCTGGCGAAGAAGCTCGACCTGCTGGTCGAGGAGTAGCATCTCTCAGCCGCTGCAGGCGCAGCAGGCCGTGTCCCTGGTCAACGCGCTGCGCATGACGTTCATGTCCAGCCCGTTGATGGTCAGCAGCTTGCCGCTCAGGCCACGCTCGATCCTCATCAGCAGCTTGAGCGCTTCCGCCGCCTGCATCGCCCCGACAATGCCCACGAGCGGCGCGAACACGCCCGTAGTGGCGCAGCGCAGCTCGGCGGCTTGGCTGTCCTCCGGGAACAGGCAGTTGTAGCAGGACACATCCGTGTGGCGGTAGTCGAACACCGCTACCTGCCCGTCGAACTGGATCGCGGCACCCGACACCAGTGGCCTGCGTTGTGCGAGGCAGGCACGGTTGACCGCATAGCGCGTAGCGAAATTGTCGCTGCAATCCAGCACCACGTCGGCCTGTGCGACCAGTTCATTCAATTGTTTTTCGTCGGCACGCAGTTGCAGCGCGACACACTCTATTTCGGGATTGATGTCATGCAGCACCGTCTGTGCCGACTCGACTTTCGGTTGGCCGACGCTGGAGGTGCGGTGGATGATCTGGCGCTGCAGGTTGCTGAAATCCACCGTGTCATGGTCGCACAGGATCAGCTTGCCGACGCCGCTGGCCGCGAGATACAGCGCGGCGGGCGAACCCAGCCCTCCCAGCCCGATGATGAGCACCTTCGCGTCCAGCAGTTTCTGTTGTCCTTCGATGCCGATCTCCGGCAGCAGGATATGGCGGCTATAACGTAAGAGTTGTTGATCGTTCATGCAGCCAAGGATAGCCGAACGGCGCGGAAATAAAAACGGGCACCCGAAGGTGCCCGTCTATTTTTCTAAACCTCAGCACCCGAATGGGTGCAGATGATTAGAAGGTGTGCTTCATGCCCAGAGAAACAGCGGAAGGCTTGGAGCCGGCGCCGTTCAGGTACACGGTGCCGTTGCCGATGCCTGCATTGCCCAGAGCGTAAGAGGCAGCAGTCTCGTTGCTCAACTGAGTGTACAGCGCGTACACGGTTGTACGCTTGCTCAGGTTGTGGTCAAAGCCAACGGAGATTTGCTTTGCGCCGGTGTTTGCCACGACATTGCTGCCAGCCTTGCCGTAGGCCAGCTTGACCGCGTTAGCGCCGAAGCTGTACTTGCCGGACAGGTAATAGGCATTGTGGCCGTACACGTTCGAACCAACGGGACCAGCGTTCAACACACCGCCGAAGTCATCCTTGGTCTTTTCGTACACGCCGTTGATGGTGAACGCATCGATCGTATAGCTTGCGCCGATCTTCCATGCGCTTTCCTTGATGGTGCGCGGAATGCCTGCAACGCCGATGGTGCCAGGAGCGCTGCCGATGTTGTGCTGTTCGTAAGCTGCGTTGACGTTCAGCGGGCCATTGCCGTACAGGCCAGCCAGCGACCATGCGCTGCCCTTGGTTTGGGCGGATGCGGTCTGGCCTTCAGCGCCAGCCACATAGGCGATCGCACCGGTGAAGCCGCTGATTGCCGGGCTGATGTAAGCAACAACGTCGGTCTGACGGCCATCAAAAGATGCGCCAGCGCCTGTGAACGGAGTGCCAGCGAGGCCAGTAGCTGCAGTACGTCCAGCAGTTACTGTATTCAAGCCACCGCCCATGACGGTGCGGTTATCGGCGATGCTGTCGCCGAACACGTCGAAGCCGCGAGTCGCGATCTTGTACGGGGTGTCATGACGGCCCAGCAGCACGGTACCGGCGCTGGTGCTGCTCAGACCTGCGAAGGTGTTGCGGGTAGCCAAAGAGTTGGCTGCACCTTGGCCACCGTCGATGGAGATCAGTTGCTCGATTTGCCAGATGGCGGACAGGCCGTCGCCCAGATCTTCGGAGCCCTTCAGGCCCAGACGGGAAGTGTTGCTGGAAACCTTGTTGTTGCTGAAGCCGGGGGAGGTGCCAGCGGCGTCGGTGCCGGTGCTGGTCAAGTCGTAAGACACGTTTGCCACGCCGTACACGGTTACATTGCTGGTATCAGCGAAAGCCGGAGCGGAAACCGCAGCAGCGATAGCCAACGCGATAATTTTCTTTTGCATTTGAAACTCCTCGTTAGATTTTCCGGTTACATCGGCAGCGAATGTTGCCGATCCCTTGGAGGTCCTCGATAGCTTGATGAACCTAGGGGGCATTATCCATCGCGTTAATGTGGATACAAGGGCAGTTACAATTTAGTTACAAAAGTGTTGTATTTTTGCAACAAACAATCCGATTTCTTACGGGATGCTTACAAATGGCGTTTTGTTGTGCCCGATTGGCTGAATTTTGAGGCAGGTAGCCGTGGGGAGCAGAATGAAAAAACGGGCACCCGAAGGTGCCCGTTTTTTCTTCTGATTCAAGCCCTCGCAAGGAGGGCAGAATTCTTAGAAGCTGTGCTTGATGCCCAGCGAGATTGCGGAGGGGCTTGCACCCAGACCGTTGACGGTGGCGTTGGTGCCGGCCGCTCCTGCTGCAGTTGCAGTGCTTTGCGAGAAGCCATACATGGCGCCGGCGTTGTTGCTGATGCGCGTATAGATCGCATACAGCTTGGTGCGCTTGCTCATGCCATGGTCGTAGCCCAAGCTCACTTGGTTTGCGCCGGTGTTGGCGGTGATGCCCACTTGGTTAGCCTTGCCGTAGGCCAGCTTGACCGCATCGTTGCCGAACTTGTAGGTGCCGGCCAGGTAGTACGCG
>DASTGP010000016.1:0-61340 GCA_035605585.1 Gallionella sp. | reverse complement strand
GACGCGCCACGCTCGATGCATGGGGCGTGATCCCGACGCCGGAAGAGGTGCAGGCCTTCGTCGCCGACCGTTCGCCCGACGCCTACGAGAAGCTGGTGGACCGCCTGCTGGCATCGAAGCATTACGGCGAACGCCAGGCGCGCCGCTGGCTGGACCTTGCCCGCTACGCGGACAGCACCGGCTTCCAGAACGACACCACGCGGCCCAACATGTGGCGCTACCGCGACTACGTGATCGAGGCGTTCAACGAGAACAAGCCGTTCGACCGTTTCGTCAAGGAGCAGCTTGCGGGCGACGAGATCGCGCCTGACGATCCCAAGGCGCTGATCGCCACCGGCTTCCTGCTCGGCTATCCGGACAACTACAACTCGCGCGACCTGATCCAGCGAAAGTACCAGATCACTACCGACATGGTGGACACCACCGGCAAGGCCCTGCTCGGCACCACGCTGGAATGCGCGCGCTGCCACAACCACAAGAGCGACAAGATCTCGCAGAAGGACTACTTCTCGCTGCAGGCCTTCTTCGCCAACACCAGCGTGAACGAGAAGGTTCCCGCCGCAAAGGGCGAGCAGGAAAAGCGCTTCGAAGCGGCGCAGGCGAAGTACCAGGAGGCGACCAAGGACATCCGCGACAGGCAGAAGGCCATCCTCGACGCATATCGCGAGGCGGGCGTGAAATACCACAAGGAGCGTTACCTGACGGACAGCCAGGAAGCGATCTTCAAGGCGGAAAAGGACTGGACGCCGCTCGACCGCTGGGTCAACCACCGCCTGGAAAACATCTCCAACGACCGCGATATCGCGTCCTACCTGAAGCGCGTGGGCGAGGACAAGAACCATCCGCACTATACGGCCGAGCTCGCCGCCAAGTGGGCGGAGTACCAGAAGCTGGACGCCGAACTGAAGAAGTTCGACAACCTCAGGCCCGAGTCCGGCTCGAAGTATCTGTCCGCCGCGACCGAGCTGGGGCATCCCGAGGTGCCGCCCACCTTCATCCGTTTCGGGGGCATCCACGAGCGCCCCACGGAAGAGGTGCAACCTGCCTTCCCGGCGAACGTCACCGACGAGAAGCCGGTCGTCACGGCCAGCGCAACTTCCTCCGGCCGCCGCACCGCGCTGGCGAACTGGATCGCCAGCGAAAGGAACCCGCTGACCGCCCGCGTGTTCGTCAACCGCGTGTGGAACCAGTATTTCGGCAAGGGCATCGTGCGCACCGTCAGCGACTTCGGCAAGGCGGGCGAGAAGCCGTCCAATCCCGAGCTGCTGGAATACCTCGCGGAGAACTTCGTCAAGCAGGGCTGGGACGTGAAGAAACTGCACCGCCAGATCCTGCTGTCGAGCACCTATCGCCAGTCCTCCGACTACCGCGCCGACGCGCACAAGGCCGACCCGGAGAACAAGTTGCTGGCGGTGTTCCCGCGCAAGCGCCTGGAGGCCGAGGAGATCCGCGATTCGCTGCTGGTCGCATCCAACCAGCTCAACGACAAGATCGGCGGACCGGCGGTGTTCCCGCCGCTGCCGGCCGCGATGATCGCGGGCAACAACACCTTCGACGGCAATCCCTTGTGGAAGGTCACCAAGGACCCGCGCGAATGGAACCGGCGCAGCATCTACATCTTCACGCGCCGCAGCGTGCCGTATCCGCTGCTGGAAACGTTCGACATGGCCAATCCCAACATCGTGCACAGCAAGCGCGACGTGACCACCACCCCGTTGCAGGCGCTCACGCTGTTCAACAGCGAGATCGTGTTCGGCTGGTCGCAGGCGCTGGCGGCGCGGGTCATCAACGAGGCGGGCAAGGACGAGTCCGCGCAGATCGACCGGCTGTACCAGATCCTGTTCTCGCGCGCGCCGAACAAGGCCGAGAAGGCCGAGCTGCGCGCCTTCCTGAACAGCCAGGAAAAGGCCATCAAGGGCAAGGCTGCGGACGGCAAGTTCGCGATCAACCTGCCAACCGGCCTGAAGGCGCCGGCGGGCAACCCGATCCGCCTCGCCGCTTTCGTCGACCTCGTGCACACCGTAGCGAACTCGAACGAATTCGCCTATCGCTTCTGACATCTGAATAAGGAACACATCATGCAAAACAAATCTCGTCGCGATTTCCTGCTCAAGGCCGGCGTCGGCCTGGGCGGCGTCGCCCTCAGCGGCTTCCTGCCCGGCGGCGGCTTCTTCTTCGCACCGGCCGAAGCGGCCACGGTGAACGACCCGCTCGCGCCCAAGCAACCGCACTTCCCCGCCAAGGTGAAGACCGTCATCTGGCTGCACATGGACGGTGCGCCCAGCACGCTGGACCTGTTCGACTACAAGCCGGAGCTCGTCAAGCGCGCGGGGCAGGCCGTGCCCGCCGAGTACACCAAGGGCATCAAGACCTTCACCCAGGGCGGCGTGGGCAAACTGTTCAATTCTGAGAAGCGCACGTGGAAGCAATACGGCCAGAGCGGCGCGTGGTTCTCCGACCTGGTGCCCAACCTGGCGCAGCACGCCGACAAGATCGCCTTCATCAAGTCCAGCGTGACCATCGGCGCGACGCACGACATCTCCATCCTCAAGCTGAACACCGGCGACGTAAATCCCGGCCGCCCCTCGCTGGGCGCGTGGGTGAGCTACGCGCTCGGCTCCGCCAATCCGGACCTGCCTTCCTACGTGGTGCTGTACAACGACAAGCAGGAGCCGCGCGCGGGCTCGGCGAACTGGAACTCGGGCTTCCTGCCTGCGATCTACCAAGGCACGGCCTTCCGCCCCGGCGATTCGCCCATCCTGAACCTGACGGCGCCCGGCTACGTCGACGCGACGGAACAGCGCAAGGCGCTCGACCTGCTCAAGCGCCTGAACGACCAGCATGCCGGACGCTATCCCGAGGACACCGAGCTGCAGGCGCGCATCCGCTCCTATGAACTGGCGTACCGCATGCAGACCTCCGCACCGGCGGCGGTGGACATTTCCAATGAGTCGGAGGCCACCAGGGAAGCCTACGGCCTGAACGACGAGGCGACCAAGAGCTATGGCACGGTGCTGCTGCGCGCGCGCCGCCTGGCCGAGCGCGGCGTCCGCTTCATCCAGGTGGTGTCCGGCCCCGCCGTCCCCGAAGGCGAGTTCCGCAACTGGGACGCGCACAGCAAGCTGGAAGAGAACCACGGGCACAACACGAAGATGGTGGACAAGCCTATCGCCGCGCTGCTGGCCGACCTGAAGGAACGCGGCCTGCTCGATTCGACGCTGGTGGTGTGGACCTCCGAATTCGGGCGCACGCCGTGGGGCGAGAGCGGCGACGGGCGCGACCACAACCCGTGGGGCTACACGCAATGGATGGCGGGCGGCGGCGTCAAGGCCGGTTACACCTTCGGCGCGACCGACGACATCGGCCTGCAATCCGTCGGCAAGACGGTGGACACCTACGACCTGCACGCGACGGTGCTGCAGTTGCTGGGGCTGGACCACCTCAAGGTGACCTTCCTCAACAACGGCCGCTCGGAACGCCCGACCGTGGTGTACGGCGAGGTCATCAAGGACCTGATCGCGTAGAGGTGCCGGACATGAAAGTACACAAGCTGCGTTTCGCCTGGCTCGCCGCCGCCCTCCTGAGCGGGGGCGTGCTGGCCGGCCAGGCTGTCGTCGACGAGGATTCGATGCAGTTGATGGAGGACAGGAACAAGAGCCTGTCCTCCAGAATCGCACTCAAGGATGCCGCCGGTGCGAAGGAGGATGCGCAGGCGCTGGCCGAGATGTTCGCCGACGTCGAGACCTACTTCGCGCAGAAGGGCAAGGGCGACGCGGTGGACTGGTCGAAACAAAGCCGTGAATTGTCCGCCGATATTTCCCGCTACGTGGCGGCGAAGGATTTCGACCATGCCTCGCAGTCGGCGGTGACGCTGTCCAAGACCTGCAAGACTTGCCACCAGACTTACAAGACGGAGAGCTAGCGTGAAAAACCGGCTACTGGCCTTCTTGCTGATGGGGGCGCTGTCGGCATCCGCACATGCGGCCCTGAAGGAAGGCGACGCCGCCCCCGCTTTCGACACGCAAGCATCGCTCGCGGGCAAGGCGTTCAGCTATTCGTTTAGGGATGCGCTGAAGAAAGGGCCGGTGGTGGTGTACTTCTACCCCTCGGCTTACACCGGCGGCTGCAACATCCAGGCGCACGCCTTCGCCGAGAACTACGACAAATTCAAGATGGCGGGTGCGTCCGTCATCGGCGTGTCGCTCGACGGCATCGCGCGGCTCAATGACTTTTCCGCCGATCCGCAGTATTGCGCGGGCAGGATCGCGGTGGCCTCCGATGAGGACGGCAGGATCGCCAAGGCCTACGAGGTGAACGTGCGCGAAGCGGCAGCGGGCAAGAAAGACACCCGCGGCGCCGAGATCGGCCACGGCTTTGCCGAGCGCACGACCTTCGTGGTCGGGCGCAACGGCAAGATCGTCGCCGTACTGGGCGGCCTGAAGCCGGAAGAACATGTCGCCCGTGCGCTGCAGGTGGTGAACAGCCTGAGCGAAAGAGACGATTGGTGAGCCGGGCGTTCGCGCGTTTTGCCGCCGTCGCGCTCGTCTCGCTCCTCTTGCCGGTTGCGGCGCTGTCCGCCGAGGCAGGCGAGCACCCGGGTGATGCCGTTGCGGGCCAACGGATATCCAAGGCCGAGCAATGCCAGGAATGCCACGGCGAGGACGGCAACAGCCTCTCCATGTCCACGCCCAAACTCGCCGGTCAGTCCACCGCCTACCTGGCCAAGCAACTGGCCGACTTCCGGAGCGGCGCGCGCCGGCATGTTGTGATGAGCGAAATGGCCGCCCCATTGGGCGAGGCCGACCGCCTCGACATCGCAGCGTATTTTTCGGGCCGGAAGAAATCGGCGGAGCCGGACAAACTGTTCAGCCTGAAAGGGCGGGACCTGTTCCTGTACGGCGACATGGAGCGCGACATTCCCCAATGCGCGAATTGCCACGGCGACAAGGGTCAAGGCAGCGCATCGCGCGGCGTGAGCTATCCGGCGCTGGCCGGGCAGCACCGCACCTACCTGCGCATCCAGCTTCTCAAGTGGCGCATGGGCGAACGCGGCAACAGCCCGGACGGCGTGATGAACCGTATCGCACAGCAATTGAGCGACGACGAGATCGGCGCGCTGGCCGATTACCTTTCCGGCCTGTGAGGGGTGTCCGCATTTCAACAGCGCCGTTTCCCGACTGCTGCATAAGCAGCAGCGCCTCGGCGGCGACCGGCGGGAAACGGCGTATTTCCGGCGTTTTCATGCTGGCACCGAAGTTGCGAAGAAGACAAGAATCTATTTCTGGAATGGAACGATGAAACGACTGATATTCGAAATCCACCGCTGGGGCGGCATCGCGCTGGCGCTGTTCATGGTGCTGTGGTTCTTTTCCGGCCTGCTGATCGTGTTCGCCGAGCCGCCCGTGCCGACGCGTGCGCAGCAGCTGGCGCATGCCGAGTCGCTCAAGCCGGAAGCCGGCTGGCTGAGCGCTGGCGCCGCCTGGGATGCCAGCGCGGAGCAGCGCAAGGAATTCCTCCAGTTGCGCGCCCCCGCCGGGAAAGCCGCCAACGCGCCGGGAGTCGGCGCGAAGAAGGCCGTGCCCGCCGTCAACGGCTTCGCCGATGCGCGGCTGGTGCGGCGCGGTGGAGAGCCGTTGTGGCAGGTCGAAGACGGACGCGGCCAGCGTTTCGTCCTGTCGGCGCTGAATGGGGAATTGCGCGCCGTCGACCCGGAACAGGCGCGGGGAATCGCGCAGGCTTGGGCGGAGCGCGACGGCGTCAAATCCGTGAACTACGTCGAAACGCTGGACAAGCCCGCCATCCTGCGCAACCAGGAAAACCTGCGGCCCTTTCATCGCTTCGCCATCGATGACGGCGCGGGCAGCGAGCTGTTGATCTCCGCCGTGACCGGCGAGGTGGTGCATGCCTCCACGCGCGTGCAGCGCGGCCTGTACTGGGCGGGCAACTGGGTGCATCTTTTCCGCCCGCTGGAACTGGCGGGCGCGAGCAACGACACGCGCGTCGAGGTGCTGAAGTGGGCCGGCTTCATCGCCACGGTTGCCGCGCTCACCGGCCTCATCGTCGGCTGGCTGCGCTGGCGTCCGGGCTGGTTCGGCAAGCGCACCTATTCCGAAGGCCGCACCCAGCCTTACCGCGAGTCCTGGCTGAAGTGGCATTTCTGGGCCGGGTTGCTCGGAGGTTCGTTCGCCCTCTTCTGGGCGATGAGCGGCTTCCTCAACAACAATCCGTGGCAGCTGTTTTCGCCGGCCAATCCCGGCAAGGAAGAACTGGCGCGCTACATCGGCAGCGACGCGCCCGCGGTCGCGCGCGACTGGAAGCCGACAGCCTTGCCGGCGAACGAAGGCGACACGGTGGAGCTGAACTGGCGCCGCCTGGGCGATGCCGGGGTGCTGCTGGCGCATACCCGCGACGCCCGGCGAATCCCGCAGGCGGTGGAGGGTGCAGGCATTGCCTTCGACGACGCGGCGCTGGCCTCGGCCGTGCGCCGCATCGCAGGCGACACGCAAATTGCCGAACAGACGGCGCTCGACGAGTACGACAGCTACTACTACCTGCGCCATCACCGCGACGCGGCGGACCGTCCCCTGCCCGCGGTGCGCATCGAGTTGGCGGACCAGGCCGGCACGAGCTACTACCTCGACCCGCAGGACGGCCGCCTGTTGCTGAAGACCGACCACAGCCGCGAAGCCTACCGCTGGCTGTATTCCGCCCTGCACCACTGGGACTTCGGCTGGCTCTACCAGCGCCCGCTGTGGGACGGCTGGATGGTGCTGTGGGTGGGCTTCGGCCTGGTGCTGAGCGTGTCGTCGGTGGTCATCGGCTGGCGGCGTCTGCGCCACACCTTTGCGCGCAAGAAGCAGCCTCATGCAGTACCGCAAGTGCCGCTGGAGTTGGCCGAGAACCGGGCCGGCTGACAGCCGGAAATTTTTCAACAAGACACGAAAGACTCAGAATGAAAAAAGCAGTGCTCGTTTCCTCGTTGCTTCCCGCCTTGCTGGCGGGATGCGCCACCCATCAACCCGCCACGCAAGCCGTCGCGCCTCAGCCAGCCGCACCGCAGGCCCCGGCCAAGCCGCCCGCGCAGCCGCTCGGTTTCTTCGTCACCAGCGAGCCCGTCGGCAACGGCGCGGACCTCGGCGGACTGGCCGGCGCGGACGCGCATTGCCAGAAGCTCGCAGCAGCCGTCGGTGCAGGCAACAAGACCTGGCACGCCTACCTCAGCACGCAGGCGGCCAACGGCCAGCCCGCGATCAACGCGCGCGACCGCATCGGCTCCGGCCCGTGGTACAACGTGCGCGGACAGAAGGTCGCCAGGGACGTGGCCGACCTGCACGGCGACGAGCTCACCGCCGCGCGTTTCGGAAACAACCTCTCCCGCACCACCGCGCTGACGGAGAAGAACACGCCGGTGAAGGGCGCGGGCGACAAGCCGAACGAGCACGACATCCTCACCGGTTCGCAGACCGACGGACGTGCCTTTACCGACGGCGCCGACCACACGTGCAGCAACTACACCAGCAGCACGAACGGTTCGGTGCAGGTGGGCCACTTCGACCGCACCGGCGGCGGCAACATCTCGTGGAACAGCGCGCACAAGAGCCGCGGCTGCAGCCAGGAGAACCTGGTCAGCACCGGCGGCGCAGGCCTGCTGTACTGCTTCGCCATCGACCACACCGAAGACACGGCGACGCCCGCCATCCCCGGCGTGGTGGACGCAGGCACGCGCATCGAGTTCATCAAGGAAGGCTTCAAGGGCACGGAAGGCCCAATCGCGTTGCCGGACGGCGGCTTCGTGTTCACCGAGACGCAGGCCAACCGCATCACGCGCATCGACGAGGACGGTTCCACCTCCGTGTTCCTGGAGAACAGCAACGGCTCGAACGGACTGGCGTTCAATGCCAAGGGCGAGCTGGTGACGGCGCAGGTGCTGCAACCGCGCGTCGGCGTCGTCTATCCGGCGGACAAGGTGCAGACGCTGACCGCGCAATACGAAGGTATTCCCTACGTGCGCCCGAACGATCTGGTGCTGAGCGTCAGGACCGGCGACATCTACTTCACCGATTCCGGCGCAGCCCCGGGCAACCAGCCGCAGACGGCCGCGCCGCGTCCCGCCGTGTACCGCATCAAGCCGAATGGAGAAGTGTTGCGCATCGCCAACGACATCGAACGCCCGAACGGCATCCAGCTGAGCCCGGACGAGAAGACGCTGTATGTCGCCAATACCCTGGGCGAGCACGTCTTCGCCTACGACGTGGCGGCGGACGGCTCCATCTCCAACAAGCGCAACTTCGCCAAGCTGGAGGGTTTCCGCAAGAACGACGCAGGCGTGTATTCCAGCGGCGCGGACGGCTTGGCCATCGATGCGCAGGGCCGCCTGTATGTCGCCTCGACGGCGGGCATCCAGGTGTTCGATGCAACTGGCGCGGCGCTGGGCATCATTCCGCTGCCCAAGGCTCCGCAGAACCTGGCCTTCGCCGGCAAGGACAAGAAATTCCTGTATGTCGTCGGACGCGGTTCGGCCTGGCGCATCGCCACGCTGACGCCGGGCTTTGCCGGACGGGCGAAGTGACCGAATCAAAAAACGTCCACGAAAAACACGAAAGGCACGAAATGAGAAACAATGCGTTTGCCATCGGACGTTTGTTCGTAGCGTTCGTGACTTTCGTGGACGATGGGCTTACTCAAGGATGACGTGATGACAATCGAGATAAATGTCTGGGATCTGCCCCTGCGCCTGTTCCACTGGCTGCTGGCGCTGGCGGTTGCCGGCGCGATCATTACCGGCGAGATCGGCGGCAACCTGATCGACTGGCACGGGCGCATCGGCGTGTTCATCGCCGGGCTGCTCGCGTTCCGCATCGTCTGGGGCTTTCTCGGCTCGACGCATGCGCGTTTCGCCAGCTTCTTCCCGACGCCTGCACGCATCGCGGCCTACCTGAAAGGCCAGTGGCAACGGCCGGGACACAACCCGCTCGGCGCGCTGTCGGTGTTCGCATTGCTGGCTGCGCTGTCGCTGCTGGTGGGCCTGGGCCTGTTCGCCAACGACGACATCGCCTTCAACGGGCCGCTGTCTTCGCTGGTGGACAAGGACCTGAGCGATAAGCTGAGCGGCTGGCATGCGCGCATCTTCAACGGCCTGCTGATCGGCCTGGTCGGCCTGCACCTGGCGGCGATCGCGTTCTACGCCAGGGTGAAGAAAAAGAACCTCGTCGTTCCGATGCTGACCGGCAGGACGGTTGCGCCCGCAGGCACGGAAACGGCAATGACGGGCGGCGGCATAGCGCGTTTCGCTGCCGCGCTGGCGATTGCCGTGGCGGTGGGCTGGAGCGCGAGCGGCGGCCTGCTGGCGCCCCAACCGAAAGCGGTTCCGGCAGCGACACCCGCCAGCGCCCCACCCGGCTGGTAGCCGATTCATCAATCTTTTTTAACCACAAGGAAACATCGAAATGAAACTCAAAGTCGCACTGGCATTGCTCCTCTCCACCGCAAGCGTTGCTGTTCTCGCCGGACAGGCCGAAGACCAGCAGACCAAGTTCCGCCAATCGGCCTATTCGTTCGCCGCGTGGAACTGCTCGAAGATCAAGAACCAGGTGGTCGAGCATCCCGAGGCCTACAACAAGGAACAGGTTGTCGCGGCGGCCAACGCCGTGGCGGCGGTCGCCAATTCCGGGCTGGGCGCGCTGTACGGACCCGGCACGGATCAATCGACCGGCTGGAAGAAGTCGCGCCTGAAGCCCGAATTCTTCGACAAGCAGGATGAGGCGAAGAAACAGGCGCTGGCGTTCAACAAGGAGGCCAACGAACTCGCCAGGGTCGCCGCGACCGGCGACGTGGCCGCGATCAAGACGCAGTTCGGCAAGGTCGGCGAGACTTGCAAGAGCTGCCATGACAGCTTCCGCGTGAAGGACTGATTTCGATGATGCGTCTCGGCGGCATTAACGCCGAGGCGCTCAGGATGGATTAAGGAGGAAGAAATGGGTTCATTGAGCATCTGGCACTGGCTGATCGTGCTGCTGGTTGTCGTGCTGCTGTTCGGCACGAAGAAGCTGCGCACGCTGGGCGGCGACCTGGGCGGCGCGGTGCGCGGCTTCAGGGAAGGCATGCACGGCGAAGACGAAACAGCAAAAATCCAGGAACGCCCTTAGGAGGAAACCATGATAGAAATCGACATCCCGGGTTTTCGCAAGCTTCGGATAGCCCATATCGTTTCCGACTACAACGGCACGCTCGCATTGGACGGGAAGCTGCTGCCCGGTGTGCACGAAGCTATCGAGGCCCTTTCGTCCGAAGTTCAGATACACGTCATTACGGCCGATACGTTTGGCTTGGCCGCGGGACAGCTTGCCAGCCTGCCGGTGAGGCTGACTATCACGCCAGCCGGATCCCAGGCCGAAGCGAAGCTGAAATTTGTGTCTGACCTTGGGGCCGAGACCGTGGTTGCCATCGGCAATGGCCGCAATGACCGGAAGATGCTTGGCGCGGCAGCAATCGGGATCGCGCTGGTGCAAAAGGAAGGCGCCTCTGCAGAGACGGTTGCGAGTGCCGATGTGGTGTCGCCCGGCATCCTCGATGCGCTGGATTTGCTCCGCAACCCGAAGCGCCTGATTGCGACGCTCCGGTCTTGACTTGACGCAGGTGAGGGCTAGTTGATGATGCCGTACTGCTTGAGCAGCGTCCTCAGCACGTTGCGGCTGATGCCCAGCAGTTTCGCCGTCTGCACCTGGTTGCCGCGCGAGTGCTCGTAGGCCTGGACGACCAGCTTGCGGTTGACGAGATCGTATAGCTGCTCGGGCTCCTGCTCGAACAATTTGGAGAACACCTGCTCCAGCCGGCAATTCTCCGCAAGGGCTGGCCCTGCCGCCCCCCCGGTCTGCAGGGTGCTTGTCGAAATGAGCGGCAGGTTGAGGTGGGAGGGGCGCAATATCCGGCCTTCGCATACCAGCAGCGCGCGGTGGATGACGTTCTCCAGTTCGCGGATGTTGCCCGGCCAGGGATATTCGTGCAGCAGGCGCACGGTATCCGGTGCCAGCTCCACGTCGGGCGTATGCAGACGGTTCCGGTAGATCGAAATGAAATGCTCCACCAGAGGCAGGATGTCACCCGGGCGTTCGCGCAGGGGTGCTAGCTGGAGGGGCACCACGTTGATCCGGTAGTACAGGTCCTCGCGGAAGCGGCCGGCCTGGATGGCCTCTTCGAGGTTGACGTTGGTGGCGGCGATCAGCCGCACGTCGATCGGAGTTGGCTTGCGCGAGCCGATGCGCACGATCTCGCGCTCCTGCAGCACGCGCAGCAGTTTGACCTGGGTCGAGAGCGGCAGGTCGCCGATCTCGTCGAGGAACAGCGTGCCGCCGTTCGCGCTCTCGAACCATCCCGCCTTGGTGCTGACCGCGCCGGTGAAGGCGCCGCGCTCGTAGCCGAACAGTTCGCTCTCCACCAGCGTCTCCGAGAAGGCGCCGCAGTTGATCGCGGCGAACGGTCCCTTGCGGCGCGCGCTCAGGGCATGGATGTGGCGCGCGACCAGTTCTTTTCCCGTCCCTGTCTCGCCCTTGATGTAGGCCGTGGCATTGCTGGGTGCGATGCGCTCAATCAGCGACAGGAGCTTCTGCGATTCAGGGTCGGCGAATACCAGGGCACTCGCCCTGATCGAAAGGTTGGTGTGCAGAGGCGAGGGGAAGGTCAGGACCGGCTTGTGTCCCGATACGTGTCCAACCACTTCGTCTGTTTCTGGAAAGTCTATGTTCATGGCGTCGGTACATCGATGGTCGCTTCCGGAATGAAGCGATGCGGCAATCTAACAAAAGAAGGACGACCGGCTAACCAAGAAATAATGCGTAGCTAATTCGCCGTGGGAATGATCCGGATATCGTCCCCGGAACTTCAGGCGATCTCCAGCGGCGCAGCCGGCGCCCAGGCAGTAATGCCGGCCGGTCTGCCCAGCAGATATCCCTGCATCAGGTGCACGCCGGCGTGGCGGGCAAGGTCCAGGTGCGCCTGCGTTTCGATGCCCTCGATCACGACTTCGGCGCCGAGGTCGCGGATGATCTCAACCAGCTTGGGCAGGATACGCTGCAGTCGATCGTTGGATTCCGCCGCGTGGATGATGCTGGCATCCAGCTTCACGTATTCCGGCAACAGCGTCCACAGGCGCTCGAGATTGGAATGTTCCTTGCCGAAATCGTCGATGGCGATGCGATAGCCGCGATCGCGATAGTTGGCGACGGCCTCTTTCAGCAGGCGTTCTTCGCCGACCGCGCTTTCATTGATTTCGATCACGACCTGGTGGGTCGAGACGTCGTGCTGGTGCAGCACTTGCTCGAATACCCTGCCGTGCCCGTGCACCGCTACCAACAGGTCGGGATGGACGTTGAGAAACAGCAGTGCGTCGTCCGCACCCATGTTGAGGAAATTCAGCGTGTGCAACGTGCGGGTCAGCCGGTCGAACCGGACCAGACGCTCAAGCACTTCAGCACGCCGGAATGCCGCGGGCGGGGAGATGCTTTCGCCCGTGGAATCGGATGCGCGCAGCAGTGCCTCATAACCCAGCGGCTTCCCGCGTTTGTGGTCGACAATGGGCTGGAACACGCTGCGCAGCTGCAGGTCGATAAAGCGTGCCCCGATCTCATCGCCCGTCACCTCAAGGCGGTAGTCGTCCTGGTTCAGGCTGAGTACTTCGCGCAACTCGTTCTGGATGGCGTTCAGGCGATGGAGTTGGGGCATGGCGTGCCTACTTTCTGGTGTAGATCTGGTCGAACAGCCCGCCATCCTTGAAGTGCTCGGCCTGCGCCTGTTTCAGGCTGCCGAACACCTCGTCCACGGTGAACAGCTTGAGCGGGGGGAGCGTGGAAGCATATTTCTTGGCAATCTTCGCGTCGCGCGGGCGCAGCTCGAATTGTGCGGCGATCTCCTGCGCCTCCGGCGAATACAGGTATTGCAGGTAGGCCTCGGCCACCTTGCGCGTTCCGCGCTTGTCCACCACCTTGTCCACCACGCTCACCGGCAGGTCGGCCACGATGCTGACCGGAGGATAGACCAGGTCGAACTTGTCTGCGCCGTATTCCTGCTTGATGAGTCCGACTTCATTCTCGAAAGTCACCAGCACGTCGCCGATCTCGCGCTGCACGAAAGTCGTGGTCGCGCCGCGCCCGCCGGTTTCCAGCACCGGCACGTTGGCGAAGATCTTCGCGACCAGATCCTTGGCCTGCTGCGGCTTGCCGCCCTGCTTGATAACCGAGCCCCATGCCGCGAGGTAGGCATAGCGGCCGTTGCCCGAGGTCTTGGGGTTGGCGATGATGGGGGCGATGCCGGGCTTCGCGAGATCGGCCCAGGTCTTGATGCCCTTGGGATTGCCCTTGCGCACCAGGAATACCGAGGTGGAGGTGAACGGTGCGCTGCCGTTCGGCAGGCGCTTGGCCCAGTCGGCCGGGATCAGTCCCTTCTCCGCGAGGATGTCGATATCGATGGACTGGTTCATGGTCACCACGTCCGCCTCCAGCCCGTCGATCACCGCGCGCGCCTGCTTGCTCGAACCGCCGTGCGACTGGTTGATGGTCAGGTCATCGCCGGTCTTCTGCTTCCATTGCTTGACGAACAGCGGGTTGTAGCTCTTGTAGAACTCGCGCGACACGTCGTAGGACGCGTTCAGGATCTTCACTTCGGCGGCGAATGCCGATGCGGAAAAAGCGGCCGCGATGGCCAGCAGGGACAGGGACTTCGGCAGAAGCGTCTTCATTGTTTTCTCCGGGATTGATTGACGGGCATGAAAAGCGTTGTTTCAGGGGCGCACTCTAGCCAATCCCTTGGCGAACTCAAAAGAATATTTACTGATTTATTTATAGCGTTTGTTTATATTGAATTGCAGCTCTCATATTCACCAAAAGAATCAGGGCAGATTCGCATCTGCCCTGAAACCGGTACTTTGCCGTCCGGTGAAGAGTAGCCTTGCAGGCTAGAAGGTGTGTTTCAGGCCGAGCGAGAACGCCGAAGGTTTGGAGCCGCCGGTGGAAGTCGGGGCTGGCAGGGCCGGAACGCCTGTGCCGTTGGCGGACAGCTGATAATCGCCGTTGGCATCGTTGTGCAGCTGGGTGTATTGCACATACACGGTAGTGCGCTTGCTCAGGCTGTGGTCGTAACCGACGGAGATCTGGCGTGCGCCGGTGCTGGCCGTGGCATTGGAACCGGCCTTGGAGTAAGCCAGCTTGACCGCGTCGTTGCCGAAGGCATATTTGCCGCCCAGGTAATAGGCATGGTGGCCCAGCGAATTTGCGCCTGCTGCGCCGAAATCGTCGCTGATCTTTTCATAGGCGAAGTTCGCGGTCAGTGCGTCGATCTTGTAGCTCAGACCCAGCTTCCAGGCGCTTTCCTTCTTGCCGGCCAAGGCGGCGACAGGAGCGGCGATGGTGCCAGTGGCTGCCGTACCCAGGTTATGCACTTCGTAGGCCAGGCTGGCATACAGCGCATCGACGTTGTACCAGCCGGCTGCGGACCATGCATTGCCCTTGTTTTGGCCGGCCGCTGTCTGGCCCTCGGCGCCTGCGACATAGGCGGCCGCACCGGTGAAGCCGCTCAGGGTCGGGCTGATGTAGGCGACGACGTCGGGTTGGCGACCGTCGAACGAGGCGCCCACCGTGGCTGTGCCGGCCGTCACGGTGGCCGCGGTGGCGCTACGCCCGCCGCCCAGGATGGAACGGTTATCGGCGATGCCGTCGGCGAACAGGTCCAGCTTGCGCGTCGAAAGGTTGTAAGGCGTGTCGTGGCGGCCCAGCAACACGGTACCGGCTGTATTGCTGCTCAGGCCGGCGAAGGTATTGCGGGTGGCCAGGCCGTTGCCCGCGCCGCTGTTGTCGATCTGGATCAGAGACTCGATCTGCCAGATGGCAGACAGGCCGTCGCCCAGATCCTCCGAGCCCTTCAGGCCCAGGCGCGAGGTGTTGCTGGACACCTTGTTGCTGCTGAAGCCCGGGTTGCCGGCTGTGTCGCTGCCGGTATTGGTGATGTCGTAGGACACGTTCGCGACACCGTAGATGGTGACGTTGCTGTTGTCGGCGAATGCCGGCGCGGAGACCGCCGCCGCAAGCGCCAGGACGAGAATCTTCTTCTGCATGCTTTATAGCTCCTTGTTATTTGATTTCAGTTGGCTAAAGCTTGGCGATGGCCACTTCGGTCGACTTGACCAGCGCCACCACATCCGAGCCGATCCCCAGTCCCAGTTCGTTGATCGAGCGGGTGGTGACGACCGAAGTAACGGAGCCCAGCGGGGTTCCGACGACCACTTCCGACACGACCGGACCGGTGACGATGTCGATGATCTTTCCCTTGAATTGGTTTCTTGCATTGATTGCAGCGATGCTCATTTCTTTCTCCTGTGTAAGGTTACCCGTGACCGGTTTCAGTCTGCCGTCGAGGAAAGCGGCAGCTCGCGCGTCGCCTGCTTCAGGGCGATGCCGGACAGCACTTCCAGTTGTATCAGGCTGTATTCGCCGGTTTGGGGTGCGTGCGGCAGAAGCGCCGCACGCTGCAGCGGAGCAGGCAGCTCGGCAGCGGCGGCCGGTTCCTTGCGGGATTGCGTATCAACCGTCTCGTCGCCGTTATTCATGCCTGCCCCTTTCCGCTTACTTCTTGGTGTAGATCTTGTCGAACACGCCGCCGTCCGAGAAGTGCAGCTTCTGCGTGTTGGCCCAGCCGCCGAACACCTTGTCGATGGTGATCAGCTTCAGCTTGGGGAACTGCTTCGCGTACTTCTTTGCCACCTTTTCGTCGGTCGGGCGGTAGAAGTTCTTCGCGGCGATCTCCTGACCTTCCGGCGAATACAGGTATTCGAGGTAAGCCTGGGCCACTTTGCGGGTGCCGTGCTTGTCCACGTTCTTGTCCACCACGGTCACCGGAGGCTCAGCCAGGATGCTCTGGGACGGGAACACTACGTCGAACTTGTCTTCGCCGAATTCCTTCTTAACCAGGTAGGCTTCGTTCTCCCAGGTGATCAGCACATCGCCGATGCCGCGCTCGGAGAAGGTGACGGTCGAGCCGCGCGCGCCGGAGTCCAGCACGGGGACGTTGCCGTACAGCTTGCCGACGAATTCCTGCGCCTTGGACTGGTCACCCTTGTTCTTGTCCAGCGCGTAGCCCCAGGCTGCGAGATAGTTCCAGCGTGCGCCGCCGGAAGTCTTGGGATTCGGCGTGATGACGGAGACGCCCGGCTTGATCAGGTCGCCCCAGTCCTTGATGTTCTTCGGGTTGCCCTTGCGCACCAGCAGCACGATGGTGGAGGTGTAGGGCGAGCTGTTGTTCTTCAGGCGCGACTGCCAGTTGGCCGGGATCAGTTCGCCGTTCTTGTTCAGCGCGTCGATGTCGGCTGCCAGCGCCAGGGTCGCGACATCGGCTTCCAGGCCGTCGATGATCGAGCGCGCCTGCTTGCCGGAGCCGCCGTGGGATTGCTTCACGGTGACGTCGTCGCCGGTCTTGGCTTTCCAGTATTTGGCAAATGCGGTGTTGTACTCCTGGTACAGCTCGCGGGTCGGGTCATAGGAAACGTTCAGCAGCGAAACCTCGGCTGCCGCCGCGGCGCCGCTGAACAGCAGTGCCAGAGTGGATGCGATGATGGCCTTCTTCATTTCTTTCTCCTTGGTCGGTTGGTATCTTGGTCGTCGCGGTCGGTTGTTCGCGATGGGATGCATCCTAGGGAGCGGCAGCGCTTGCGTGAACCAATTAGATTTCCATTGGTTAGCTGTTTTTTGAATATGCGGCGCTCGGCCCCACGCCGGCGTGTTGACACCCCTGCCGATTTCCCCAACACTCCGCTGCCCATGCCAAACCTCCGCCGTCCATGAAAGAGATCTTCATCACCGAAACCCGCGCGCGCCTGCGCACTTGGCTGGCCCTCGGCTATGTCCTGTTCATCGTCTACGCAAGCCTGTCACCGTTCTCCGGTTGGCAGGAGCAAGGGCTGGATTTCACCGAAGTGCTGAGTGAGCCGTTGCGCCTGACCTATACCCCATTCGACGCCACGATCAACGTGCTGTCTTACCTGCCCGTCGGCCTGCTCATCGGCCTGGCATTGCGGGCACGGCTCAATGCCACGGCAAGCGTGCTGGTCAGCCTGGGGCTGGGAATCGCGCTGTCGGCGAGCATGGAGTATCTGCAGATGTATCTCCCCTCTCGCGTCAGTTCGAATACCGATCTGCTAACCAACACGCTGGGCACGCTGATCGGCGCATTGCTGGCGGTGCGCATCACCTCGTGGCCATGGCTGTTCTCGCGGCTGGTGCAGTGGCGCAGCGGATTGTTCCACCACGGCAAGGAGATGGATTTCGGCCTCGCCCTTCTGGTGCTGTGGATGTTCGGGCAGATCAACCCATCGCTGCCGATGCTCGGTAACGTGTTCATCAGCGAGGTGGCGCGCCAACCCTTTGCCGTCCCCGTACCCGCGCCGTTCGATCCGTTGGAAAGCTGCGCGGTGACGCTGAACCTGCTGATGCTGGGCACCCTGCTGTTGACCCTGCTGCGCGTGCCGCGCAACGTCACTACCGCGTTGCTGGTGGTGCTGAGCACGGTCGCACTGGCTAAGTTCGTTGCGGCAGCGATGTTGCTGAAATCGTGGGCGCTGCTGCTGTGGATCAACGGCGAGGCGATGGTCGGTATGCTGCTGGGGATGCTGTTGCTGATTGCAGTGCTATGGCTTCCGCGCGCCGCCGCGATCACACTCGGCGCGCTGGCGGCAATCGGTCATTTCGTCATCGCGAATTTCACATCCGACCAGAACTCGCCCGCTGCAGCGGCCTCGATCTACCACTGGCACTACGGCCACCTCCTCAACTACAACGGTCTGGCGCAGACCATCACGCTAATCTTTCCGTTGTTGTTGCTATTCCATCTCTGGCGCATCAGAAAAGTATAATCTCGCCTTATTCAATCTTCCCCGGAGCACGCCATGAGCTATTTCGACAAGCACGTATTCTTCTGCACCCACCAGCGCGAGGACGGCAGTGACTGCTGCAACAACCACGGCGCGCAGAAGGCGCGCGACTACGTGAAGAACAGGGTGAAGGAACTCGGCATCTCGACGCGCCACAACAACATCCGCATCAACAGCGCGGGCTGCATGGACCGCTGCGGCGAAGGTCCGGTGATCGTGGTCTATCCCGAAGGCACCTGGTACACCTATGTGGACGAGAGCGACCTCGACGAGATCATCGAGGAACACCTGAAGAACGGCCGCGTGGTCGAGCGCCTGAAGATCTGATGCCCGCACAACACAAGCTTGTATTCGATGGCCCCGTAGGCCAGCTCGAAGGCATATTGCACCTGCCGGACGACGCACCCCAGGCCGTCGCCATCGTCGCGCACCCGCTACCGACCATGGGCGGCACCATGGAGAACAAGGTGGTCACCACGCTGGCGAAGACTTTCGTGGAGCTGGGCTATGCCGCGCTGCGCTTCAACTTCCGCGGCGTGGGCAACAGCGCAGGCGAATTCGATAGCGGCAACGGCGAGGTGGAGGACGTGCTCGCGGCAGTAGAACATATGCGGGGCGAGTTCGGTCATCTGCCGCTGATCCTTTCCGGCTTTTCCTTCGGCGGCTATGTGCAGGCGCGCGCCGCACAGCACCTGCATCCCCAGGCGCACAAACTCGTGCTGGTCGCGCCCGCAGTAGGCCGTTTCGCGATGCCGCATGTACCCCACAACACGCTGGTGCTGCACGGCGAACAGGATGAGGTGATCCCGCTCGCCGAAGCGTTCGACTGGGCGCGTCCGCAGCACCTGCCCATCGTGGTGCTACCCGAGGCGGGTCATTTCTTCCACGGACGCCTGAACCAGCTCAAGCAGATCGTGCTGCACGAATTCCACGGGTGCCGGATATGAACACAGTCATCCATGCCGAAGGGCTGGTCAAGAGCTACGGCGGACAGCGCGTGGTGGACGGCGTCAGCCTTTCCATCAACAAGGGCGAGTGCTTCGGCCTGCTGGGACCGAACGGCGCAGGCAAGACCACCACGCTGCGGCTGCTGCTCGGCCTGATCGCGCCGGACGGCGGCAAGCTCGACTTGCTCGGCCACGACGTACCGGGACATGCGCGCGAAGCGCGCCTGCGTGTCGGCGTCGTGCCACAGATGGACAACCTAGACCCGGATTTTTCCGTGGCGGAGAACCTGCTGGTGTACGGCCGCTACTTCGGCATGAGCGACAGCGCCATTGAGGCGCGCATCCCGGAGCTGCTCGAATTTGCCAGCCTCACCGGCAAGCGCGATGCACGCGTGCCGACACTCTCCGGCGGGATGAAGCGGCGCCTGACGCTGGCGCGCGCGCTGGTGAACGATCCCGACGTCATCTTCCTCGACGAGCCGACCACCGGCCTCGACCCGCAGGCGCGCCACCTGATCTGGCAGCGCCTGCGCGAGCTGACCTCGCAGGGCAAGACGCTGCTGCTCACCACGCACTTCATGGACGAGGCCGAGCGACTGTGCCACCGCCTTGCCGTGATGGACAACGGTCGCATCATCAGCCAGGGCACGCCGCGCGAGCTCATCGAGCGCAACATCGAACCGCAGGTGGTCGAGGTGTTCGGCGAGCACGCGGCGGCCTGGGCGGATGAGCACGCAGGTCATCATGCGCAGCGTTTCGAGGTGAGCGGCGAGACCGCATTCTGCTACGTGGAGGACGCGCAGCCGCTGCTGAACGAACTTCGGAATCAGCCGCAGCTCCGCTACCTGCACCGTCCCGCAAACCTCGAGGATGTATTCCTCAAACTGACCGGCAGGGAGATGCGCGAATGATTTCCATCGCCTGTAGGGGCGCGATTCATCGCGCCCTTGTGCGGATTAACAAAATTGGGCGCGATGAATCGCGCCCCTACGGATGGATGACGACGCCGATATGAAACTAAATCATTTCGCCTTGCCGCGCCCCAGTCTCCGCTTCATCCCCATCTGGCGACGCAATTTCCTGGTATGGAAAAAGATGGCCGGCTCGTCGATCATCGGCCATCTCGCCGACCCGGTGATCTACATGCTGGGCCTGGGATACGGCCTAGGCGGGATGCTGCCGGAGGTCGGTGGCATGTCCTACATCGCCTTCCTCGCGGCTGGTACGGTTTGCTACAGCACCATGAACAGCGCGACCTTCGAGTCGCTGTATTCCGGCTTCGCGCGCATGTACGAGCAGCGCACCTGGGAGGCGATCCTCAACACGCCGGTCACGCTGGACGACATCGTGTTCTCGGAGATCGTCTGGGCGGCCAGCAAGAGCCTGCTCTCGGGGCTGGCTGTGCTGGCGGTGATCTGGGCGCTGGGGCTGTCGCATTCGCCGCTGACGCTGTGGCTCATCCCGCTCGCGCTGCTGGTCGGCCTGTGCTTCGCTTCGCTCGGCCTGATCATGACCGCCGTCGCACCCGGCTACGACTTCTTCATGTACTACTTCACGCTGGTGATCACGCCGATGGTGCTATTATGCGGCGTGTTTTTTCCGGTCGACCAGTTGCCGCCGGCGCTGCAAAGCGTGTCTTCCGTGCTTCCGCTGACGCATGCCGTCGATATTGCGCGCCCCCTGCTGAAAGAAGCGATTCCCGCGAACTGGCTGTTGCACGTCGGCGTCCTGTTCGGCTACTCGCTGGCGGGCTTCTATCTGTCTCTGGCACTGTTCAGGAAAAGACTTTCTCAGTAAAAATCGCCGAAACACCTCTAGAAATTCGTTTTGCGGGATGAAGCGCTAGGAGCCGCACAGCGACCGACGAGGCATATCGGACTGATAGACGAGAAGTGAGCGAGCACGCGACAACGCGATTCGCCCGGAATGATTTAAGCAGGCAATCCGCGTAGCGGATGCTCGCAAAACGAATTTATAGAGGTGTTTTATGCTGTGGGTCAAATCGTTTCACATCATCTTCGTCGTCAGCTGGTTCGCCGGCCTGTTCTACCTGCCGCGCATCTTCGTGAACCACGCAATGGCGACCGAGCCCGCCGAGATCGCACGGCTGAAGCTGATGGAACGCAAGCTGTACCGGTTCGTCACACCCATCGGTGCACTGGCGATCATCTTCGGCTTCTGGCTGTGGTTCGGTTACGGCTTCTCCGGCGGCTGGCTGCACGCAAAGACCACGCTGGTAGCACTGCTCGTCGGCTACCATTTCTATTGCGGTCACCTGGTGAAGATGTTCGCCGAGGACCGCAACACGCGCAGCCATGTGTTCTACCGTTTCTTCAACGAAGTGCCAGTGCTGATCCTGGTTGCAGTCGTCATCCTCGCCGTGGTTAAACCCTTCTAATCTGCATATGCCTGACTTTTTCGCCCCCTGCCCCCGCGGCCTCGAAGCTTTACTGCGAACCGACCTTGAAACGATGGGCGCACAGAACGTGCGCGCCATCGAAGGCGGCGTGCACTTCTCCGGCGACTGGACACTGTGCTACCGCGCCAACCTGGAGAGCCGCGTCGCCAGCCGCATCCTGTGGCGCGTAAAGGAAACGAAGTATCGCAGCGAGCAGGATGTCTACAAGGCGGTGTTCGACTTGCAATGGCAGCGCTGGTTCGACGTCACCAACACCATCCGTGTGAACACCACCGCGATACGCTGCCCGCTGAAGAGCCTGGAATTCATCACCCTGCTGGTCAAGGATGCGGTATGCGATCGCTTCCGCGCGCACTGCAACGAGCGTCCCAGCGTGGACACGCTGGAACCCGACGTGCGCATCCATGTGTTCATCGAAGACGACAACCTGATGCTGTACCTCGACACCTCGGGCGATGCGCTGTTCAAGCGCGGCGTGCGGTCGCACACCAACATCGCGCCGATCCGTGAGAACCTCGCGGCGGGCATCCTGCGATTGACCGGCTGGCAACCGGGCTCGCCTCTGCTCGACCCGATGTGCGGGAGCGGCACCTTCCTGATCGAGGCCGTGCAGATGTCGCTCAACATCCAGCCCGGCATCGCGCGCCGTTTCGCCTTCGAGAAACTGAAGAACTTCGATGCGGCGAAATGGAAGCAGATGCGTGAGCAGGCCATCGCCGCCCAGCTGCCGGTCAAGCCGCTGGAGATCTACGGCAGCGACCTGTACGGCGACGCGCTGAAGACTGCATCGCGCAACTTGCAGGAAGCCGGATTGGCGGAATGCGTGCAGCTCAAGCAGGCCAACGTGCTGGAGATCACCCCTCCCGCGGAACAAGGCACGCTGGTGGCGAACCTGCCGTACGGCGAACGCATGGGCGAGCTGGACGAACTGGCCGAGCTTTACCCGAAACTCGGCGACGCGCTGAAGAAGAAATTCGGCGGCTGGACCGCCTACCTGTTCACCGCCGACAAGGCCATCCTGAAACTGATGCGCCTGTCGCCCTCGAAACGCATTCCGCTGTTCAACGGCCCGATCGAGTGCCGTTTGCTGGAATACAAGATCGTCTCGGGCAGCAACCGTAAATAGCCCACCCGAAAAAAAGCCCCGCGGAGATACTCGCGGGGCTTTTTGTTTTGCCTGAAGCGATCAGGTCAGCTTCAGGTTCTCGGTGCCGCTCAGCACGTCGCGGTCCATCGCGTTCTTGCTTTCCAGCTTGATGCGCAGGCGCAGGTCGTTGACCGAGTCCGCGTTCTTCAGCGCCTCCTCGTAGGAGATCTTGTCTTCCTCGAACAGGTCGAACAGGGCCTGATCGAAGGTCTGCATGCCCAACTCGCGCGACTTGGCCATCACCCCCTTGATGGCGTGCACCTCGCCCTTGAAGATCAGGTCCGAGATCAGCGGCGAGTTGAGCATGACTTCCATCGCCGCGGCACGCCCCGTGCCATCCTTCTTGGGAATCAGGCGCTGCGAGATCAGGGCCTTGGTGTTCAGCGACAAATCCATCAACAGCTGCTCGCGCCGCTCTTCCGGGAAGAAGTTGATGATGCGGTCGAGCGCCTGGTTGGCGCTGTTCGCGTGCAGCGTGGCCATGCACAGGTGGCCGGTCTCGGCGAACGCCACGGCGTACTCCATGGTCTCGCGGTCGCGGATCTCGCCGATCAGGATCACGTCCGGCGCCTGGCGCAGGGTGTTCTTCAGCGCGTTGTGCCAGTTTTCGGTATCCACGCCGACCTCGCGGTGGGTGATGATGCAGTTGGCGTGCTCGTGCACGTATTCCACCGGGTCTTCGATGGTGATGATGTGGCCGTAGCTGTTCCTGTTGCGGTGGCCCAGCATCGCCGCGAGCGTGGTGGATTTGCCCGAGCCGGTCGCGCCGACCAGGATCACCAGGCCGCGCTTGGTCATCACGATGTCCTTCAGTACTTCCGGCAAGCCCATCGCGTCGAGGTCGGGAATCTTGGTGGTGATGGTACGCAGCACCATGCCGACACGTTGCTGTTGCATGAACACGTTGACGCGAAAGCGCCCGATGCCGGGCGGGCTGATGGCGAAGTTGCACTCGTGCGTCGCCTCGAACTCGGCGGCCTGGCGGTCATTCATAATGCTGCGCGCCAGTTCCTGCGTATGCTGCGCCGTCAGCGCCTGGTTGGAGACCGGCGTCATCTTGCCGTCCACCTTGAACGCGGGCGGGAAGCCGGCGGTGATAAACAAGTCGGAAGCCTTCTTGCTGATCATGCCGCGCAGCAGGTTGTGGATCAGTTCTGTGGCCTGGTCTCTTTCCATGGGATGCCTCTATAAATTTGTTTTGCGGGCGAACGCTACGTCGCGCGTTGCCCGTTCGAACCGTTAGCCGGGGAACAGGTCCTTGTTCACCGCCTTGCCGCGCGCTTCCGCCGCAGACACCATGCCGCTCTTCACCAGATTGGTCAGACACTGGTCGAGCGTCTGCATGCCGACGCCCTGGCCGGTCTGGATCGCGGAATACATCTGAGGCACCTTGGCTTCGCGGATCAGGTTACGGATTGCGGGAGTACAGATCATGATCTCGTGCGCAGCGACCCGGCCGGAACCGTCCTTGGTCTTGAGCAGCGCCTGCGAAATCACCGCGCGCAGCGATTCGGACAACATCGCACGCACCATTTCCTTCTCGTCCGCCGGGAACACGTCGATGATACGGTCGATGGTCTTGGCCGCGGAACTCGTGTGCAGCGTGCCGAACACCAGGTGGCCGGTTTCCGCAGCGGTCATCGCCAGGCGGATGGTTTCCAGGTCTCGCATTTCGCCGACGAGGATCACATCCGGGTCTTCGCGCAGCGCGGAACGCAGCGCGTTGTTGAACGACAGGGTGTGCGGACCGACTTCGCGCTGGTTGACCAAACACTTCTTCGATTCGTGCACGAATTCGATCGGATCCTCCACTGTCAGTACATGACCAAGTTCGGTTTCGTTGATGAAGTTGATCATCGCCGCCAGCGTAGTGGATTTACCGGAACCGGTCGGCCCGGTGACCAGCACCAGACCGCGCGGGAATTGCGAAATGTCGGTGAATATCTTCGGCGCCTTGAGGTCTTCCAGCGTCAGTACCTTGGAGGGAATGGTACGCATCACGGCTGCGGCGCCGCGCTGCTGCACGAAGGCATTCACGCGGAAACGCGCCAGATTCGGCACTTCGAATGAGAAGTCGACTTCCTTGTTCTCTTCGTAGAACTTGCGCTGCCCGTCGTTCATGATGTCGTACACCATGGCGTGTACTTCCTTGTGCTCCATCGCCGGCAGGTTGATGCGGCGCATATCGCCGTGCACGCGGATCATCGGAGGCAAGCCGGCGGAAAGATGCAGGTCGGAAGCCTTGTTCTTGACGCCGAAGGCAAGCAGTTCGGTGATATCCATATATAATCTTCCCCGTTCGATGAAGCGGTTAGAAAGGCCGCGTAAGAGTGCGCGGGATTATGACAACAATCGCTTCCAACATGCAAGCCGTGCGCGCCGCAATGCACGCAGCGACGCTGGCTGCAGGGCGCCGTGCGGATGAAGTCGAACTGCTCGCAGTCAGCAAGACCTTTCCCTGTGAGGCTATACGCGAAGCCTGGCAGGCAGGACAACGCCGCTTCGCCGAAAGCTACGTGCAGGAATCGCTGCACAAGATGGAGGCGCTGCACGACCTGCCCATCGAGTGGCACTACATCGGCCCGATCCAGAGCAACAAGACGCGCCACATCGCAGAGCATTTCGCGTGGGTGCACAGCATCGACCGGCTGAAGATCGCCGAGCGGCTTTCGTCGCAGCGCCCCGAAGATCTGGCGCCGCTGCAGGTTTGCATCGAGGTTAACATCAGCGGCGAGGCCAGCAAGAGCGGCGTCGCGCCGGACGAGGTCGCGACATTGGCGCAAACCGTCTCCGCGCTGCCCAACCTCAGGCTGCGCGGTCTGATGACCGTGCCCGCGCCGACCGAGGATGCCGCCGAACAGCGCGCTGCGTTCGCGCGGCTGCGCGGACTGTTCGATCAATTGAACCGACACGGCTTGCAACTCGACACCCTGTCGATGGGCATGTCGCACGACTTTCCCGCCGCCATCGCCGAAGGCGCAACCATCGTGCGGGTAGGAACGGCCATTTTTGGCGCAAGACATTACGGAGACCAGACATGAACATTTGCTTTATCGGCGGCGGCAACATGGCCAGCGCCCTCATCGGCGGCATGCTCGGCAAGGGATTTGCCGCGACGCAGATCAGCGTGGTGGAAATTAATGCGGAAAACCGCACGCGGCTGCAGACACAATTCGGCGTGCGCACCACGGGCGGCCTCACCGAAGGCGTGACGGGCAGCGACATCATCGTGCTTGCAGTCAAGCCGCAGCAATTGCGCGAGGTAGCACAACAGCTCGCGGAGCTGATCGACGGCCAGTTGCTGATCTCCATCGCCGCCGGTATCCGCGCGGGCGACCTCGCGCGCTGGGCGAACAGCCAGGCCGTCGTGCGCGCCATGCCCAACACGCCCGCGCTGGTCCAGAGCGGCATGACCGGCCTCTACGCCCTGCCCGCGGTGAGCGGCGCGCAACGCGAGCAGGCGCAGCAGGTTCTCGCGGCGGTCGGCGAAGTGCTGTGGGTGGAAGACGAGCCCATGCTGGATGCAGTGACGGCGATCTCGGGCAGTGGCCCGGCCTACGTGTTCTATTTCATCGAAGCGATGCAGAAGGCCGGGCAGGAGCTGGGCTTCAGTGCGGAAGACGCGCGCCGCCTGAGCCTCGCCACCTTCGTCGGTGCGAGCAAGCTGGCCGATTCCAGCGACGAGGAGCCCGCCGTGCTACGAGCGCGTGTCACGTCGAAGAACGGCACCACCGAACGCGCCCTGCTGAGCATGGCCGCGAACGGCGTCGCCGAGCACATCGTCGAAGCGGCCAAGGCCGCCGCGGACCGCGCGAAGGAGATGGGCGACGAACTGGGAGCGCTGCAATGATGAGCGAAGGCATGATGTTCCTGCTCGATGCGCTGCTGCAACCGTTCGCGGCGATCCTGCTGTTCCGCTTCCATGCCGTGTGGCTGCGCACCCCGATGCGCAACCCCATCGGGGAATTCATCATGGCGATCACCGACTTCATCGTGTTGCCGCTGCGCAAACACCTCCCAGCGGTCGCCGGACTGGATAGCGCCACCTTCCTGCTCGCCCTGCTGGCCGAGTTGCTCTACCTGAGCGCGCTGTTCATGGTTCAAGGCGATCTGTCGCACGGATTCCCGCTGGTAGGATTGCTGACGCTGACGCTGGTCAAGCTGCTCAAGATCAGCGTGTACCTGCTGATGGCGGTGGTGTTCGCGCAGGCCATCCTGTCGTGGGTGAACCCCCACTCGCCCGTCGCCCCGATGCTGTCGTCCGTCAGCCACCGCTTCCTGCAGCCGTTGCGCAAAGTCGTGCTGATGGCGGGCAGCGTCGACCTGTCGCCGATGCTGTTGCTCGTCGCATGCCAGCTCATCGTGATCGTTCCCATCGGCGCGCTGGAACGTCTCACCCTCGGCCTTTTCTTCTGACATGGCAGACTGGTTCCGCCGCAGCGGCGACGTCGTCACCCTGACGCTGCACATCCAGCCGGGCGCAAAGCGCAGCGAGATCGCCGGCCTGCATGGCGAAGCCCTCAAGATACGCCTCGCGGCCCCGCCGGTGGAGGGTCGCGCCAACGAGGCACTGATGAAATTCATCGCGGAACTGTTCGACGTGCCGGTACGCCAGGTGGAACTGAAACAGGGCGGCCAATCCCGCCACAAGGTCGTGGCAATCAACGGCAGCAAGATCGAACCGGAAAGCATTCTAAAGAACTGACGGCCACTGCAATCCCTGGCCACCGCGCTCCCGTTCCAGTGGGGAAATAAGAAAGCCGGCTTGCGCCGGCTTTCTTATTTCCATTTTTTACATCTTAATGGTGAGCGTGTTCCTGCTCGGCCTTTACTGTCAGTGCATTCAGATTACGCAGCTTGGCCGGATCGGTTTCGCCGTTGACGTTGATGATATTGAGCTTGCCTGCGCCTTGCTTCATGTCGTCGGCGAAGTCGAACACCGCGCCGATGATGGTCAGGTGGCCTTCCTTCACTTCTTCGGCGAATTTCCTCGACGCCGCGGCAACCTGGTTGTTGACGTTGATCTTCACGCCATCGATGTTCTCGCCGCCCTTGGGAATGCTGATGGTATCGAGTTCACGCTTGATCGGGGCCGATTCCTTGGAATAATCGCCGCCGGCCGCGTTGATGGCACCGCAGCGCGAATGACCGATGAACAGCAGGATAGGGGTATGCAGGTGATGCACGCCGTATTCCACCGAACCTTCGGCCGTGCTCATCTGGTTGCCGATGTCGCGCACCATGAACAGCTCGTCTTCCGGAGTGGTGGAGATCGCCTTGGTGTGCACGCGCGAGTCGGAACAGGTCACCACCGTTGCCTTCGGGTGTTGTCCCTTGGACAACTCGGCAAAGAACGCCGGGTTTTTCGAGGCAATATAGGAGGCGTTGTCGACAGTCAGGTGATTGACGAACGCCGCCACTTGCGATTGCGAATCGCCGTGACCATGAGGGTCAAGCGCGAATGCGGACGCGGACAGGAACATTGCGGCCAGGGTTGCGGCCATTTGCTTCTTGAACATACTTTTCTCCCTGAGACGGTTTTATTTTGGAATGCGTCAAAAATGCGGCTGTAGTCTGGGACTACTTGCACTTAACGCACGACCGTCACATCAGGATGACATCGTATTGTTCCTGGCTGTATAAAGTTTCGACCTGCATCGAAATCGGCTTGCCAATGAAGTCGGAAAGCTGGGCCAGCGCCTGGGATTCCTCTTCGAGGAACAGGTCAATGACCTGCTGCGAGGCGAGGATGCGGTATTCGCGGGCGTTGAACTGGCGGGCCTCGCGCACGATCTCGCGCAGGATCTCGTAGCACACGGTCTGCGCGGTCTTCACCTCGCCTCGCCCCTGGCAGGTGGGGCAGGACTCGCACAGCACGTGCGCCAGGCTCTCGCGGGTACGCTTGCGCGTCATTTCCACCAGACCCAACGCAGAAAAGCCATTGACGCTGACACGGGTATGGTCGCGCGCCAGCGCCTTCTTGAACTCCTCCAGGACCGCGTCGCGGTGTTCCTGGCTGTCCATGTCGATGAAGTCGCAGATGATGATGCCGCCCAGGTTACGCAGGCGCAGCTGGCGCGCGATGACCTGGGTGGCCTCGAGATTGGTCTTGAAGATGGTGTCGTCGAAGTTGCGCAGGCCGACGAAGCCGCCGGTGTTCACGTCGATGGTGGTCATCGCCTCGGTCTGGTCGATGATCAGGTAGCCGCCAGACTTCAGGTCGACGCGCTTGGACAGGGCGCGCTCGATCTCCTCTTCGACACTGTACAGGTCGAACAGCGGGCGCACGCCCGGGTAGTGATCCAACCGCTCGAGCGCCCCCTGGTTGTAGTCGGCGGCGAACTCCTGCATCTTCTGGAAGGTGCTGCGCGAATCGACCAGGATGCGCGTTGTCTCCTGGCTGACGAAGTCGCGCAGCACGCGCAGGCTGATGTCCAGTTCGCAATAGAGCAGCTGCGGCGCGCTCGCGGTCCGTGCGGCTGTTTGCAGATTGCTCCAGAGCTTGTCGAGGTAACTGATATCGGCCTCGAAATCCAGGTCGGCAGCCGACTCGGCCACTGTGCGGATGATATAGCCGCCCTTATGCCCCTGAGGCAGCACGGCCTGCAGGCGCTCGCGCAGGGCGTCGCGCTGCTCGACGTTCTCGATGCGCTGGGACACGCCGATATGGGTCTCCTGCGGCAGGTACACCAGCAGCCGTCCCGCGATGCTGATCTGGGTGGACAGGCGCGCGCCCTTGGTGCCGATGGGCTCCTTGATCACCTGCACCAGCAGCGTCTGACCGTCTGCCAAAACCTTCTCGATCGGCTTAGGTTCCGCGCCGTCGCCGCCGTTGCCCCAGATATCCGCCACATGCAGGAAGGCCGAGCGCTCGAGGCCGATGTCGATGAAGGCGGATTGCATGCCGGGCAGCACTCGCTTTACCTTGCCGAGATAGACGTTGCTGACGATGCCGCGGCTGCTGGTGCGCTCGACATGCAGGTCTTGCACCACGCCGTTCTGCATCACCGCGACACGTGTCTCCTGCGGGGTGACGTTGATGAGGATCTCTTCGCTCATGGCACGGGATAGTCGAAGTGGCGCAGCAACTCCACGGTTTCGAACAACGGCAGCCCCATCACGCCGGAATAGCTGCCGGTGATATGTTCGATAAACGCCCCGGCATGGCCCTGGATCGCGTAGGCGCCGGCCTTGTCGATGTATTCCCGGGTGAGCAGGTAGCGGCGGATGCGCTCGTCGTCGAGCGGCGCGAAGCGCACCGTGGAAACAGAGACGGCGGACTCGACATGGTCGCCCAGCGCCACCGCAACCGCGCTGAGTACCTGATGCTCCTGCCCGGACAGCTGGCGCAGCATCGCCGTGGCCTGCTCGGCGTTCTCGGGCTTGCCGAAGATCTTGCCGTCCAGCGTCACCGTCGTGTCGGCGGCAAGCACCGGGAACGGCGGCAGGTTGCGTAGCCGCAGCGCGGAAAATCCCGCCTCGGACTTCGCCAGGCAGACGCGTTTCACATAATCCTCGGGCGCCTCTCCGGCATTCGGTGTTTCGTCCACATCCATGTTGCGGCGCGGATCGGAACGCAACAGCAGCATCTCGAAATTGACCCCGATCTGTTTGAGCAGTTCGCGGCGGCGAGGGCTTTGCGAGGCGAGGTAGATACGCGGCTGGATGATGGACATAGCTTGTTATTCCCTGTGATAGGGGTGATTGTGCAACAAGCTGTGCGCGCGGTACAGCTGTTCCGCAAGCAGCACGCGCACCATGGCGTGCGGCAACGTCAGCGACGACAGCGCCATCAGGTGCTGCGCCGCCTGCTTAACCGACTCGTGCAAGCCGTCCGCGCCGCCGATGATGAACGCCACGTCGCGTCCCTCACCCATCCAGTCGCGCATCTGATCTGCCAGCCGCTTCGTCGTCGGCTGGGCGCCGCGTTCGTCCAACGCGATGCGCAGGCATCCCTGCGGCAGCGCGGCGAGGATGCGCTGCGCCTCGGCTTCCATGATCTGCGCCGTGGTCTTGCCGGTGGTGCGCGGCTCGGGCTTGATCTCGACCAGCTCGATCTTCGCCTCGCGCGGCATGCGCTTGGCGTATTCGTTGAAGCCCGCCGTGATCCAATCCGGCATCTTGTGGCCTACCGACACGATCAGAAGTTTCATTTGACCCCGTAGGGGCGCGATTCATCGCGCCCGGCTTTATTTACACCTCGAACCAAGGGCGCGATGAATCGCGCCCCTACGGCCAGATGCCTTTCCGGTCTCATTTTTATTCGGGCTTCTGGGCCAGCTTGGGACGCAGGGCCTGACCCTTGCTCCACAGTTCCTCGAGGTTGTAGTACTGACGCACGGCGGGCTGCATGACGTGCACCAGCACTTCGCCCAGGTCGATCAGAATCCACTCGCCGCTGTCTTCGCCTTCGCGGCCGAACACTTCCTCGCCGCACTCCTTGAGCTTGACCACCACGTTGTCGGCGATCGCCTTGGTCTGGCGCGTGGATTTCGCGCTGGCGATGACCATGCGCTCGAACATCGGGCTGAGCTTGCTGGTATCGATCACGGTGATGTCATCGGCCTTGATGTCTTCGAGTGCGTCGACGATGGCTTTGGTCTTTTCTTCTATGCTTAACATGGTGTGTACAGGTGATGTTGGTGAATGTAATCCGCCACCGCATCGGGCAGCAGATAGCGTATGGAACGGCCTTCGGCGACGCGGCGGCGGATATCGGTGGCCGAGATCTCCAGCTTCGGGATCGCCAGTTCGGCGACACCGCCGCCCGGCCTCTGCGACATTTCTGCGACGGAGCAAACGCGGCGGTGGTAGTGGCTTTGCAACTCCGGCGTCGCGCCGTGGATGCGCTCTTCCAGCGTGAAGCCAGGACGGAAGCCTACCACGATATGCGCCAGTTCGAACAATTGCTCCCACTCGTGCCAAGTGTGCAGTTGCAGGAACGCATCGCCGCCCATCAGCAGGCACAGAGGCTGCGCAGTACCCAGTTCGGTACGCAGCTCGCGCAGCGTATCCACGGTGTAGCTCGGCTTGTCGCGAAGAATCTCGCGCTCGTCCAGCAAGAAGGCGGGCTGGCCGGCGATGGCCAGCTTCACCATCGCGCTGCGCTGCTGCGCGGTCACTTGCGGCGACTCGCGATGCGGCGGAGTCCCGGCGGGAATGAAACGTATCTGCCGAAGTTCCGCCTGCTCCATCATCTCCTCGGCCAGCCTCAGGTGCCCGAAATGGATCGGGTCGAAGGTGCCGCCGAGGATGCCGATGGGTCTGGCAGGCTGTTGAGAAACTACTGTGGTGGTCATCTGCTGCGTTGCGCGGTACTCGCTCCCTCGCCTACCGGCAAGGTATGTCTCAGTCGCTGCGTTCCGTGCGCCTTGCATCTGACCATCCTCGCTACGTTTCCCAACAGCCTGCGCTCGCTCACCGGTTACAGCGCAAGCCGGCGGACATCGGACAACACGTGCGCGAGGTAAGTGGTGAAGCGTGCGCCTGCCGCGCCGTCGATCACGCGATGGTCGTAAGACAGCGACAGCGGCAACATCAGGCGCGCCACGAATTCACCGTCCTTGTATACCGGCTTCATGCTCGAGCGGGATACGCCGAGGATAGCCACTTCGGGCGCGTTGATGATGGGCGTGAAGGACGTGCCGCCGATGCCGCCCAGGCTGGAGATGGTAAAGCAGCCGCCCTGCATGTCGGCAGCGGTGAGCTTCTTCTCGCGCGCCTTCGCGCTGATCTCGCCGAGCTCCTTCGCGAGCTGGACGATGCCCTTCTGGTCGACGTCGCGGATCACCGGCACCATCAAGCCGTCCGGTGTGTCCACCGCCACGCCGATGTGGATGTATTTCTTCAGCACCAGATTCTCGCCGCTCGCATCCAGCGAGGCGTTGAAGTCGGGGAAATGCTTCAGCGCGGCCGCAGCTGCCTTGAGCAGGAAGGCCAGCGGGGTGATCTTGATGTTCTGCTTGGCGTATTCCGCGCCCAGTTCCTTGCGGAAAGCCTCCATCTCGCTGATGTCGGCTTCCTCGAACTGCGTGACATGCGGGATCATCACCCAGTTGCGGTGCAGGTTCGCGCCGGAGATCTTCTTGATGCGCGACAGCGGCTTGCTCTCGATCTCACCGAACTTGGCGAAATCCACTTCCGGCCACGGCAACAGGCCCGGCAACGCGCCGCCGCCAGCCGCGCCGCGCGGTTGCGCCAGCACCTGTTTGACGAAGTTCTGCACGTCTTCCTTGGTGATGCGGCCCTTTGGGGCACTGCCCTTCACCTGGCCGAGATCGACGCCCAGTTCGCGTGCGAAGCGGCGAATGGAGGGGCTTGCGTGCCCCTTGCCACCCGCTGCCGCTGGCTGCACGGCGCTGACGACAGCCGGTGCTGCGGCCGGTTTCGCGGCCTGCTGCGCTACGGGTGCAGGCGCAGGAGCCGCAGGTGCAACCGCTGCGGGAGCAGGCTGTGCAACCGGTGCGGATTGAGCAGCTTCGCCGCTGACGTCCATCACCAGGATCAGGTTGCCTTCCGACACCTTGTCGCCGACCTTGATCTTCACTTCCTTCACCTTGCCGGCGAAGGGCGACGGCACATCCAGCGTCGCTTTGTCGGTTTCCAGCGTGATCAGGTTGTCTTCGGCGGCGATCGTGTCGCCGGCCTTGACCAGTACCTCGATCACTGCCACGTCCTTGAAGTTGCCGATGTCCGGCACCAGTACTTGTTGTTCTGCCATGCTCGTCTTCCTCGCGCTTACACCGTGACCGGGTTCGGCTTGTCCGGGTTAATGTTGTACAGCTTGATCGCTCGGCTCACCTGAACCGGCTCGATCTTGCCCTCCTCGGCCAGCGACTTCAACGCCGCAACGGCGATGTAGTGGCGATCCACTTCGAAGAACTGGCGCAGCTTCTTGCGTGTATCGGAGCGGCCGAAACCGTCGGTACCCAGCACCTTGTAGCGTGCGGGCACATAGGAACGGATCTGGTCGGCATAGCTCTTGATGTAGTCGGTCGCAGCGATCACCGGACCTTCGCGCTTGGCGAGGCACTGCTCGACATAGCTCGCGCGCGGCTTGGACTCGGGGTGCAGCATGTTCCAGCGCTCTGCATCGAGACCGTCGCGGCGCAGTTCGTTGAAGCTGGTCACGCTCCAGATGTCGGCGGACACGCCGAAATCCTTCTCCAGCAGTTCCGCCGCGGCGATCGCCTCGCGCAGGATGGTGCCGCTGCCCAGCAGCTGCACCTTCGGCCCCTTGGCCTTCTTGCCCTCGCTGAACAGGTACATACCCTTGACGATGCCCTCTTCCGCGCCCTTCGGCATGGCCGGGTGGGCGTAGTTCTCGTTCATCACCGTCAGGTAATAGAACACATCCTCCTGCTCGACGTACATGCGGCGCATGCCCTCGCGCACGATCACGGCCACTTCGTAAGCGAAGGTCGGGTCGTAGCTGACGCAGTTCGGGATGGTCGCCGCCATCAGATGGCTGTGGCCGTCCTGGTGCTGCAAACCTTCGCCGTTCAGCGTAGTGCGTCCCGCGGTGCCGCCCAGCAGGAAGCCGCGCGCACGCAGGTCGCCCGCCGCCCAGGCGAGGTCGCCGATGCGCTGGAAGCCGAACATCGAGTAGTAGATGTAGAACGGAATCATCGCCGTGCCATGGTTGGCATAGGCGGTCGCCGCGGCGATCCAGTCGGCCATGCCGCCCGCCTCGTTGATGCCTTCCTGCAGGATCTGGCCGGTCTTGTCTTCCTTGTAGTACATCAGCTGGTCGGCGTCCTGCGGCGTGTACAGCTGGCCGACCTGCGAGAAGATGCCCAGCTGGCGGAACATGCCTTCCATGCCGAAGGTGCGGGACTCGTCGGGCACGATGGGCACGACCTTCTTGCCGATGTTCTTGTCCTTGACCAGCGCACCCAGCAGACGCACAAACGCCATGGTGGTGGAGATCTCGCGCCCCTCGGTGCCCTTCAGCAACGGATCGAACGCCTCGCTCGCGGGCATGGCCAGCGGCTGCGCTTCCGGCCTTCGCGCCGGCACGGAACCCATCGCCGCGCCGCGCTCACGCAGGTATTTCGCTTCCTGGCTGTCTTCCGCGGGTTTGCAGAACGGCAGCTTGGTCAGGTCCTCGTCGGAGACCGGGATGTTGAAGCGGTCGCGGAATTTGCGCAGCGACTCCTCGTCCATCTTCTTCTGCTGGTGGGTCGGATTCTGCGCCTCGCCGGAAGCGCCCATGCCGTAGCCCTTCACCGTCTTGGCGAGGATCACGGTCGGCTGGCCGGTGTGCTTCGTTGCCGCAGCATAGGCCGCGTACACCTTGCGCGGGTCATGGCCACCGCGGTTCAGGCGCCAGATCTCGTCATCCGACATGTCGGCGACCAGTTCCAGCAGCTCTGGGTACTTGCCGAAGAAATGCTGGCGCACGTAAGCGCCGTCACGCGACTTGTAGGTCTGGTACTCGCCGTCCACCACCTCTTCCATGCGTTTCAGCAGCAGGCCGCTCTTGTCCTTGGCGAGCAGACGGTCCCACTGACCTCCCCACACCACCTTGATCACATTCCAGCCCGCGCCGCGGAACACGCCTTCGAGTTCCTGAATGATCTTGCCGTTGCCGCGCACCGGCCCGTCGAGACGCTGCAGGTTGCAGTTGATCACGAAGATCAGGTTGTCGAGCTTCTCGCGTCCGGCCATCGAGATCGCGCCCAGGGATTCCGGCTCATCGGTCTCGCCGTCGCCAAGGAAGGCCCAGACCTTGCGGCCGTCGGTGCTGGCCAAGCCGCGATGCTGCAGGTAACGCATGAAGCGCGCCTGGTAGATCGCCATCAGCGGGCCGAGACCCATCGATACGGTGGGGAACTGCCAGAAATCCGGCATCAGCCAAGGATGCGGGTAGGACGACAAGCCGCCGCCATCCACTTCCTGACGGAACTTGTACAGTTGCTCCTCGCTCAAGCGGCCTTCGAGGAAGGCACGCGCATAGATGCCGGGCGAGGAGTGCCCCTGGAAGTACACCAGGTCGCCACCGTGCGTCTCGGTCTTGCCGTGGAAGAAATGGTTGAAACCGATGTCGTACAGCGTGGCCGCCGAGGCAAAGCTGGCGATGTGGCCGCCCAGCTCTGAAGATTCCTTGTTGGCGTTCAGGATGATGGCCATCGCGTTCCAGCGCGTCAGCGCGCGGATGCGGTGCTCCAGTTCATGGTTGCCGCTGGAACGCTCTTCCTTTTCCGGAGAAATCGTATTGAGGTACGGCGTGGTAGCGCTGATCGGCATGTCGGTGCCGCCCAGCCGCGCCTTGTCGATCAACTGGCTGATCAGGAAATGCGCGCGTTCCGCGCCTTCGTTTTCCAGAACCGACTCAAGGGCGTCCAGCCACTCCCGGGTCTCTTGCGGATCGTAATCAGGTTGCTGTATTGCCATCGCTCACTCTCTTCCTTTGTTGCAATTTATCGTTTCAGTCTCCGTCACCAGCCAATCCACTCCATGGTCGGTGTTTTCCAACGGAATCTCCTGCACTACCTGCATCTCGAATGCGCCTGCCACCAAGGCAGGCCGATGCGGCAAATGCGCCAGTAGCTTGTCGTAATAGCCCCCACCGTATCCCAGACGCTCGCCCTCGCGGGTGAATGCAACGCCGGGCAACAGGATGAAATCCACCGTTCTCAGCGATTTCTCCTTTTCACAGCGGCTTTCCAACGGCTCGCGTATACCCCACGAACCGGGTGCCACGTCGACTTGCAGGTCATTCACCCGGTACAGATCCAGATGCCTGCTGGCGCGATTGACTCTAGGCAAGAGTACGCGCTTGCCATCGGACAAAGCTTGCCGAACCCATAGTTCGGAATCCAGCTCCGCCCCGAAATTCAAATAGCCCAGCACCGTATGCGCCTGCCGGTAGGCAGCCAGCCTGCAAACGGAGCCAATGACCTCATGACTCCAACGCAAACGCTCGGGGGCGGGCAGATTTTCGCGGGCGGCGATTATACTTTGCCTAAGCGCCTGCTTCCTAGCTTGGATATTCATCTCCACGTCGCCGTTCTTGCAAAATACACCAATTTGACCACATTGTTCGACATCTGTGCACCAATTTACACTAACGTCAATTAATAATTATTATTAATCCAGACAATAAATAAGCTCGCAGTGCGGAAGCCGCCCCACCCCCCGGCAGACGACTCAAGGAATGCCAAGGACGGGGGCTTATTTGGAGAGGCCCTTCAAGCTAAGGGGATGCAAACGAGCCCCGCGCACGTTCGAGGCCCGCCCGCTCCGATCACCCCAGGAATAACTTGTACGCCGGGTTTGCGCTCTCGTCCCAGTACGGGTAGCCGAGGGTATCGAGGAAGGTCTTGAGCGCCTTCTTGTCGTGGTGCGGCACCTGCATGCCGACCAGCACGCGGCCGTAGTCCGCGCCGTGGTTACGGTAGTGGAACAGGCTGATGTTCCAGCTGTGGTTCATGCTATTGAGGAAGTTCATCAGGGCGCCGGGGCGCTCGGGGAACTCGAAGCGGAACAGGATCTCGTCCTTCGCATCGGGCGCATGGCCGCCGACGAGGTGGCGCAGGTGCAGCTTGGCCATCTCGTTATCGGACAGATCCAGCGTCGGCAGCTTGCTGCGCTGCAGCTTGTCCACCAGTTCGGCGGTCTCCTCCTGGTTGCGCACCTGAATGCCGACGAACACCTGCGCCGCCTTCGGATCGGCGTAGCGGTAGTTGAACTCGGTGATGTTGCGCTTGCCGAGCAGCGAGCAAAACTTGCGGAAGCTTCCGGGCGTCTCGGGGATGGTGACGGCAAGGATGGCCTCGCGCCTCTCGCCGATCTCGGCACGCTCTGCGACGAAGCGCAGGCGGTCGAAGTTCATGTTCGCGCCACAGGCGATGGGAATGAGCGTCTCGCCCTTGAGCTGTTCACGCTTGGCGTAAAGCTTGGCGCCCGCGACGGCGAGTGCACCCGCCGGCTCGAGGATGGAACGGGTGTCCTGGAACACGTCCTTGATCGCCGCGCACACCGCATCGGTATCCACCAGCACGACCTCGTCCACATATTTCTTGCAGATGCGGAAGGTCTCTTCACCCACTTGCTTCACCGCAGTGCCATCCGAGAACAGGCCGACATCGTTGAGCGTGACGCGCTTCTTTGCCTTCAGCGAACGCGCCATCGCATCGGAGTCGGTGGTCTGCACGCCGATGATCTTGATGTCTGGGCGCACCTGCTTGACGTAGGCGGCCACGCCCGCGATCAGTCCGCCGCCGCCGATAGCGCAAAAAATCGCATGGATCGGAGCCTGATGCTGGCGCAGGATCTCCATCGCGATGGTGCCCTGTCCGGCGATCACATCGGGATCGTCGAACGGGTGCACGAAGGTGAGTTTCTGTTCTTTCTCCAGCTCATACGCATGGCTGCAGGCGTCGCTGTAACTGTCTCCGTGCAGCACGATCTCCACGGCGCGCTGGCCGAAATGCCGCACTGCATCGATCTTCACTTGCGGCGTGGTGGTCGGCATCACGATAACGGCCTTGCAGCCGAGGCGATGGGCGGACAGCGCCACGCCCTGCGCATGGTTGCCCGCCGAGGCGGCGATCACGCCGCGCTTGAGTTGCGCGGGCGAGAGCTGCGCCATCTTGTTGTAGGCGCCGCGCAGCTTGAAGGAGAACACCGGCTGCATGTCCTCCCGCTTGAACAGGACGGTGTTGCCCAGGCGCGCCGACAGGCTGGGCGCCGGCTCCAGCGGGGTCTCTACCGCAACGTCGTAGACGCGGGCGTTGAGGATGCGTTTCAAATACTCGTTCATAACAATTGCCTGAAAAATACCACCGAAGATTAGCACAGCACAGCCCGAAAAGCCGCGGGTTTGGCGGCAACTGCCCATACCGCGGATTTGCCCTGGCCATCTCGGAGGTTGCGCTCCAAGGGGGCGCTCCTCTCCACCCGCGCCGAATTGCCACAAAATAGTCATGGATATTCAAAAAGATATAGGCATTTTGACATATATCGCTTGAACGGCTTTCCACGTATAACCGCACTTCGTTTTTTCACACCCGTCTGGATACTTCGTGTTAGCGCGTCGCTCCACCCCGAAACTGGCAGCCTTATCGGCGGCACTGATCGTCCTTGCAGCTTTGCTGACGCTCGACGATTTCGAACGCCGACAAGCCATGCAGGAACAGCGCCTGCACATCATGGAGCGCGCCTCGGCGCTGGACGCAAAACTGGAGGCTGCCGTCAGCAAGTCCGCAGCGTCCACAGGAATCATCGCATCGATCTTCGCAACGCGGCCCGAACTGTCGCAGGCCGAATTCATCCAGTTGGCCGGACATGCCAAGACGCTCAGCCCGGACATTCTCAACTTGGCGCTGATCCGCGGCACCGTCGTCAATTACGCTTATCCGCAGGCGGGTAACGAAAAATTCATTGGACTGGATTACCGACAGCTTCCTGCACAATGGCCCTCCTACCAGAAAATGATGGACACTCGCCAGGCTGTCACCGCAGGCCCTCTCGAACTGGTGCAGGGAGGCATGGCTGTCGTGGTACGCGTCCCGGTCTATCACACCGATCCGGAATCGGGCGAGGAGCAATTCCTCGGTGCGGTCAGTGCGCCGGTATTGTTCGAGGCCCTGTTGCGCGAAGCCGAGCTGCCCACGCTGGAGCAGACCGTGAGAGTGGCCATCCGCGGGCGCGACGGACAAGGCGGCACGGGCGAAATCATCTACGGCAACCCCGCCTTATTCAATGAACAGCCGGTGCTGAGACAGGTTACCCTGCCCGGCGGCAGCTGGGAGATCGCCGCCACCCCGCTCACCGGGTGGGGCTCCAACACGACCAGGCTGTGGATCATCCGCACGCTGGGCGGACTACTGTGCATACTGGCGGCGCTGATGGCCTACGCCATGGTCCGGCACTTGCAGCAGAGGGCCGAGAACGAAAACCAACTGAAACGACGCGGCGCCGAATTGGTCCACCAGAACGCCGTGCTGGAAATGATCACCCACCACGCCGCTTTGCCGGACATTCTGGAGACGCTCACCCAGTTGGTCGAACTGCACAATCCCGACATGTTGTGCGCCATCCAGTTGCTCGATCGGGACGGCAAGCATCTATGTCACGGCGTCGCGCCCAGCCTGCCGGATTTTTTCAATCAGGCACTCGACGGCCTCGCCATTGGCGAAGCGCCCGGGGCCTGCGGCATGGCGGTATCCCGCGGCGAGCGCGTGATCGTCGAGGACATGCATACTCATCCTTACCCGGAAGACTTCCGCGCCCTGGTCGTCCGAGCGGGGCTGCAGTCCTGCTGGGCACAACCCATCAAGGATCACGACGGCCGCGTGCTGGGCACCTTTGCCGTCTACCAGCGCCATCCCGCGCCCCCCCAGCCGGCCGAAATCACCCTGATCGAAAATTACGCCGCGCTCGCGGCACTGGCCATCGAACGGACACAAACCACCGAAACCTTGCGACTGCACGATGCCGCGCTCAATGTCGCCGCCAGTGCGATCTCGATTGCCGACCGGCAAGCACACATCGTCTGGGCGAACCCGGCATTCACCAGGCTGACCGGATACGGCCTCAACGAAGCGGTCGGACGCACCTATGGCGAGCTGCTCAGATCCGGGCTGCATGGCGACGAGTTCTACCGGGACCTGTGGCAATCCATCCTCGCCGGGCGGGTATGGCATGGCGAACTGACCAACCGGCGCAAAGACGGCTCCCTGTATCACGATGAAACGACCATCACGCCAGTGCGCGATCAGAGCGGCGAAATCACCCATTTTGTCACCATGAGGCAGGACGTCACCGAACGCAAGATCGCCGAGGAGCAGTTGAAGAACCTGGCGTTCTACGACCCCTTGACGCAACTGCCCAACCGGCGCCTGCTGCTCGACCGCTTGGGGCTGGCGCTGGCGATCAGCAAACGCAGCGGCCGTTATGGCGCGCTGATGTTCCTCGATCTGGACAACTTCAAGCCCCTCAACGACCAGCACGGCCACGATATCGGCGATCTGCTGCTGATGGAAGCCGCTCGGCGCATCGTGCATTGCGTCCGCGAGGAGGACACCGTCGCCCGTTTCGGGGGAGACGAATTCGTGGTGATGCTGAAGGAACTGGATACCGACCGCACGGTATCGGCCGACCATGCGCACGGAGTGGCGGAAAAAATCCGCGCCGCGATAGGTGCCCCCTACCGGTTGGAGCTGTTGCAGGCCGAGAATGGCAACACCGCGATCGAACACCACTGCACCACCAGCATCGGCATCGTGATGTTCCTCGATCACGAATCCGCCAGGGAAGACCTGCTCAAATGGGCGGACATCGGCATGTATCAGGCCAAGGCGGCCGGACGCGACACCATACGATTCTACGAGCCCGGCAACGCTTAGGACTGCTTGCGGCAACCGCCAAAATCGGTTCAAATGCCGCGCATGGAGAAAAACGTTCCGCATGGCATCATCGTCCAGACGCAGGTGAACTACCTGCCGGAGCAGTCCGACGAGTCGGGCAACCGTTTCGTCTTCTCCTATACCATCAGCATCACCAACCTCGGCAGCGCTTCCGCCAAGCTCCTCAGCCGCCACTGGATCATCACCGATGCCTATAACCACGTGCAGGAAGTGCGCGGGCAGGGCGTGGTGGGGGAACAGCCGCTGCTCAAGCCGAGCCAAAGCTTCGAGTACACCAGCGGCACGGTGCTGACCACGCAGGTCGGCACAATGCGCGGCAGTTACCAGATGCAGGCGGACGATGGTTCAACGTTTGAAGTCGAAATCCCACAATTTGTATTGAGTGTCCCGCGTGTTCTGCATTAGCCCCTTGGCCGTCAAACGGCTTCAGGCAGCCCTGCTGCCATTGATGTTCCTCGCCGCCTGTACCAGCACACCGCCCAAGCCGGCGGTCGCTCCGCCTGCTGCCGCCGTGCCGCCTGCTGCGCCTTTCGCCGCCAGCACATGGGAGATGTTGCCGGACTGGCTGACCATGGACCTACAACCCAGCTGGGCGGCCTTCCTGCAAAGCTGCCGCGCACTGAAGGCCAAGCCCGGCTGGCAGGAACCCTGCGCACGCGCAGACGCACTGGCGCAACCTAACAACGGGGCGTTGCGCAACTTCTTCGAGCAGGGTTTCGTCCCCTATCAGGTGATCAATGCGGACGGATCGTCGCAGGGATTGATCACCGGCTACTACGAACCCAAGCTGTCCGGCAGCCGCGTCAGGACAGAGCGCTTCCGCTATCCGCTGTACGCCGCGCCGGACGACCTGCTGACCATCGACCTGAGCGAGGTGTATCCGCAACTGAAGGACCTGCGCCTGCGCGGCCGCCTGCAAGGCAAACGCGTCGTGCCCTATTACAACCGCGCCGAGATCGACGGCGGCAAAGCCCCTCTGCCGGGGCGCGAACTGTTCTGGGTGGACGATGCAGTGGACCTGTTCTTCCTGCAGATCCAGGGCTCCGGGCGCATCGAACTGCCGGACGGGAGCCTGGTCAAGGTCGGCTATGCCGACCAGAACGGCCACCCTTATATCTCCATCGGCAAGAAACTGATCGAGATGGGCGAACTCAAGCCGGAAGAAGCATCGATGCAGGGCATCAAGAACTGGGCCGCGCAACATCCGGAACGTCTCGGCGCGATGCTGGCGCAGAATCCCAGCTATGTGTTCTTCCGCGAACTGCCGAACGGCCTGTCTGCCCCGCTTGGCGCGTTGGGCGTACCGTTGACGGATGAATACAGCATTGCGATCGACCCGCGCACCATCCCGCTGGGGTCGCCGGTGTTGCTCTCGACCACCTATCCGAATTCCGCCGAGCCTCTGAACCGACTGATGCTGGCGCAGGATACCGGCGGCGCGATCAAGGGTGCGGTACGTGCCGATTTCTTCTGGGGCTTCGGAGAACAGGCGGGCGTTCGGGCGGGACGGATGAAACAGCGCGGCCAGATGTGGGTACTGTTCCCCAAGGGGACCGAGCCGACCGTCAATTAACGATGTGCACCAGATTGCGGCCGTGATGTTTGGCGTCGTACAACGCCACCTCGGCCAGCTTGATGAGTTCGTCCTCGGACGTGTCGCGGGAAGGAATACGGGAAACCCCGCCAATGCTGATGGTCACCACGCCAAGCGCCGAGTCGCTGTAGGGAATGCTCAGTGCGCGCACCTTTTCGCTGAGCTTCTGCGCATGCAGTTGCAGGTCTTCGTAGTTGGTCCCCAGCGACACCACTGAAAACAACGCGCCGCCATAACGCGCGGCACAATCCGACGAGCGCATGAAGGACTTGCCGATGCAATCGCCGACGATGCGCAGACATTCATCGCCGGCGCGCTCCCCGTAGCGCTGGTTGAACAGCTTGAAGCGGTCGAGGTCGATCATCAGCACGGAGATCTCGCTGTGGGTTCGCTGCGCGGCGGCCAACATGTGGGCGAACTGCTCGTCGAAGCGGCGGCGGTTGCTGATGCCGACCAGCGGATCGGTGTACACAAGGGTGTTCAATTGCATATTCAGTGCATCCAGATCGAGTCCGGATTGATGCAGGCGCTGGTCGAGCAACACCCTCGCCGTTTCGTCTTTCTGGATTCCGATGAAGTGCGTGAGCGTCCCTTCGTCGTTGTGAACCGGCGAAATGCTCAACTCGTTCCAGAACATCGAGCCGTCCTTGCGGTAATTGCGCAAGGTCACGGTGCACCCCTCCCCGCGCGCAAGCGCGGCGCGTATCGTCTCCAGTTCCGGCTGCGAGGTGTCGTCGCCTTGCAAAAAGCGGTAGTCGCGCCCGAGCACCTCCTCGGCCCTGTAGCCGGTTATCTGCTCGAACCCCATGTTGGCATAAAGGATCGGATGCCCTGGCTTGCGGGCGTCGGCAATGGTGATTCCGTCGTGCGATTCGTTGATCGCCTTGACCAGCAGGTCGCGCGAGATTTCCTCGGAATCAGCCATGCCATCCTCTACTTGGTTGACGCGTCCAGACGCTTCTCCAGCTCCTCCGCAGGCAAGTACCCCGGAACTTGCGTGCCATCGCCGAAGATCAGGTTCGGCGTACCGTTGACTCGCAGCTTCTTGCCCAGCGCCATGGTCGCCTCGAACGGCACTTTGCAGGATGCCGCTTCCGGCGCGACGCCGTTCAGCATCAGGTTATCCCAGGCCTTGACCGGGTTCTTCGAACAATAAACGTTGCGAGCGATCTCGTCCGATCCCTGGAAGATCGGGTACAGGAACAGGTACAGCGTGACGTCGCTGACCTTGCTCAGCTCCTTCTCCAGCCGCTTGCAATAGCCGCAGTTCGGGTCGGTGAAGTAGGCCAGCTTGCGCTTGCCGTTGCCCTTCACCTTCTTCACGGCCAGCTCGAGCGGCAACTTGTCGAAGTCGATGGCGAACAGCTGGCGGCGGCGATCCTCGGTCAGATTGCGTCGGGTCTTCGCCTCGATCACGCTGCCGTCGAATAGGTACTGGCCCTGCGCGTCGGTGTACAGCAACTGGTCGCCGACCACGATCTCATACAGGCCGCCATACGGCGTCTTGACCACATGCTCCAGCTTGCCGATGTTGGGGAATTTGCTCTGCAGCGATTGGCGGATTTCCTTCTCTCCCGCATGGGCGGAAGACAGCAGGACGAACATCAACAGGCCGAGCAGTTTTTTGGCGAAACTCATTTCATTCGTTTTCATATTGGATTCCATCAGATGAAAGCGTGCTGCATCAGCATCTTCTTCAGCGGCACGAGGTGGTTTGTAGCGTTCAGGCCGGTATTGCGCAATACCTTCAACACCGGATCGTTATTGTTGAACAGATGTTTCAATCCGTAGGTCGTCGCCTGCATCGAATAGATATCTTCCTTGCGCTTGCGGTCGTAGCGGCGCAGCAACTGCGCATCGCCGCAGTCGCTAAAGCCCCCGCGCTCCAGCAGCACCTGCGCCAGCTGGCGCGCGTCGCGGAAGCCGGTGTTCACGCCCTGCCCGGCCAGCGGGTGCATGTTATGCGCGGCGTCGCCGATCAGGGCCACGCGAGGCGCGCTGATCTGCGGCAGCACCAACAGTCGCAACGGGAAAGCGGCGGGCGGGGTGATGACGTTCATCGCACCCAGCGTGCCATTCGATGCGACCGACACGCGGGCGCAGAGCTCTTCGTGGGAGAGCGCCAGCAGTTCGGCGGACTTCTCCGGGCTGACCGACCACACCATGGACACGCGGTTACCCGGCAGCGGCAGCAGCGCCAGGATGCCGTCCGGCTGGAACCACTGGTAGGCGATGCCTCGATGTGCGCGCTCGACGGTGAAATTGGCCACCACACCGTGCTGCCGGTAATCCACCGGCGCGGCGCTGATGCCTACCTGGTTGCGCACCCAGGAATCGCGCCCGTCGGCACCGACCACCAGCTTCGCCCTCACCTTGCGGCCATCCTCCAGCCCGAGCACGGCCGCATCGGGTGCAATCTCCAGGGCGGCGCACTTCGCGGGATATATGAGTTCGAGGTTGTCCTGCTGCCGCAACGCCTGCCAAATCGCGCCCTGCAGTTCGCGGCTTTCCAGGATGCAGGCCAGTTCGGGCGCCCCCATCTGGTAGGCGCTGAATTCGAGCTCCGCCCCGCCGTCGCCGAACACCCGCATCTCCTCGACCGGCGCAACGCGGCCGGCGTCGAGGAAACTCCAGGCGCCGGACTGCTCGAGGAAGCCGCGGCAGCCGGGGCTGATGGCATAGATACGGCTGTCCCAGTCGTCCGCCGACGTTTCCCCCGCCGGCTTCAGGGGGCGCCCTTCGACCAGCGCCAGCGACAGCCCGCTGTTCCCCAGCGCGGCAGCCAGGCTGGCACCGACCAGCCCCCCGCCGATAATGACGATGTCGTATTCCATAGTCGGATATTTCGCAGAAATGATCGCGGTCATCATAGCATGACCATGCTGATTAATTTATAATCAGCGCCCCCTTCGAGAGACACCATGCAAATCGGCCGCTACAAGCTCAAGAACAATCTCATCGTCGCCCCCATGGCCGGGGTGACCGATCGCCCTTTCCGCATGCTGTGCAAGCGCATGGGTGCAGGCATGGCGGTGAGCGAGATGGTGGCATCCAACTCCCTTCTGTACGGCTCGGAAAAGACCAAGCGGCGCGCCAACCATGAAGGCGAGGTCGAGCCGATCTCGGTGCAGATCGTCGGCGCCGATCCGAAGATGCTGGCACAGGCCGCGAAATACAATGTCGACCACGGCGCCCAGATCATCGACATCAACATGGGCTGTCCCGCCAAGAAGATCTGCAACGTGATGGCGGGTTCCGCCCTGATGCAGAACGAGAAGCTGGTGGCCGAGATACTCGAAGCGGTGGTCGGCGCGGTGGACGTACCCGTGACCCTGAAGACGCGCACCGGCTGGGACAAGAACAACCGCAATGCGATCAACATCGCACGCATCGCCGAATCCAGCGGCATCCAGGCGCTGGCGATCCACGGCCGCACCCGCGCCTGTGCCTACACTGGCGAGGCCGAATATAACACCATAGCCGCGGTAAAGGCCGAGGTGAAGATCCCCATCATCGCCAACGGCGACATCACCACGCCCGAGAAGGCGAAATACGTGCTGGAGCACACCAGTGCGGATGCGGTGATGATCGGCCGAGCGGCCCAGGGTCGCCCGTGGCTGTTCCGCGAGATCGAACATTTCCTGAATACCGGCACGCACCTGCCCTCACCCGAGGTCGGCGAGATCCATCGCATTCTGGTCGCGCATGTGCAGGAGCTTTATGACTTCTACGGCGAACTCACCGGACTGCGCGTAGCACGCAAGCACATCTCCTGGTACACCAAGGGACTGGCCGGTTCGGCGCAATTCCGCCATCACATGAACCAACTGGAAACTTCTGACGGGCAACTCGCGGCGGTGGACGATTTTTTTGCCGAACAGGCGCTGCGCGGAACGCAACTGCATTACCTCGAGGAACTGGCGGCATGACTGACTGTGCGATAAACGAAAACGATATGGCGCGCCATGTGCGCAAGTCACTCAAGGAGTACTTCCGCGACCTCGACGGCGAAGATCCGTGTTGTAACCTCTACGACATGGTGATGGATTGCGTCGAGAAGCCGCTGCTCGAAATGGTGCTGGAACATGTCGGCGGCAACCAGACGCGCGCGTCTGACGTGCTCGGCATCAACCGCAATACGCTGCGCAAGAAAATGCAGCAGCACGGCATCGAATAAACAAACCGGCTGCGCACCCACTCAGGGATCGAGCGCTACGGAAAGATTTTTATTTAACTGGAACCATCATGGCTGCAATCAAACAAGCACTCATCAGCGTGTCGGACAAGTCCGGCGTCCTCGAATTCGCACAGGGCCTGCATCAACTCGGGGTGAAGATCCTGTCCACCGGGGGCACCGCCAAGCTGCTCGCCGACAACGGCGTGCCCTGCACCGAAGTGGCCGACTACACCGGCTTCCCCGAGATGCTGGACGGACGCGTGAAGACGCTGCAACCGAAGGTGCATGCGGGTATCCTCGCGCGCCGCGACCTGCCCGAGCACGTCGCCACGCTGGAGAAGCACGACATCCCGACCATCGACCTGGTAGTTGTGAACCTGTATCCGTTCGCAGCGACCGTCGCCAAGCCCGGCTGCACGCTGGAAGACGCCATCGAAAACATCGACATCGGCGGCCCAACCATGGTGCGCGCCGCGGCGAAGAATCACGCCCATGTCGCCATCGTCACCGATCCGGCGGACTACTCCGACGTGCTGGAAGAGATGCGCACCAATAGCGGCGCGGTTTCCGACGCGACGCGCTTCGACCTGATGAAGAAGGCGTTCTCGCACACTGCCGCCTACGACAGCATGATCAGCAACTACCTGACCGCGATCGACAGCGACGGCACGAAGAGCGAGTTCCCCGCGCAGATCAATTTCAACTTCGCCAAGGTGCAGGACATGCGCTACGGCGAGAACCCGCACCAGAGCGCGGCGTTCTACCGCGACCTCAACCCCGTCGCCGGCGGCATCGCCGATTACACCCAGTTGCAGGGCAAGGAGCTGTCCTACAACAACATCGGCGACGCCGATGCAGCTTGGGAACTGGTCAAGACCTTCGACCAACCGGCCTGCGTCATCGTCAAGCATGCGAACCCCTGCGGCGTAGCGATTGCCGACACCCCGTTGAACGCCTATAAGCTGGCTTACGCGACCGACACCACTTCCGCATTCGGCGGCATCATCGCCTTCAACCGCGAGCTGGATGAAGCCTCCGCTGCGCAGATCACCGCCAACCAGTTCGTCGAACTCATCATCGCGCCTTCAGCCTCCGAGGCCGCGCTGAAGGTGACCGCAGCGAAACAAAACGTGCGCGTGCTGACCGTACCGCTGTCCAACGCCCACAACCAGTGGGACGTGAAACGCGTCGGCGGCGGCCTGCTGGTCCAGTCGCCGGATGCACTCAACGTGCAGGCATCTCAGCTCAAGGTCGTGACCAAGGTGCAGCCGACAGCGGAGCAACTGACCGACCTTCTGTTCGCCTGGCGCGTGGCGAAGTACGTGAAGTCCAACGCCATCGTGTTCTGCAAGGGCGGCCAGACGCTGGGCGTAGGTGCAGGGCAGATGAGCCGCGTGGATTCCACGCGCATCGCCAGCATCAAGGCGCAGAACGCAGGCCTGAGCCTGGCTGGTTCCGTGGTTGCCTCTGATGCGTTCTTCCCGTTCCGCGATGGCGTGGACGTACTGGCACAGGCCGGTGCGAAGGCCGTCATCCAGCCGGGTGGCTCGATGCGCGACGAGGAAGTCATCAACGCGGCCAACGAACACGGCATCGCAATGGTGTTCACCGGCTTCCGCCATTTCCGTCACTAAACCCGACTCCCCTCTCCCGTTCGCGGGAGAGGGGCAACACCTCCGTTCGTGCTGAGCCTGTCGAAGCATGAACGGAGAATCGTTTAAGCAGTAAGCCGCCCACCCTTCGACACGCTCAGGGCGAGCGGAATTTTGAGTTTCACCAGAGGTAATCATGAAAATACTGGTAATCGGTTCCGGCGGTCGCGAGCACGCTTTGGCGTGGCGTTTGGCGCAAGGCGCGAAAGTGCAGAAGGTGTACGTCGCCCCCGGCAATGCGGGCACCGCCCTCGAAGAAGGGCTGGAAAACGTCGCCATCACCGCGATCCCCGATCTCATCGAATTCGTGAAACGCGAGAACATCGAGCTCACCGTGGTCGGCCCCGAGGCGCCGCTGGCGGCGGGCGTGGTGGATGCGTTCCGCGCGGCAGGCCTCAAGATCTTCGGCCCGACCAAGGCAGCTGCACAGCTCGAATCTTCCAAGGACTTCGCCAAGCGCTTCATGACGCGCCACAACATCCCCACCGCATTCTTCGAGACCTTCAGCGACATCGCACAGGCGAAGGCCTATGTCGAGAAGCACGGCGCGCCCATCGTCATCAAGGCCGACGGCCTGGCGGCGGGCAAGGGCGTGGTCGTGGCGATGAGCAAGCAGGAGGCGTTCGAAGCCATCGACATGATGCTCTCCGACAACAAGCTCGGCGATGCCGGTGCGCGCGTGGTGATCGAAGAATTCCTCGAAGGTGAAGAAGCCAGCTTCATCGTCATGGCCGACGGCAAGAACGTGCTGGCGATGGCCACCAGCCAGGATCACAAGCGCCTGCTCGACAACGACCAGGGCCCCAACACCGGCGGCATGGGCGCGTATTCGCCCGCACCGGTGGTCACACCCACCATCCACGCCAAGGTGCTGCGCGAAGTGATCCAGCCCGTGATGCGCGGCATGGAATCCGAAGGCATCACCTACACCGGCTTCCTCTATGCGGGCCTGATGATCTCGCCCGATGGCGGCATCAAGGTATTGGAATTCAACTGCCGCATGGGCGACCCCGAGACCCAGCCCATCATGATGCGCCTCAAGAGCGATTTCGCCGTCATCGTCGAGCACGCCGTCAATGGCACACTCGATCAGATCGAAGCCGAGTGGGACCGTCGCACCGCGCTCGGCGTTGTAATGGCCGCCGACAACTACCCCGACACTCCGCGCAAGGGCGACGTCATCACCGGATTGCCGAAGAAGCTGGAAGACGCGCACGTATTCCATGCGGGCACGGCGATGCAGGACGGCAAGGTCGTCACCAACGGCGGCCGCGTGCTGTGCGTGGTAGCCTTGGGCGACATGGTGAAGCTGGCGCAGAAACGCGCATATGACGTTGCCGACACCATCCATTTCGATGGCTGCCAGATGCGGCGCGACATCGGCTGGCGCGCGATCAGGAATTAATTGCGTTACACGGCGACATCGCTCCGCCGCGTCGCCGCGCATCTCAGGCGCGGCGGACTGATCGCCTATCCCACCGAATCCTGCTACGGGCTGGGCTGCGACCCGCGCAACCGCAACGCGGTGCTGCGCCTGCTCAAACTCAAGCAGCGCCCGCAACGCAAGGGGCTGATCCTCATTGCGTCGCATTACCGTCAACTCACCCGCTTCCTGCAGCCGCTCACGCCGGACGAACAAGCCAAGTTGCGTCATGACGGCGCGCAAGCCGTCACCTACCTGATGCCGGCAAGGGCCTCCTGCCCGCGCTGGCTGCGTGGCGAACACGACACGCTGGCGGTACGCCTCACCGCACATCCGTTTGCCTCACGGCTCTGCCGCGGCGTGAACAGCGCGCTGGTTTCCACCAGCGCCAACCTCAGCGGACAACGCCCCGCAACGACCTACGCGAAATGCCAACGCCTGTTCGGACACAAGGTGCTGGTGCTGCCGGGGCGCATCGGCAAGCGCAAAAAACCCTCGACGATACGCACGTGGACGGATGGTAGAATCGTCCGCGCATAACAACGATAACGATACATTAGGAGAGAACATGGATAGCAACGCCGTCAAAGAATACCTGCTCGAATTGCAGGAACTCATCGTCGACCGTCTGGAGCAAGTGGACGGCAAGAAATTCCTGCGCGACAAGTGGACACGTCCTTCGACAGGCTCAGGACAGGCTCCCGGCGTGACCAAGGGCGAAGGCATCAGCTGCATCATCGAGGAAGGCAACGTGCTGGAGCGCGGCGGCGTGGCGTTCTCGCATGTGCAAGGCGATAAGATGCCCGCATCGGCCACTGCGCACCGCCCCGAATTGGCCGGCTGCAGCTGGGAGGCGATGGGCGTGTCGCTGGTGATGCACCCGCGCAACCCGTATGCGCCGACCTCGCACGCCAACGTGCGCATGTTCATGGCGCACAAGCCTGACGGCAGCAAGGTGTTCTGGTTCGGCGGCGGCATGGACCTCACGCCCTACTATGGCTTCGAGGAGGATGCGAAGCACTTCCACCAGATCTGCAAGAACTCGCTGGCTCCGTTCGATCCCGCACTGCACGCGAAGTACAAGAAGTGGTGCGACGAGTATTTCTTCCTCAAGCATCGCAACGAGCCGCGCGGTGTGGGCGGCATCTTCTTCGACGATCTGAACGAGCCGGACTTCGACACCTGCTTCGCCATCCAGCAGAGCGTGGGCGACCACTACCTCTCGGCCTATGTGCCTCTCCTGGAGAAGCGCAAGGACACGCCATACGGCGAGCGCGAGCGCGACTTCCAGCTGTATCGTCGCGGACGCTACGTCGAATTCAACCTAGTGATCGACCGCGGCACCATCTTCGGCCTGCAGTCGAACGGCCGCACCGAGTCCATCCTGCTGTCCATGCCGCCGCTGGTGAAGTGGCGCTACGACTGGCATCCGGAGAAAGGCACACCGGAAGCGGAGCTGTACGACAAATACCTCGTGCCGAAGGATTGGGTGTAAGAGGCTTGACCTCTGCCCCAGCCCCTCTCCCACTCGTGGGAGAGGGTGGCCGAAGGCCAGGAGAGGGAAGGAAGTTCGACGAATCACGCAAAAACAAAACCCGCCAGCGGCGGGTTTTGTTTTGATACGAAGATACAGGCGCCGGAAGCGACGCGGTCAGCGGAACAGCACCACCGCCTTCTGCAGCGTCATCCAGAAGCCCCAGGCCAACGGCAAGCCCACGGCCAGCCAGGCCAGCGCCACCTTCCAGCTGTGGCTGGCCTCGTGCGCCAGTGCCTTGGCGTCCTGCACGAAATGCTCGTGCGTGTCGTCGGCCTGTTTCTTCTCTTCCTTCAGCTCTTCCTCGCTCATGTGGTGATGCTCGGCCACCGACTGGATCAGCCAGTTGCAGATGAAGCCCAGCACCAGCAATGCGGCGAGGATGTACATGGTGACGGTGTAGGCCTCGGCGCGCGCCACGCCGTGGTCGAGCTGGTACTCGCGGATGTAGTTCACCAGCAGCGGGCCGAAGATGCCGGCGGCCGCCCAGGCGGTCAGCAGGCGGCCGTGGATCGCGCCCACCATCCGGGTGCCGAACAGGTCGGCGAGGTAGGCCGGCACGGTGGCGAAGGCGCCGCCGTACATCGACAGAATGATGCAGAAGAACGCGACGAAGAAGGCGAGGCTACCTGCCGCTGCCATGCTGGGGATGGAGGCATACAGCGCGCAGCCCAGCAGAAAGAAGATCGAGAAGGTGAGCTTGCGCCCCAGCTTGTCGGACAGCGATGCCCAGAAGAAACGACCGCCGATGTTGAACAGCGACAAGAGGCCGGTGAAGCCCGCGGCGATGGCGGCGATCTGCGTCTTCTGTGCGGCGTCGAGATCGTTGAATGCGAGATCGAGGCCGATCAACTTGCCGCCGAACACTTCCTGCAGCAGCGGCGAGGCCATGCCGATGATGCCGATGCCAGCCGTCACGTTCAGGCACAACACGCCCCACACCAGCCAGAACTGCGGCGTCTTCCACGCCACGTCCAGATGCACGTGGCGGTCGGTGATCATGCTCTTCTTCGAGGGCTCGGCCGGCGGCTGCCAGCCGGCAGGCTTCCAGTTGTCGGCGGGAACGCGATAGCCCAGCGCGCCCGCCATCATGAACACGAAATAGATAACGGCCAGCGTGACGAAGGTCTCCCACACGCCGACCGAGGTAGGCGTGGCGAAGTAGGTCATCAGTTTGTTGGCCAGCGGTGCGCCTATCATCGCGCCGCCGCCGAAGCCCATGATGGCCATGCCGGTCGCCATGCCGCGGCGGTCCGGGAACCACTTGATCAGTGTCGACACGGGCGAGATGTAGCCCAGCCCCAGGCCGATGCCGCCGATCACGCCCGAGCCCAGCCACAGCATCCAGATCTGGTGCAGGTGCACGCCGAGTGCCGAGATCAGCAGACCGCCGCACCAGCAGAATGCCGCCACCACGCCCGCGCGGCGCGGACCCACGCGCTCCAGCCAGCCGCCCCAGATCGCGGCCGAGGTGCCGAGGAACACGAAGAACAGCGTGTACATCCAGCCCAGCGTGGAGATCTTCCAGTCGCAGGTGGATGCGAACATCTGGGCGAAGAAGCCCATGTCCTGCGCGCAGGCCACCGGGTCGGTGATGCCGATCGCCTTGGACAGCGGCAGCCAGAACACCGAGAAGCCGTACGCCATGCCGATGCAGAGGTGGATGGCGAGTGCGGCGGGCGGCACCAGCCAGCGGTTGAAGCCCGGTCGGGCGATGATGCGTTCCCGGTCGAGGAAGCCGGGCTTGCGTGCTTGTTGCATGGATCTACTCCGTTGGATTGAAAACCTTCCGCCGTTGTGGGCGCTGCGCGCCTCCGGCGAGGGGCGGCATTATCTTGCCAAGCCCCCCAGTAAAGCAAATCGATTTAGTAGGGTATTAGCCTAGGGAGCAATTCATGGTCGAACTAGACCGCAACGTGCCACCGCATCAGCTCCTGACCTTCCGCAGCAGGATGCTGCGGAACCAGCCATCCACCATCGCCGGCTCGTCACTGACTACTTCCAATTCCGGCGCGGCGCGCAGCGCCTCCTCGAACACCACATCCATGCGCGTAGCGAAGCGGCGCGTGATGAAGTTAAAGAGGCGGCGTAGCGGCGCGAGTTGTCGCGGATGCAGGAACTTGTCGAACAGGATGACGGTGCCTCCGGGCTTGAGCACCCGCGCCGCTTCGGCAAGACAGCGTTGTGGTTCAGGCACCACGGCGACGATGAGGTGTAGCACCACATGGTCGAACGACTCGTCGGCGAACGGCAGCGCCATGCTGTCGCCCAGCACGAAATCCACCTGCAGACACGAGCCTCGCGGCACCGCACGAGCCAGCATCGCCGGGCTGAAATCGAGTGCGACGTAACGGTGCACCGGCGGCAACAGCGGCAGGTCCAGCCCCGTCCCCACCCCGCTCACCAGCACGCGCCCGGCGACATCGACAGGCAAAGCACGCAACGAACGCCTGCGTGCCTCGCGCATCGGCCGCTCGATGACAAGGTCATACAGCGGCGCGACGAAGCGGTAGCTGATGCGCAACAGCGGATTCCGGCGCCAAGGTTGCAAGATTTTCACCATGTCGCGAGTGTAGTAGAAATTTCACGTACGGCGGTATACAGTGCACTGAGCAGTTTGTGTCAGTGATTCTTCAAGTATCCAATAACAGGGAGAGCATCATGAGCAAATCGTCCACACCCGCGATCAACATCGGCATCGCCGAAAAGGACCGCAAGAAGATCGCCGAAGGCTTGTCGCGCATGCTTGCGGACACCTACACCCTCTACCTCAAGACCCACAACTTCCACTGGAACGTCACCGGGCCGATGTTCCAGACCCTGCACCTGATGTTCATGACGCAGTACACCGAGACATGGAACGCCGTGGACCTTGTCGCCGAACGCATCCGCACCCTGGGCTATCCCGCGCCCGGCACCTACAAGGAGTTCGCCGCGCTCACCAGCATCAAGGAGAGCAACGGTGTGCCAAGTGCCAAGGAGATGATCAAGCAGCTCGTCGCCGGCCAGGAAGCCGTGGTGCGCACCGCAAGGGAAGTGCTACCCGTCGCCGAAAAGGCGGGCGACCAGCCTACCGTTGACCTCCTGTCGGCGCGCATGGAGATGCATGAAAAGAATGCGTGGATGCTTCGTAGCTTGTTAGAGGAGTAAGCTGCTCGAACGAGCATCGCAACTCTCACGCGTTTTTTCGGTGAAGACTCATGCGGCGGCTTGCCGCCGCGTGATGTCGGAACCAAAAGAATGCCGTTGCGTACCTCTGCACTGGCGTTGTCCCGGCATAGCTAACACACTGAAATCTATCAACAGAAAAGGGGAAGAAATGAGTACAACAAGTTACGAATGGGATCCAGCACAACAAGTTTTTAAAGAGGTCTCTGATCCTACTAGTGCATTTGATGAGGCTAGTGTCGATGAATGCATCCGAAAGGCTGGATACCATTCGGAGATTTCGAGTAATGCAGAAGATGATGTGAATGCAACAGTGACAATTTATGCGACAGAAAGACCTGGGCAACCGCGTTTTTATATCGACATCATGGGACAGAACACAGGTATTGCTACCTTTGTTGCACGAGATTTCTTATCTTTGCTTGAAACCCTAAAGCAGCTCCATCCTTTGCTTACCATGATAGGGCTGGATCAATCAGCAGCAGCTCAAATAAGTAGCAAGATGTCCCGATAGAATGGGTTGAGCAACGCGATACCCATCGTTAGCAATTCATGTTGGGTATCGCTACGCTAACCAGCGACTAGGCTGATGTCGTTTGTCAGCCTAGTCGATTGGCTATGCAAAGCTCCATCCAACCTACATCACCTCACCAAATAATCCCCCACCACCCCCGCGAACACGACCGCGCCGAACCAGTTATTGTGCAGAAATGCCTTGAAGCACTTCTCGCGGGAGCGGTCCTTGATCAGGGTGTAGTGATAAAGCGATATCCCTTCCGAAACGATCAGACCGACAAAGTAGATCGGCCCCAAGCCAGCCATCAGTCCGGCAGTAGCCAACAATGCCAGCGTCGCCGCATAGCACATCATCACCGCGAGCACGTCATGCTTGCCGAAGAACAGCGCCGAGGAATGGATGCCGAGATGGATGTCGTCGTCTCGGTCCACCATCGCGTATTCGGTGTCGTAGGCGACGGCCCAGAACACGTTGGCGAGCAGCAGCACCCACGCCACCGCCGGCACCTCGCCGAGCTGTGCGGCAAAGGCCATCGGGATGCCGAAGCCGAAGGCGATGCCCAGATACGCCTGCGGGATGGCGAAAAAGCGCTTGGTGAAGGGATAGCTCGCGGCGAGGAAGGCTGCGGGGAAAGCCAGCAACCAGGTCAGCGGATTGAGCGGCAGGATGAGCAGGAAGGACACGAACGCCAAGCCCGCGGCGAGCCACACCGTCTCGCGCTCGCTGACCTTGCCGCTGGTGAGCGGACGTTCCTTCGTGCGTTTCACGTGCTTGTCGATGTGGCGGTCGGCGTAGTCATTGATGGCGCACCCCGAAGAACGCATCAGCACCGTGCCGAGAACGAAGATGCCGACGATGAGCCAAGCCGGTTTCCCCGCACCTGCGATCCACAAGCCCCACAGCGTGGGCCACAGCAACAGCAGGATGCCGATGGGGCGGTTTAGACGGGTGAGCTGGGCGTAGAGGGAAAGGCGTTCGGTGATCTTCATGCCGCGATTTTAACCCGACGGCGTCACTCCCTGAGTTTCAATATCTCCGGCAGGAACACTTCCGTCACCAGCAGCGGCGCGCCGTGCAGGGTGAACAGCGAGCGGCGCGCCCACAGGCGATCCGGCGCAACGCCCGGTACGGCAGTAGCCGCGCTGCGATACAACGGATGGTGCGCGTGCAGAGACTTGTAGTGCAGCGGCCTGCGCTCCACCTGCGGATGAACGAACAGCAACGCGCCGAGCGGTTGGTTGCCCAAGCCGCGCACCGCCGTCCATGCACCGCGCAAGTGCTGCACCGCGCACGCGGAGTGCGCAAACACCACGGGCTGGCCGTCCGCGCAGAGGAACACTTCGCGCGACCAGGCGAGCTGGTGCGGTGCAATGCCCAGCACGGAGGATTCGTCGAACGCGATGCGCGCCAGGCCGCTGCGAACCTCGCGCACGGCGAACTGACCGCAGCGGTCGCGGATGCGTTGCGTCAGAGAGCCGCGGTCGTGCAGCCACGGCACAAGCGCGTTATCGCAGCCCACGGCCGCGCCGTGCCAATATTTGTCAGACATGCAGATAGTCATGTTTGCTTGCCATCCAGCGGTGTAGGTGCGCCCGTGCCGCGTCGGAGTGATCGCGCAGCAGCTCGTCGGCGGCTAGCCGCGCCTGTTCCAGTAAATCTTCGTCTTCGCCCAGGTCGGCAAAGCGCAGCATCGCCACACCGCTCTGGCGCGCGCCGAGCAACTCGCCTGGGCCGCGCAATTGTAAGTCCTGTTGCGCGATCTCGAAGCCGTCTGTGCTTTCGTAGATGATCTTCAGTCGTGCGCGCGCCAGTTCGGACAACCTGTCCTGCTGGTAGAGCAGCACGCACATGCTCTCCGCCGCACCGCGCCCGACGCGCCCGCGCAGCTGGTGCAGCTGCGCCAGCCCCATGCGCTCGGCGTGATCGATCACCATCAGGCTGGCGTTCGGCACATCCACGCCGACCTCGATCACCGTGGTCGCGACCAGGAGCTGCAGCTCGCCCGCCTTGAATGCGGCCATGATCGCCGCCTTTTCCGCGGGGGGCAGCTTGCCGTGGGCGAGACCGACGCGCAGCTCGGGGAAGGTCTGCGTCAGCGTCTCATGGGTCTCGATCGCCGTCTGCAACTGCAGCGCCTCGGATTCGTCGATCAGCGGGCACACCCAGTACGCCTGCTTGCCCGCGACGCAGGCGGCGCGCACGCGCTCGAACACCTCCTCGCGGCGTGCATCGCCGACCAGCTTGGTCACGACGGGCGTACGCCCCGGCGGCAGCTCGTCGATCACTGACACGTCGAGGTCGGCGTAGTAGCTCATCGCAAGGGTGCGCGGGATCGGCGTCGCGCTCATCATCAATTGGTGGGGCTCGTTGCCCTTGTTGCGTAGCGCGAGGCGCTGCTGCACGCCGAACTTGTGCTGTTCGTCCACGATGGCGAGACCGAGTTTCGGGAACTCGACGTTCTGCTGGAACAGCGCATGCGTGCCGATGGCGAGCGGCGTGTCGCCAGAGGCGATGCGCTCGGCGGCGACGGTCTTTTCCTTCTTCTTCAGGCTACCGGAGAGCCACACGGGTTCGACGCCGAGCGGCGTGAGCCACTCGCGCAGCTTGAGATAATGCTGCTCGGCCAGGATCTCGGTGGGTGCCATCAGTGCGACCTGGTAGCCGTTCTCGATGGCTTGCAAGGCCGCGAGCGCGGCGACGATGGTCTTGCCGCTGCCGACATCGCCCAAGAGCAAACGCTGCATCGGGTGCGGCTGCGCAAGGTCGCGGGCGATCTCGGCATACACCTTCTGCTGTGCGCCGGTCAGCTCGAACGGCAGGTTCTTCAGCAGCGCGCCGGTCAGGCGCTGCTGCGCTGCAAGCTCCGGTGCGATGCGCTTGCTGCGCTCGCGGTGATGCACGCGCATCGACAGCTGCTGCGCCAGCAACTCGTCGAACTTGATGCGCTGCCAAGCGGCATGGCTGCGCTGTTCCAAACTGGCCGCCGATACGTCGGGTGGCGGGTTGTGCAGCAGCTTCAAACAGTCGGCAAAATCCGCGAGGTGCAACCGCTGGCGCAGCGCATCCGGCAACGTATCGGTGAGCGGCAGCGTCTCCAGCGCGTTGAAGATCAGCTTGCGCAACGTGGCCTGCGACAACCCCGCCGTGGTCGGGTACACCGGCGTGAGGCTGGTATTCAGCGGCGTGTCGTCCTCCACCGCGCGGCATTTCGGGTGCACCATCTCCAGCCCGTAGTAGCCCATGCGTGCCTCGCCCACGGCACGGATCTGCTTGCCGACGGCGAGCTGCTTCTGTTGGCTGGGATAGAAATTGAGGAAGCGCAGGTACAGCTCGTCGCTACCGTCCTGCAACCGGCACACCAATGTACGACGCGGGCGGAACGCCACCTCGCTGTGGGTGATAACACCCTGCACCTGCACCGTCTCGCCGGGCTGCACCGTAGCGATGGGGACGAGATGAGTCTCGTCCTCGTAGCGCAGCGGCAGGTGCAGCAGCAGGTCGGAACGATGGTGGATACCCAGCTTGGCGAGCTTGGCCAGCGTGGCGGGCGGAATCTTGGCGGGAGCAGTCTTCACGATATCGGCATTGTAGGGGCGCGATTCATCGCGCCCTTTTCGATACGGGAATAAATTCGGGCGTGATGAATCGCGCCCCTACTAGTCCTGCAGATACATCACTCCGTCCGCCTCGACCAGCGCGCCGCGTGGCAGCGAGGCGACACCCACGGCAGCGCGTGCCGGATAGGGCTGATGGAAGTAGGTCGCCATGATCTCGTTCACGCGAGCGAAGTTGCCGAGGTCGGTCAGGAAGATGTTCAGTTTCACCACATCGTCCATGCTGCCGCCCGCTGCGACAGTTACTGCGCGCATGTTCTGGAACACGCGATGGATCTGCTCCTCGATGCCGTCGACCATCTGCATGGTGACGGGGTCGAGGCCGATCTGGCCGGACAGGTAGACCGTGTGGTCGACTCGCACAGCCTGCGAGTAGGTGCCGATCGCGGCGGGGGCATCTGGGGTCTGGATGAATTTCTTGTTGCTCATATTTTGGCTCCTTGAAGATGCATCCGCGCCGAATGGCGCGGACTGTGAAGATGGCGGCAATTATACCGGCTCAGGTGATGACCGTCGGCTTGTCCCTGCCCGTACGCTGTCCCAGCTCGGATACCTGGAGTGCAATGCCGATCAGTGCGGAAAGCGCCTCCTGAGCGTCGAGATGGTGCTTGCTCACATCCGGCTCGTAGCTCTCGAGATAGATGCGCAGCGTTGCGCCCTCCGTGCCCGTGCCGGAAAGTCGGAACACGATGCGCGAGCCGTCGGTGAACAGGATGCGTATCCCCTGCCCATTGCTGACGCTGCCGTCCACCGGGTCTGTGTAGCTGAAGTCGTCGCACTTCGACACCTGCAGAGGTCCGAAGTGCGCACCCTGCAAAGCGCCGAAGCTGTCTTTCAGCAACTTCATCACGCCGCTGGCGGCCTCGGTCGGTATGCCTTCATAGTCGTGGCGCGAATAGACATTGCGGCCATACTTCGCCCAGTGCTCGCGCACGATGTCTTCGACCGATTGCTTGCGCGCGGCGAGGATGTTGAGCCAGAACAGCACTGCCCACAGCCCGTCCTTCTCTCGCACGTGGCTCGAGCCGGTGCCGAAACTCTCCTCCCCGCACAGCGTGACCTTGCCCGCATCCATCAGGTTGCCGAAGAATTTCCAACCGGTCGGCGTCTCGTAGCAGGGGATGCCCAAGGCCTGCGCCACCCTATCGGCCGCCGCGCTGGTAGGCATCGAGCGCGCGACGCCCGCGAGGCCCTGCTTGTAGCCGGGCGCCAGCTTCGCGTTGGCGGCGATCACGGCAAGGCTGTCGGAAGGCGTGACGAAGAAGCCCTTCCCGAGGATCATGTTGCGGTCGCCGTCGCCGTCCGAGGCTGCACCGAAATCTGGTGCATCCTTGCCGTACACGATGTCGACCAGTTCATGCGCATAGGTGAGGTTGGGATCGGGATGTCCATTGCCGAAATCAGGCAGAGGCACGGCGTTCATCACGCTTTCCGCGGATGCGCCCAGACGATTGACTAGTATCTCCTTCGCATACGGGCCGGTGACGGCGTGCATGGCGTCGAACTTGATGCGGAAACTACTCGATAGCAGCGAGCGGATCGCCTTGAAGTCAAACAGCGACTCCATCAGTTCGGCATAGTCGGCGACAGGATCGATCACCGACACCGTCATGTCGCCCAGCCTGCTCTCTCCATAGGCGTCCAGCGCGACATCGGGCACGTCGGCGATGCTGTATTGCGAGATCTGCTTGCTCGCCGCGAAGATCGCCTCGGTGATCTTCTCCGGCGCGGGACCGCCGTTGGCCGTGTTGTATTTGATGCCGAAGTCACCGTCCGGCCCGCCGGGATTGTGGCTGGCCGAAAGGATGATGCCACCGTAAGTCTGGTATTTGCGGATCACGCAGGAGGCCGCCGGAGTGGAGAGGATGCCTCCCTTCCCTACCATGACACGCCCGAAGCCGTTGGCAGCGGCCATCTTCAGGATGACCTGGATCGCCTCGCGGTTGTAGTAACGGCCGTCGCCGCCGAGCACTAGCGTCGCCCCCTTGGGGGCTTCAATGGTATCGAAGATGGACTGGACGAAATTCTCCAGGTAGTGCGGCTGCTTGAAGATGGGCACGCGTTTGCGCAAGCCTGAGGTGCCGGGTTTCTGGTCGGTGTAAGGGGTGGTGGCGACCTTACGGATCTGCATTCTTTTTCTCCCGTTATCCTTTGGACCGCCATCTTACCACCGGGAAACCGCCTATCCGGTCCGCCATCCCCCACAAAACTCCCGATTCCTGCAATAATCGCGCAAACAAACAAGACAACATCAAAAAAAGGGAAAAGCAGCATGATGACTCAAGACGAAATGAAGCAAGCGGTAGCGAAGGCCGCCATCGAATATGTGCCGGTCGATTGCATCGTCGGCGTAGGTACGGGCTCTACCGCCAACTTCTTCATCGACGAACTGGCCAAGATCAAGCACAAGATCCGCGGTGCGGTCGCCAGCTCGGAGGCATCGGCCAAACGCCTGCAAGCACACGGCATCGAAGTGCTGTCGCTGAACGACGCGGGCGACCTGCCAGTGTATGTGGACGGCGCGGACGAGATCACGCGCCACATGCACATGGTCAAGGGCGGCGGCGGCGCGCTGACGCGCGAGAAGATCGTCGCTGCGGCCAGCAAGAAGTTCATCTGCGTGTGCGATTCCAGCAAGCTGGTGGACGTGCTGGGCAAGTTCCCGCTGCCGATCGAGGTGATCCCGATGGCGCGCAGCTCGGTGGCGCGCCAGTTGGTGAAGCTGGGCGGTCAGCCCAAGTTGCGCGAAGGCTTCACCACCGACAACGGCAACATCATCCTCGATGTGCACAACCTGCAGATCATGAACCCCGTGGAATTGGAGAGCGCGTTGAACCAACTGCCCGGCGTGGTGACCAACGGCCTG
>DASTGP010000011.1:0-73482 GCA_035605585.1 Gallionella sp. | reverse complement strand
ACAGCGCTTCGAGACCATCCTGCGCGTGGCACAGGCCATCGTGGAGCGGCAAACCAACTTCCTCGAACACGGCGAGATCGGCATACGCCCGCTGGTGTTGCGCGAGATTGCGGAGGCGCTCGACCTGCACGAATCGACCGTCTCGCGCAGCACCACACAGAAATTCATGCTGACACCGCGCGGCATCTACGAATTCAAGCATTTCTTTGGCAGCGGACTGACCACGGAAAGCGGCGGCACCTGCTCTTCCACCGCAATACGCGAACTGATCAAGCAGATGGTCAGTGCGGAAGACCGGCGCAAACCGCTTACCGACAGCCGCATGTCGGAGATTTTGGCACAGCAGGGCATCGTGGTCGCCCGGCGTACCATAGCAAAGTACCGGGAATCGCTGCACATACTCCCGGTGAACCTCCGTAAATCACTCTGAAAGGGAGCACATCATGAACCTCCAACTCACCGGACACCACCTGGAAATCACCCCGGCCATCCGTGAATATGCCACCAGCAAGTTTGGCAAGATCAAGCGCCATTTTGACAATGTGATTGACGTGAACATCATCCTTTCCGTCGAGAAGCTGAAGCAGAAGGCCGAAGCGACCATCCACATCAGCGGCAAGGACGTGTTCGTCGAGTGCGAGGACGAGAACCTGTACGCAGCGATCGACGCGCTGGTAGACAAGCTGGACCGCCAGGTGCTGAAGCACAAGGAAAAAGTGTCCGACCGTCGCCACGACGATACCGGCAAACACGCGGCGGCAGCAGCAGAGTAACCAATCACGGGCGGCAGCGATGCCGCCCCTTTTTTATCCGGCCTGACCATGAACCTGATCAGCAAAATTCTGCTGCCCGACAACATCCTGTTGGACACCGAATCCACCAGCAAGAAGCGCGTATTCGAACGCGTAGGCTTGCTGTTCGAGAACAATCAGCAAATCGCGCGCAGCCAGGTGTTCGACAGCCTGTTCGCGCGCGAGAAGCTCGGCTCCACCGGCCTGGGGCAAGGCGTGGCCATCCCGCACGGGCGCATCGCCAAACTGCGCGACGCCACTGCCGCATTCGTCAAGACCAGCCACCCGATCCCGTTCGATTCGCCGGACGGCCAGCCGGTGAACCTGATCTTCGTGCTGCTGGTGCCGGAACGCGCCACCGACCTGCACCTGCAGATCCTCGGAGAACTGGCGCAGATGTTCAGCGACAGCCAGTTCCGCAACCGCCTGAACGAATGCGAAGACGCCACGAGCATCCACCAACTGTTCTACGATTGGAAGGTATCCTGATGAAAACCGCTATAAATCGTAGCGAGCGGTTCGAGAGCAAGGCACACGGAGCGCAGCGAACGAGACATACCATATGGGTAGGCGAGGAGCGAGCACCGCGCAACGCCGCTATCGAAACGCGCAGTAGATTTATAGGGGTTTTCTAATGAGCGAAGTCAACATCCGGCAACTGTTCGAAGACAAACAGGCGCGGCTCGAGCTGAGTCACGTGGCCGGTGCTGACGGCAACGACCGCATCCTTACCGAAGAGGCCGTCAACGCCTCCAACAACGGACTGATCGGTCACCTCAACCTGATCCACCCGAACTGGGTGCAGGTGCTCAGCCAGACCGAACTCGATTACCTGCGCGGCCTGAACGCGGAACAGCTCGCCGATGCATTCCGGCAGATCGAGCAAAGCGGCACCACCTGCCTGATCGTGGCAGGCACCAAGGACATTCCAGCCGAACTGGTCGCCTTTGCCGACCGTTCTCGCATGCCTCTGTTCAAGTCACCCAAGCCCAGCGTGCACCTGATGTGGCTGATCCGCCACTACCTCGCCAAGGAACTGGCCGAATCGACCACGCGCCACGGCGTGTTCCTCGACGTGCTCGGCGTCGGCGTGATGATCACCGGCGAGAGCGCTGTGGGTAAGAGCGAACTGGGACTGGAACTCATCACGCGCGGCAACGGCCTGGTCGCCGACGACATCGTCGAGCTGCACCGCATCGCGCCGGACACCCTCGAAGGCCGCTGCCCGGAACTGCTGCGCGACTTCCTCGAGGTCCGCGGACTGGGCGTGCTGAACATCCGCACCATGTTCGGCGAGACCGCAGTACGCCGCAAAAAGAGCCTGAAACTCATCGTGCACCTGCACCGCCCGCCCGGCGGCGACCTGTCGCAGATGGAGCGCCTGCCGCTCAACGCCACATACCAAGAGATCCTCGGCGTAAACATCAGCACGGTGAAGATCCCCGTGGTCGCCGGACGCAACCTCGCGGTGCTGGTCGAAGCCGCGGCGCGCAACTTCGTGCTGCAGCAGCGCGGCATCGACAGCATGCAGGAATTCATCTCGCGACACGACCAGATGCTGCTGGAGGACTAAATGGAAACATCCAAAATCGTAGCGAGCGGTTTGAGGGCAAGGCGCACGGAGCGCAGCGACGAGGCATACCTGATGGGTAGACGAGGAGCGAGCACCGTGCAACACAGCCATCAAATCGCGCAGCAGATTTAGGAGTTTCCATATGCAGTTGTTTCTCATCAGCGGTTTATCCGGCTCCGGCAAAAGCGTCGCGCTGAAGACGCTGGAAGATGCGGGCTTCTATTGCGTCGACAACCTGCCCGCCGAACTGCTCTCCAGCCTGGTCGATCAGCTCCTGCCGGCTGGTTACCAGAACATCGCAGTGAGCGTAGACGTGCGCAACGCCCGCAGCGTGCAGGTCCTGCCTTCGCTGCTGACGAAGCTCAGGCAGAAGGATCTGGCGGTACATGTGCTGTACCTGGATGCCCAGACCGACACCTTGGTGAAGCGCTTCTCCGAGACGCGCCGGCTGCATCCGCTCAGCGATGGCGTGCGCACCCTGCCGGAATGCGTCTCCTACGAGCGCGAACTGCTCGCCGAAATCGCCAGCATCGGCCACCACATCGACACCAGCGACCTCAATGCCAATGCGCTACGCGCCTGGATCAAGCAATTCATCCAACTGGACCGCGCACGGTTGACGCTGCTGTTCGAATCGTTCGGCTTCAAGCACGGCATCCCGCTGGATGCCGACCTGGTATTCGACGTGCGCTGCCTGCCCAACCCGCATTACGACGAAAACCTGCGCCCGCTCACCGGTCGCGATGCGCCGGTGATTGCGTACCTTGAGGACATCGAAACCGCCCGGCAGATGTTCGGCGACATCCGCGATTTCGTTGCGCGCTGGCTTCCCTGCTACATCGCCGACAACCGCAGCTACCTCACCGTCGCCATCGGATGCACCGGCGGCCAGCACCGCTCGGTGTATTTCGCCGAAAGGCTCGCGCACCACTTCGAAGGGCAGCAGCAGGTGCTGGTGCGCCACCGTGAGCTCGCATGAGTCCCTGCGCGCGGCCATCCTGCCGCACCTCAAGCCGGGCGACTGGCTGACGCTGCTGCTCGGCAGCGCCTGTGTCGTCCTGCTCGCGCTCAAGCTGTGGAGCGGCGACTTGGCCGACCGCGCCATCATCCGCAGCGGCGGCAAGATCTTCCGCGAAGTGCCGCTGTCGCGCGACCAGCAGATCGAAGTCCCCGGCCCGCTCGGTACCAGCATCGTCACCATCGAGAAACGCCGCGCGCGCATCAGCTCGGACCCCAGCCCGCGGCAATACTGCGTACGCCAGGGCTGGCTGCAACAGTCCGGCGAGATCGCCATCTGCCTGCCCAACGAAGTCAGCGTCGAACTGGCGGGAAGCCAGAAGAAATATGACAGCCTCAATTACTAGTACCAGGCCGTTCGTCCTGAGCTTGTCGAAGGATCGCCGCGCAGCGGCGTGCTCAACGGATTACTGTGGCTGACATGAACACCATCCGCACACTTCGGCTCGACACCACAAACGAAGACCACCAGGTCGCGCGCATGGCGGCAGTGGCGCTCGGCCTCACCCTCCTCGAGAACGCCATTCCCTCGCCGCTGCCGGGCGTGAAACCGGGGCTGGCGAACATCGTCACGCTGATCGTGCTGGCACGCTACGGCTGGCGCATCGCGGCCTGGGTGTCGCTGCTGCGGGTGGTGGCGGGCAGCCTGCTGTTCGGCAACTTCCTCGCCCCCGGTTTCTTCCTCAGCCTGGCCGGTGCGCTGCTGAGCCTGCTCGTGCTGGCCGCGGCGCAGCACCTGCCCAAGCGCTGGTTCGGCCCCGTCAGCCACAGCATCTACGCCGCCTTCGCCCACATCGCCGGGCAGATGGCCGTGGTGTACCTGTGGCTCATCCCGCACGCAGGCATCGCCTACCTCATCCCCATCTTCGCCGCCGCCGCGCTGGTGTTCGGCACGGTGAACGGATTGATCGCGGCACGCTTCATGGATAACGACAAAAACCAGTAGTCCACGAAAAACACAAAAAGCACGAAAACATAATTCCAAACCGCCATGAAAATTTTTCGTGCATTTCGTGTTTTTCGTGGACAATTGTCTTTATGAAAACCATTACCCTTGCCTTCACCGGCGCCTCCGGCCTGCCCTACGGCATGCGCCTGCTCGAATGCCTGCTCGCCGGCGGACAGCGCGTGCATCTGATCTACTCGCAGGCCGCGCAGATCGTCGCCAAGCAGGAGATGGACTTCACCCTCCCGAGCCGCCCGCAGGACGCGGAGCAGATGTTTGCGGAACGCTTCGGAAAATCCGGCGGTGAACTGAAGGTGTTCGGCATCCAGGACTGGTATGCGCCCATGGCCTCCGGCTCCAATCCCGGTGACGCCATGGTGGTCTGCCCCTGCACCATGGGCACGCTGGGCAAGATTGCCGGCGGCATCAGCGACGACCTGATCTGCCGCGCCGCCGACGTAATGCTCAAGGAAAAGCGCACCTTGATCCTGGTGCCGCGCGAGATGCCCTTCTCTGCCATCCACCTGGAGAACATGCTCAAACTGTCGCATGCCGGCGCCGTCATCATGCCGCCCAATCCGGGTTTCTATCACCATCCGCAGAGCGTGCAGGACATCGTGGATTTTGTGGTGGCGCGGGTGCTCGATCATCTGGGAGTCGAGCAGGAGTTGATGAAGAAGTGGGGAGGAAGAAGTTGAACTCGCATGATGAAGTAAAGCTCACGACCAAATTTGAGCTAACAACTCTTGAAGATTATTCAGATGAAAACCTGCTCGCAGAGCTACGCCGCGTAGCTGCTGAATTCAGAGGCAAGCGCCTTACTCGTGAGAAGTTCAATGAACTCTCCCGAGTTCACTCGACAACACTACGGTACAGATTTGGGTCTTGGAATAATGCCCTTAATCTCGCTGGTATCAGCGAGACTATTGCACCTCGATTTATTCCACTCACTCGTGAAACCGTAATAGCATGTTTACGTGCCTATGCTTCCAAGTTCCCCGGCACGCCAGTAACTCAGAGTGAAATAGCCAACCAGCTTGGAGTAGATGCAGGCAACATCACTCGTAAATTCGGGAAGTGGCAGGATTTATTACGCGAGGTTGGTATTAGCTCTGTCCCTCTTGGGCGTCGCTACACCGACGAAGAATGCTTTGAAAACATTGTTGCTCTATGGACGCACTATGGGAGGCAACCAAACTTTGCAGAACTTAATCAGCCACCGTCAACAGTTGGCTCAAAAGCTTATATCCGGCGTTGGGGTGGGTGGCGAGCTGCTCTTGGGGCCTTCATCAAATATATAAATCAAGAGCCACAGACCGCTCAAGAAATAGTCTCCGAAAAAAGCAGCAGTGAAATTGCTGCCTCACCAACTCCATCTGCAACTCCGCCCAGGTCCATCAGCTTATCGCTTCGATATAAAGTGTTATCGCGGGACCGATTCCGATGCGTTATATGTGGTCGCTCACCAGCAAAGGATTCAAACGTAGAACTGCACGTAGACCATATTCATCCTTGGTCAAAAGGCGGACAAAACACTGAAGAAAATCTACGTACCCTATGCTTCGATTGCAATCTAGGCAAAGGCGACAAAATTGAAAGCTAAACAATGAAGGCCGATTTTTCGGCCTTCATTGTTTTCGATCTTGGTTTATGCCTTACTTTCCCCTGTGCGCCGCCGAGTAGCGGAAAACGGTCAGGGGAAGTCGGCGAGGACTGTCTGAGCGCGCAGCGCGAGTTCCGCAGCCGCCTGGCCGTTTGAGCAACGGAGGGAATCCCCAAAGGGGACGGCAAACCGGGGGCGCCTTCTTTGGGTTACCTTTCTTGGCAAGACAAGAAAGGTAACTTGCTGTCGGGCAACCCCCAACGTTTTTGATTTTGAATTAGCAAACCGGCGGGCTCCGCCCATCCTTCGATACGGCTGCGCCTACTCAGGACGAACGGTTCTGGTGGCTCACCACGAACGGATCAGATTTGCTCCAACACCTTCCGCACCGGCGTCGGTATCGCCGCCCTCAACGCCTCTTCCACATCCAGCCACACACTCCCCACCTGCTGCACCCGCAACGGCTTGTGCGCCACCTGCAACAGCACGGGCGTGATGTGCAACTTGAAATGCGTGAAGATATGGGTGAACTCGGGCAGGTCGATGCGCTCGCTCACCTCCACACCATTGAGCTGCAGATAATCCTCCACGATCCCCTGCCCGTCATCCAGTTGCGGCGGGCACCACAGCCCACCCCAGATGCCGCTGCCGGGACGCTTCTCCAGCAGGATGTCGCGGCCAGACATCAACAACAGGAAGGTGGTGTACTTTTCCGGCACGGCCTTCTTCGGGCGCGGGGTGGGGAGTTCGGCGACACGGCCGGACTGCAATGCGACGCAGTCCGAACTCACCGGACACGCGCCGCACTTCGGTTTGCCGCGCGTGCAGACGGTGGCGCCCAAGTCCATCAATGCCTGAGTGTAGGTGGCGATGTCGCTCCTTTCCTCCTTCGCGGGAATGGCGACCTGCGAAGTTTCTACCCCCTCCCCACCCCGCCACCTGCAAGGGGGAGGGAGTAAATTTTCGGCCTGCTGCCACAACTGTTCCTCGACCTTTTTGTTCCCCGCCCAACCGTCGATGCCGCACCAGCGCGCGAGCACGCGTTTGACGTTGCCGTCGAGGATCGCCCGGGATTCGTGGTACGCCTGCGCGCAGATGGCGGCGGCGGTGGAGCGGCCGATGCCGGGCAGTTCGAGTATCTGGTCGAATTCTCGCGGGAATTCGCCGTCGTGCTTTTCCGCGATGAGCATTGCAGCCTTATGCAGGTTGCGGCCGCGTGCGTAGTAGCCTAGGCCGCTCCAGTGCGCGAGCACCTCGTCCTCGGTCGCCGCAGCAAGCGCGGCTATGTTAGGGAACGAATCGACGAAGCGCTGGTAATAGGGAATGACGGTGGCAACCTGAGTCTGCTGCAGCATGATCTCGGACAGCCACACTCGGTAGGCATCCTGCTCCTGCCAGGGCAGGTCGTGGCGTCCATGCTGGCGCTGCCAGCGGATGAGGCGGGAGGGGAAACTATGCATTCAATGCCGCTGTAGGAGCGGGCCCTGCCCGCGAACTTTCTGGTCGCGGGCAAGGCCCGCTCCTACGTTACCGCCAATCACCGGAACAAGCCCTTGAGGTTTTCTTTCAGCTTATCCTGCACCTTGGTCTTCACTTCTTCCTTCTTGGCCTCGATCTTCTGCTTGGCGGCTTCGCCCACCATCGCGCCGAAGTCGAGGGTGTATTTCAGGTCGGCGAACGGGCCGCTGACGCGCACCGGCACGGTGATGCCGCCGACCATGTCCTTTCCGCCCTGGCCTTCCAGCGTCTTGGCCAGCGTGGCCTTGGCGAGGTAGTTCATGCGGTCGTTGCCGATGTCGATGTCGCCGTTGCCGGTGACGCGCAACAACGGCGATTTCAGCGACAGGTCTTCGTTGTGCGCAACGCCGTTGTTCACCTTGAAGCTGGCCTTGAGCTCGCTGAAGTCGGTCTTCTCGGAATTATCGGCGGACTGGGTCTGCGCGCTGGCGCCGCCCTTGCCGAACATGCCCTGCGCCTCGCGCAGTTTCTTGGCGATATTGATACCCTTGATCGCGCCGTCGGCAAGGTTCAGTGACATCGTGCCGTTGAGCGCCTTCTTCATCGCGCTCACGGTGTCTCCGCGCATGGTGAGATTCAGCCCGACATTGCCCTTGCCTTCCAGCGTGTCGAAGTTCGCTGCATCCTTGGTCAGCGCAGCGACATTGACGCCGCTCAGTGTCTGGTTGACGGCAATACTGGGAGTGGCCTGTGCATTGACGCTGATGCTTCCGTTCATGCTGCCCTGGTACAGGTTGGCCGACAGCGGAGCGACGTTGACCTGGCCGTTGCGCGCCTTCATGTTCAGCCGCACGTTGCTGGACTTCACGTTCGCCACCTTGAGCGAGCCGATGCGCAAACTGCCGTCCAGGTTGAGTTTGCGCAACGCGGAAAGGTCGAGCGGCTGCTCGGGCTCGGCCGCCTTCGGCGCTGCCGTCTTTTTCGGCATGTAGAGGTCGGCGTCGAACTGGTCGACGTCCACATCGAAGCCGATCGCAGGCTCGGCAAAACCGTTCACCGCAACCTTGGCCTTCACCTGGCTCTGCAGCAAGCCGCCCGCAAGGGCGACCTCGACATGCTGCTTGTCCGCATCGAAGGCGAAGCTGCCCTTCATCTCGCTCTTGACCTGCTTGCCGGGCAGCGCATCGCCCTTTGCATCGAACGACAGGGTCAGGGCCTGGCTGCCGAAAGCCCGCGCATTGCCCTGAATCGAGGGCAGCGATAGCGTGGCGGTGATGTCGTTCGCGCCGTTCAGCCTCGCGCTCAGCGCCAGCTTGTCGCCGCTGAAGCTGTCCTTGGTCGCTTCGATGCGCGGCACATCCAGCGTCGACTCGAAGGCGTCCTTGCCCTTCACGCCGCTGGCCTTCAATGCGAGCTTCTGCGCGCCGAACTGCTGTGCCCCCAGATCGGCGTTCGCGTCGCCGCTTGCCTGCAGCTTGAGGCCGCTGATGTCCAGCGCCGCACCGTCGGCCTGCAGATCCAGCCCTTCCACGCGGTACTGCTGCTTGTCCAGATCGAAGGTCAGCGTGGTCTTGAGCCGGGTGTTGATATCCAGCTTGGGTTGGTTGGCCTGGACCTTGGCGGACAGGTCGATCTTGCTGGGCACGCCGTTGGCGATGCGCCCAGTGTGCAGGTTGAAATCCTTGATGGCGTATTGCGCCCCCGAGCCTTCGTCGCGGTAAGTGAGCGCCGTCTTTTCGACGGCTACCGAGGCGATATCGAACTCGACCTGCTGTTTCTCTGCAGGCTTCTGCTCGCTTTTGCCCAGCAGGTCATCGATGTTGGTGGTGCCGTCCTTGTGCTTGATCAGCGTCGCCTGCAGGCCGCTCACCGCCACTTCGTCCACCACCACCTTCCTGGAAAGCAGCGGCATCAAAGCAAGCGAGACGCGTGCCGATTCGACCGCGGCAAACTGCTGATCGCTCCTGTACTCGGAGAGCGACACCTTGCCAAGGTTCGCGCCGATGGAGGGAAAGAATGACAGCGTGATGTCGCCGTCGAGGCGCAAGTCGCGCTGCTTGCTCTCCTTCACCGTCTTGATGATCTGATCCTTGTAATCGTTGGGATTAAAGGTCGCGGCCAAGTAGGCCGCTCCGGCCACGGCGATGCCGAACACGCCGCCCGTGCCGATCAGGGTGTATTTGAGGATCTTGTTCATGTTCTTCGCCTCACACAGGAAAGGGGAGGTGGATTATAGCGGAGGCAAAACCGTAGCGAGCGGCTTGAGTGCAAGGCGCACGGCGCAGAGAAACCGGAATGTACATTTAGTACATGAGGATTTCGAGCACCGCGCAACGCCGCAATCGGCGTCGCGCAGTAGGTTTTCAGATTACCTTGGAGTAACGAGCGTGCTCGGTGCGAGTCCGCAGGTACTTGTCGAACACCATGCAGATGTTACGGATCAACATGCGGCCCTTGGGCGTGACGCTGATCCATTGCGGCGAGATCTCCAGCAGGCCTTCGCGCTCGTACTCGCGCAGTTCGACCATTTCGGTGGCGAAGTACTGGTCGAAGTCGATCAGGTAGGCGATATTGAACGATTCCTTGGAAATCTCGAAGTGGCACATCAGCGCCTGGATGATCGCGCGGCGCACCAGGTCGTCGGCATTCAGTTCCAGCCCACGCATGATGGGCAACTCGTTGCGGTCGAGAGCGTCGTAGTAATCTTCCAGTTCGCGGTAGTTCTGGCTATAGGTCGGGCCGATCTTGCCGATGGCGCTCACCCCCAGTGCCACCAGGTCGCAATCGGAATGGGTGGAATAACCCTGGAAGTTGCGGTGCAAACGTCCCTGGCGCTGCGCCACGGCCAGCTCGTCTTCCGGCTTGGCGAAGTGGTCCATGCCGATATAGACATATCCGGCGGCGGTCAGCTTGTTCACGGCCATGCTGAGGATGTCCAGCTTCAACTGCCCGGCGGGCATGTCCGCATCGTTGATGCGGCGCTGCGGCTTGAAGATGGTCGGCATGTGCGCATAGTTGTAGATCGACAGGCGATCCGGGTTGGCGGCGATCACCTTGTCCAGGGTCTTGCCGAAACCTTCCAGCGTCTGCTTGGGCAGGCCGTAGATCAGGTCGATGCTGACCGACTTGAAGCCGTTTCCGCGAGCGGCATGGATGATGCGCAGCGTCTCTTCCTCGCTCTGGATGCGGTTCACCGCTTTCTGCACCTCTTCGTCGAAGTCCTGTACGCCGATGCTGATGCGGTTGAAGCCCGTCTGTCCGAGCAGCGCGATGGTGTCGTCGCTGACTTTGCGCGGGTCGATCTCGATGGAATATTCGCCATCCTCCACCAGCTTGAAATGCTTGCGGATCGCCGCCATCACTTCGCGGATCTCGTCGTCGCTGAGGAAGGTCGGCGTGCCGCCGCCAAAGTGCAGCTGCTCGACGACCTGGCCCGGGCCAAGCAGTTCTGCCTGCATCGCCATTTCCTTGAGCAGGTAGCGCACGTACTCGGCGGATTTGCTGCGGTCCTTGGTGATGACCTTGTTGCAGGCGCAGTAGAAGCACAGCGTGTTGCAGAACGGGATATGGATATACAGCGACAGCGGGCGGGCGATGCCGCCGATCTCGCGCTTGGCCACCCACTGGCGGTAGCTTTCGGCATTGAACGCCTCGACGAAGCGGTCTGCCGTGGGATAGGAGGTATAGCGCGGGCCGTTCTTGTCCAGCCTGCGTATCAGCTCCAGATCCACCACCAGTTGATTGACTTCCTTATCCATTGAATTTCCCCAAAAATTGTGCCGCGAACTATGACAGTTAACCGAGTATATTAGTTTGATATATATCAAAATCCGTGTCATATTGGCAATCGAAACAAACCGGATATCTCGACGTGCAACGACCCGTTTCGCCCTCACGCCTAAAAATCGCCTGCTCCAACTGCAACCTGCGCGAGCTTTGCCTGCCCGTCGGCCTGAGCGAGGACGAAATGCAGCTGTTGGACGAGATCAGCCACCTCAAGCGCGGCTACGCGCGCGGCGACTACCTGTATCGCAGCGGGGACAAGTTCCAGGCGCTGTACGCCATCCACAGCGGCTCGTTCAAGACCCAGGTGCTGCACGAGGACGGGCGCGAGCAGGTGACCGGCTTCCAGATGGTCGGCGAGATCATCGGCCTGGATGCGATCAGCACCGAACACCACACTTGCGACGCGGTCGCGCTGGAGGACAGCGAGGTCTGCGAGCTGCCGTTCGACAAACTGGAGGCCCTGAGCCGCGAGATGCCCAGCCTGCAGCGCCACCTGCACAAGATCATGAGCCGCGAGATCGTGCGGGACCAGGGCATCATGCTGCTGCTCGGCTCGATGCGTGCCGAGGAACGGCTCGCCGCCTTCCTGCTCAACCTGTCTCAGCGCTTTGCGGCACGCGGCCTCTCGCCGACCAGCTTCCAGTTGCGCATGTCGCGCCGCGAGATCGGCAGCTATCTGGGACTGAAGCTGGAAACCGTCAGCCGGGCATTCTCCCATTTCCAGGAAGACGGCCTGATCAGCGTCAAGGTACGGTCGGTGGAGATCCTCGACCTGCCGCGCCTGCACGGTTTCGTGGGGAAATGAGTGCACGGTTTTGTGCCTCATTCACATCCCGCCTTAAAGTAGGTATGCTGCGCGACGCTTAGCCCCGGAATAACCACCCAAGGAGAGGAAAATGCATCAACAATTCAGCGTTTCGCTCGAAGAATCGACGCGCGCCAAGTGGCCGCATGAGATCTTCCTGATCAATTTGGTATTCAACCATATCCTGGTGTTCGCTTCCACGCTGGGCGTATTCAGTACCTTCCCGTATTTCGTACTGGTCGTTCCGGTCACTTCGTTCTGCATCATCGGCTATATCGAGCTCAAGTCCCGCAGTGCCACCGTCGCCAGCGACACCTGGTTCGTCAGGGTGCACTGGAGGATCGCCGCCAAGCGCAACCGCACCTTCATGAAGCTGCTGACCGCGACCCTCACGATCTGCGGCAGTGCCCTGCTGCTTTCCAAGATGATGGGTTGGGCCAAGATCCCCACCATCGCCCTGATCGGCGGCGTGGGATTGCTTCCATTCATGGTGGCGCTGCTGGTGCTGATCGTCATGGGGAACGACTCCATGTACCAGGCTCGCCACGGCACGTTGCCGAAACGCCTCATCGAACAAGATCCGGAAGCGCAGTCCGTTCTGGCTCAATAACCCGGCTTTGACTCCCGCATGACAACTGAACGCAAAATCTATTGGTGGGTCGGCATCCTGTCGGTCCTGATCTTCGTCGGCTCTTTTTTCATCCCGGGCGATCCCAGGAAGAAAGAAGACTTGCCTTGGCACATCGAGCACTCCACGCAGGACACCGTGCGGGTCTTCGGCCTGACATTGGGAGAGTCCACCGCCAACGATGCGGAAAAACGCTTCAAGGAAGAGGCCAAGCCCAGCCTCTTCAAGTCTCCTGACGGAAAACTGGTCGCCGAAGTGTTCTTCGAGCAAGTCGATCTGGCCGGGCTGCGCTCCAAGATCGTCCTGACGATCGCCGTTCCTGATGCGGAAATGCTGTCCATGTATGAACGCGGTCTGCGCATGGCTGCGACTGGAAGCGGCAAGAAGATCACCATGACGCCTGAAGACATTGCCAAGCTGCGCACGCTGCCGATCAGCAGCCTGACCTATATGCCCGGATCACGCGTGGAGGAGGACTTGTTCCTCAAGCGTTTCGGCCAGCCGGCTCAGCGCGTCCGGGAAAAGAAGACCGGCGTGATCCACTGGCTGTATCCACAGAGCGGGCTCGATATCGCGCTGGGCGGGGAAGAAAAACCCCTGCTGCAATACGTACCGCCGAAAGAATTCGACAAGCTGACCCGCCCCCTGCTGGCGGACGGTGAACTGATCAGTCAGTAGCCTTCTTGACCGCATCCTGCCGGCCGGCGGGGTGCGGCATCATGTCTTCGTCGTCATCCAGCAGGATGCGGCTGCCGCTACCCTCCATGTCCTCGTACTGCCCCTTCTTTACCGCGACAATCAGCACCACGACGAGCAGGACACCGAAGAACATCATGCCGGGAATCAAACTGTAGATCACATTCATAGCAACACCTCTATTGGTTCTTAAACAGCGTGCGTATCCGCGCCGCATTGCCGATCACCACCAGCGAACTGATCGGCATGGTGATCGCCGCCACCAGCGGGCTGACCTTGGCCATCATCGCCAGCGGCACCATGATGGCGTTATACACGAAAGACAGCCCGATATTCTGCTTGATGGTACGCAAGGTGCGGCGCGACAGCTGTACGGCCTGACGCACCTTGTCCAACTCGTTGTGCATCAGCACGATGTCGGCGCTTTCCACTGAAACGTCCGTGCCCGACCCCAGCGCAATGCCGACGTCGGCACGGATCAGCGCCGGCGCATCGTTGATGCCGTCTCCCACCATCGCCACCACCGCACCTGCCTGCTGCAATTTCTGGATCACCTGATCCTTGTCCTGCGGCAGCACTTCGGCGATCACATCCATGCCGCCCAGTTGTCGCGCAATGGCCTCGGCGACCGGCCTGCGGTCGCCGGAAAGCAGCGTCATTGCGATGCCTTCCGCCCGCAATTCATTCACCAGCTGCAGCGCATCGGAACGCAACTTGTCGGCCAGCGCGAGAATGGCGACATGTTTCCCGCCTTGCGCAACATGCACGCAGCTCATCGCCTGCGCCTCCAGCTCATTCGCCCTGGCTTGCAGCTCGGCATCCAAGGCAATGCCGCGCCGGACCAGCCATTCGGCGCTGCCTAACAGCAGTGCCTGCCCGGCAACGCTCGCCTCCACGCCCAAGCCGGCCGTGGCATGGAAGCCACCCACGGCGATATCGCGATAACCCAGTTGCCGCGCATCCGCCTCCGCAACGATGGCCTTTGCCACGCTGTGTTCGCTGTAGCGCTCCACTGCAGCGGCAGTGCTCAACACCTCTTGCTCGTTGCTCCCGGCTGCGACATGCAGCTGCGCGACGCTCATCTTGCCCTCGGTCAGCGTCCCCGTCTTGTCGAACACGAAGTGGGTCACCTTGGATAACGTCTCCAGCACCAGCCCGTTCTTGACCAGGATGCCGTGTTTCGCCCCCAGTCCGGAAGCCACCGCAATGGACATCGGCGTCGCCATGCCCAGCGCACACGGGCATGTAATGATGAGCACCGAAGTCGCCGCCATCAGCGCAACCTCGAAGTCGTGCTGATTCCAGACGAAGAAGGTCAACGCAGCACAGATCAGGGTGACCAGCACGAACCACGGCACGATGGTATCGGCCAGCCGCTGGATCGGAGCCTTGGAGGACTGCGCCTCCTCCACCAGGCGGATGATCTTGGACAGGGTGGTATCCTGCAACAGCGAACGCACCTCGACCAACAGGGCGCCGGTCGTGTTCACCGTGCCCGCAGACACCTGCGCGCCGGCCGCCTTGCTCACCGGGACCGACTCGCCGCTCAGCATGGATTCGTCCACTGCGCTGTGGCCTTCGAGCACCACGCCATCCACCGGCACCTTGTGTCCGGGCTTGATCAGGACATGGTCGCCCAGCTTCACGCCCCGTATCGGCGTCATCTGCTCCAACCCGTCGCGCATCACGATGGCGACGCGCGGTTGCAGCTCCATCAGGCGCTTGGTGGCGGACACGGCCTGGTGACGGAACATGCCCTCCAGATAACGGCCAATCAGGATCACGAAGGTCAGGTTGGTAACGGTATCGAAATACACTTCCCCGGTCTTGCTGCCGGTGACCGTGACATACAGGGAGTACAAATAGGTAACGGACAGGCCGATGGCAATGGGCATATCCATGGTCAAACGCCCGCCGCGTAGCCCGCCGATGGCGCCGCGATAGAAGGGATAGCCGGAATACAGCAGCGTCGGCGTGGCCAGCACTAGCCCCATCCAGTGGAAGAACTCGCGGAACTCGTCCTGGTTCGCGCCGCTGTATAGCGCGATGGAGATCCACATCATGTTCATCATGGCAAAGCCGGCGAAGAACAGACGGAACAGCATGGCCCGGTTGGTCTTCTTGATCGAGCCCTCCGCACTCTCCGGGTCGTACGGGACGGCTGCGTAGCCGATCTTGGCAAGCGCGCGTATCAGGTCGGAAAGCTTGCTCTTGCTGTTATCCCAGCGCAGGTGCAGGCGCTTGGCGGCCAGGTTGACATTGGCGGAGATCACGCCGGGGATGCGCTGCAAGCCGCGTTCAATCAGCCACACGCAGGCCGCACAGTGGATGCCCTCAACCAGCAAGTGGATGTCGCGAACATCGCCGGAGCAGGTGGTGAATTCCTGCTGCACTTCGTCGAAGTCGTAGATCTCTACATCTTTCGGCGGTTCGGGCGGCGGCGCGAGCAACGCTCCCTCGGGAGTGCGCTGGTAGTAGCCTTGCAGCCCCGCCTCATGGATGGCGGTGGAAACCGATTGACAGCCGAAACAGCAGAAACGCCGCTCCGCCGCGTCCAGCACCGCGCGATAATCGGCCTCCGGACCGATCGGCAAGCCGCAATGGTAACAAACGCCGGCGGAGGGCTCGCGGTACTGCATCATCGAAGGATTACGGTGCGGTTTCGGCGACCATGAACCTGTCGGTATTCACGCCGAAATCGTCCTCCCCCCTTTTGACATGGATGCGCAACTCCCAGTAACCCTTCAACGGAAAATTGATGGCCCCCTGATAGTTGCCGGGAGAGACTTCCTTGAACTCGGTGGTGAAGTCCTTGCTGGCATCCGAGGCACGGTACGCCTCGACCGACATCGCTCCGCTCACGGGCTTGCCGTCGCGATCCACCACGCTGATTTCATACGTGGCGGGCGTACCCATGACCAGCGATGAAGGCTTCTTGATGGAAGTCTGCCAAGCGAGCGCCTGCTGCTCGCGCAGCTCCTTCAACAACTCTTCATTCGCCTTGCGGTCCTTGGTCTTGTAATCCTGATCGACGAGCGAAGAGCGGCTGCCGTTGGCCGAATACCAGATGAAGGTGATGTTCACCCCAAGCACCACTATGATCAGCCCTATCATGCCGATCAGCCAGGGATTTCGAAAACCGGCCTTATTGCTCTGTGAAATCATTTTCTCTAACTCCAGGATTCAGTAGTTAATGCTTGGGGCCATTGAATTTCGTCGAATACTCGGCCGCGATCATCGGATCATCGACGGACTGCACACGGAACTCCAATGGGGTCACTTCCTGCTTGATGTTCTCGCCGGGTGCCTTGACGAAAATGGTGAACGAGGTACCGCGGCCATGATGGGTCAGCAACGGCTTCTCGGCCCCGATGACTTGCTGCCCCTTGATGCCGCCTACAGCCGCGACTGTCACAAACACGTCCTTGTCGGTCTTGTTAAGCACCTTGAATTCGTACTTGTTCTGGATCGAGCCATCGCTCAGCGTCACGAACAGCGGCTGGCGCTCCGGAATCACCTTCAAGGTCATCGACCCGAGGTGCGTCAGGCCATACACGATGCCAGCCAACGCCAGAAGGATAATGCCGATATATACGAGCGTGCGGGGATGCTGGTACATCTTCTTCGCCGGCTTGCCCTCCAGTTCGTCCAGCGAGGCATAACGAATCAGGCCATGCGGCTTGCCGATCTTGTCCATGATGGAGTCGCAGGCGTCGATGCACAGGCCGCAAGTGATACAGCCCAGTTGCTGGCCTTCGCGGATGTCCACTCCCGTCGGGCAGACCTGAACGCACTGGAAGCAGTCGATACAGTCACCTTGTTGTGCCACGACCTCGCCGCCCCGGCGCAACTTGCCGCGCGGTTCGCCTCGATTGAAATCGTAGGTCGGCAAGATCGTCTGCGCGTCAGACATCACCCCCTGGATACGGGCGTATGGGCACAGCCAGAAACAGGTTTGCTCACGCAGCAGCCCGGCCAGAATGTAGGTGCCCAGGAAGAACATGGTAATGACCACCCAGCCCACCATCGGCAACTGGAAATGTACCAGGTCGCGCCAGTAATCATAGGCATCCACGAACCAGACGGAGAAGCTGATGCCGGTGAACAGGGCAATCACCATCCAGATGAAGTGTTTGGAGACCTTCTTCTTGATCTTGTCGAAGTCCCACGGAGCCTCTTCCAGCCTGCGTCGCGCCGTCGGATTCCCCTCGATCTTGTCCTCGATCCAGGTAAACCAGTCGGTCCAGGCGGTCTGGAAGCAGAAATAGCCGCACCACACTCGCGATGCGACGGAAGTGACCGCAAACAGGGTCATTGCCAGCACCAGCAGGAGCAGCGACAACATCCAGATGTCCTGCGGCAAAACCGTCAGATTGAAGAAGTGGAACTGGCGATTCTGGATATCGAACAAAATTGCCTGCTTGCCGTTCCAGCGCATGTAGGGCAGCAGGAAGAACGGAAGCCACAGGGCCAATTGCGTATAGTTCTTTACGGTGCGGAAGAACCCCGGCATGCGCTTGGCATGTATGGTCTTGTCGCCCTTGTTGACATTCCAATTCTCAAACTCGTGATAAATGCTGGTGACAGCACCGACTTCCTTATGCTCGACTTCCTTGTCCACGTCCTCGCTCCTCAATATGCCCTGCGTTGATTTGGTCTATCGCCAAATTTCAAGATGGCTCCCGATAGGCTCTGCGACACAGGCAGAATCAATCCGGAGTCATCCTGTTCACAATACGAAAAAAGGAGGAGATATGACTCTCCTCCTTCCCAAACGTTCCTGCAGTTACTGACTGTCAGTACCTTTGACTGCGTTCCGATACAACATGTAGAACAGCCAACCCATAACGGCGGCAGCGCCCACTACGCAAACGATCACGCCGTAAAACACCATATCATGATTCATCTCTCATATCTCCTTGTAGGTAAGTTCCGTGCGGAATCGCTTCCGCACGGATTGAGACAAATTACTGTGCTGCGGGTGCGGCCCCTTCAACTGCGGAGGCTGCTGCCTCTGCAGTTGCAGCGGGTGCCGGTGCTTCAGCTTGGCCACCGCCAAACTTGTACACGTAGACAGCCAGCTTCTTCATTTCCGCATCGCTCAGCTTGCCTGCAGCCTGGAAGGATGGCATCACCGCCACACGGGTGCCGGGAACGCCGGCGTTCACACCGTTGGCGATGGTGTACTTGATACCTTCGACGGAGCCGTCAAAACGCCAGATCTTGTCGGTCAAATTAGCCGAACCCATGGCCTGGATACCCTTGCCATCCGGACCGTGACAGGCGGTACAACCCTTTTCCGCGAACAACGGCGTGGAAGTCGGCTTGCTTGCTGCAATTGCGTTAGCCAGCGTATCGATCTCGGCAGCGGACAAGATGTCCTTGTGTGCAGGCATCATGCCCTGACGTCCACCAGTGATGGAAGCGTAGATGTCGTCGATCTTGCCACCGTACAACCAGTCGTCGTCGTTCAGGATAGGAGCGAACAGACCTTGCTTATCGGTCGTGCCCACACCATTCTGACCGTGACAGGCCGCGCAGTTGTCACCGAACAACACCTTGCCGGAACGAGTAACGTACTCGGTCAACTGGCTATCCGCCAAGATTGCGGCCGGAGTCATGTTCTTCAGCTTGTCTTCATATTGCTTACGGACATTGTCCACCACGCTCTTGTCGGCTTCCATCTCAGTGATCGCGGTCCAGCCACCGAGCCCCTTGAAGAAGCTGTTTGCGTTAGAAACCGGAATCGACGGGTAGTACAGGAAGTACACCACCACCCAGATCGCACTGGCGGTCAGGCCCAGCATCCACCACTTGGGTGGTTGATTGGTCAGATCCCCCAGATCGTCGTCCCACACGTGGCCTGTCGTTGTCACGCCACCTACATCGTGTTTTTCACTCATCTTTTTTCTCCCATATTGATAGGGTCTTCGTCATCCAGGGCGAGAACGCCCTGGGACTCGAACGATTCCTTGTTGGCTGGCCGGAATACCATGAAATAGATCGCCACCATGCCGATCGCCGAAACCAGGGCAAAGAACACTCCCAGCCAATCGTTCGTGGTCATGACTTCCACGTCCATCCCAAGGTACCCGAGCAGCTTAGTCACGGTAATTCACACCCTCTTCAAACTTGACGTGATTGCCCAAGCCTTGCAGGAAGGCAATCAACGCATCCATTTCAGTCTTGCCTTCCAACTGCGCAGCTGCGCCGTCGATGTAGGCATCCGAGTAGATGGTCTTAGGAACCGGGTTGAACGGCATCATGGTCATAACCTTCATGGTCTGAACCGTTTCCGCGACTCTCACAGGACTGTTTTCCAGCCAGAAGTAGTTCGGCATGACGGACTCAGGCACCACTTGACGCGGATAGCGCAGGTGACGGCGATGCCACTCGTCCGAGTACTTGCCGCCAACACGAGCCAGATCCGGGCCTGTACGCTTGGAGCCCCACTGATAGGTGTGGTCGTACATGGACTCTTCTGCGATCGAGTAGTGACCATAACGATCCTTCTCGTCGCGGAACGGACGAATCATCTGCGAGTGGCACAGGAAGCAGCCTTCGCGGATGTAAACGTAACGGCCTGCCAGTTCCAGCGGCTTGTAAGGACGAACGCCGTCGCCGGGCTGCCAGTCTTCCAGCGTCTTGTGCGCGGAAGTAGCCGGATTCCAGACGATCTTGTCCATCGGAATGACGTTGCCGTTCTGGTCCTTGTGGGCCGTACCGTTGAACGTGCCGTCGCCGCCGGACATCGCGGTATTGGGCAAGTAGAACAACGGAACGATTTCCACGATACCGCCGATCGCCACGGCGAAAGCGGTCATTACAAACATCAGGAGCGTGTTGCGTTCGATCTTGTCCTGAAATTTTGTCGAATAGATTTTGTCGTGATCAGACATGTCTCACTCCTTATGCGTTAGCCGGAACAGCGTTAGCGGCACGCACAGCACTTGCCGTACGCACTGTCATCACGATGTTGTACAGCGCGATCCAGGTACCCAGATTGAAGATTGCACCGCCGATTGCGCGCATCGCGTAGTACGGATGCATTGCGGATACAGACTCAACGAAGGTATAGGTCAGAGTGCCGTACTCGTCGTAGTCACGCCACATCAGACCCTGCATAATGCCGGACACCCACATCGCCACGACGTAAACCACCGTACCGATGGTAGCCAGCCAGAAGTGAACGTTCACCAGGCCTTCGGAGTACATCTTGTCCACGCCCCACAGCTTCTTCACCATGTGGTACATCGCACCGTAGGCAACCATCGCCATCCAGCCCAATGCGCCGGAGTGCACGTGACCAACAGTCCAGTCAGTGTAGTGAGACAGAGCGTTAACGGTCTTGATGGACATCACCGGACCTTCGAAGGTGGACATCGCGTAGAACGCCAGAGCCACAACCAGGAAGCGCAGGATGTAGTCGGTACGCAGACGGTCCCATGCACCAGACAGAGTCATCATACCGTTCATCGCACCACCCCAGGACGGAATGATCATCGCCAGGGAAACTGCAGCACCCAAGGAACCAGTCCAGTCAGGCAGAGCAGTGTATTGCAGATGGTGAGCACCCAGCCAAACGTAACCGAAGGTCAGCGCCCAGAAGTGCAACACAGACAGACGATAGGAGAACACGGGCTTGCCAACTTGCTTAGGCACGAAATAGTACATGATGCCCAGGAAGCCGCCAGTCAGGTAGAAACCCACCGCATTGTGACCCCACCACCATTGCACCATCGCGTCTTGCACGCCGGTGTAGATGGAGTAGGACTTGGTCAGGCTGACCGGAATGGCCAAGCTGTTAACCACATGCAGATAGGTGATCATCACGATCATGCCCATGGTGAACCAGTTGGACACATAGATGTGCGAGGTCTTGCGGATCGACACGGTCATGATGTGGTTCAGACCGAAGGACAGCCACACAACGGCGATCAGGATGTCGATTGGCCATTCCAGCTCCGCATACTCCTTGCCGGAAGTCAGACCCAGCGGCAGAGTGATCACGGCCAGCACGATGATCAGGTTCCAACCCCAGAAGGTGAACCATGCCAAGCCATTGCTCCACAGCTTGGTCGCGCCGGTGCGCTGCACCATGTAGAAACCGGTCGCCATCAACGCACAACCGCCGAATGCAAAGATCACCGCATTGGTATGCAACGGACGCAGACGCCCGAAGGTGATATACGGAATGTCAAAGTTTAAAAACGGGAACGCCAATTCCGATGCGATATACACACCGATGAGCGTACCTACTACAGCGTAGATAGCGGCCGCGATGGTGAACCATCGAACCACTTCCATGTCGTACTTTACTGGTGTCGCTTGAGTTGCTTCCACAGTAGTCTCCTCCCCAGAGCCAAGTTAAAAAACAATGTGTTACCTCAAATACAGCCAAGCAAGTAACACATCTCTTCGTTACAGCTTTAAAAGCTGCGCAATCATGGCACACCAATCAGGGACACGTAAAGGGGAAAACCGTACTAATTACGCGCATAACCACGCAGGATGGTCAGGATTGGCGCTGATTGCGCGTAGGGATAGTATGCAGAATCGGGATGGGGTATTTGACGTAAATCAAATATCAAAAAACGTTCGCAAAATAAAAAAGACACCCTTGCGGATGTCTTTCCTAATCTGGCGGAGAGGGAGGGATTCGAACCCTCGGTACGGGGTTACCGTACGCCTGATTTCGAGTCAGGTACATTCGACCACTCTGCCACCTCTCCAGGATGCGGTCTATTACAGCGGCGCGCATTCTACCAGTAACCTGCCATTTCGTGCATCATGTTCACATGCGTAATCTAACCGGATATTTGATTGCAATAACCCTTGGCATCGGCTTGCTGCTGTACAGTTACGTCCCCCAACTCCCCTCCTGGCGGAATGGCAAGCTACTGGTGATCGTCCCCGATACCGCACAAGGATCGGAGGCCGAATTCGAGCGCGAACTGGCTACGCTTTTTGCAGAACACCTGCACTCCACCGTCGAGTTGCTTCCCAGCTCCACGAACAAGATCGACCGTGCACTGCGCAGACATCGCGCCCATCTGGCAGCCGCTTCGCTACGCAGCGAAATCAACGTTTCCGCTCTTCACTTCGGCCCCACTTATCAAACCGTGCGCGAGCAATTGATCTGCAACAGGGATCACAGGCAACCACGGCGCCTCGCCAATCTGCAAGACATGAGCCTCGCCGTACCCGCTGGCTCGGCCCCGGAAGCGGCCCTGATAGAAGCCAAGGCTAATTTCCCTTCCCTCAAATGGGACACCCGTCGCAACGCGACGACAGACGACCTGATCCGCGAGGTCGCCGACGGAACACTGGACTGTACGGTAGCAAATGAAAATCGATACGCCAGTGCGCGAAATTATTACTCGAACCTGGTCGCGACCATGGATATCGGCACCCCCTCCAAGCTGGCCTGGGCCTTCTCAAGGGATGTCGATCCCGCATTGTTCAAGGAGGCGCAAGTCTTCTTCTCCCGCATCGAGCGGGATGGTACATTGAGCCGTCTGCTGGAACGCTACTATGGGCACAACAACAGGCTGCAAACACTGGATGCCGCGTCCTTCGTCGCCAACATCAACCAGGTGCTGCCGAAATACCGCAGCCTGTTCGAAGAGGCCGCGACGTTGACCGGATCGGACTGGCGGTTGCTGGCGGCACTGGCCTACCAGGAATCTCAATGGGATCCGCTCGCCACCTCGTTTACCAACGTGCGCGGCATGATGATGCTGACTGAGGAAACGGCCGACCGGATGAACGTCGGCAATCGGCTTGATGCCCGCGAGAGCATCATTGCAGGTGCGAAGTACTTAGCCTTGATCAAGGAACAACTGCCGGAACGCATCGCCGAACCGGACCGCACGTGGATGTCGCTCGCCGCATACAACCAAGGTTACGGACATCTGGAAGATGCACGCATCCTGACCAAACGCATGGGGATGAATCCCGACAGCTGGGCCGACGTGAAGAAATGGATGCCCTCATTGAACCAGCCCGGCTATTACGAGACGCTCAAATACGGCTACGCGCGCGGCGGCGAAGCAGTGATATTGGTGGAAAGCATCCGAAGCTACCATGACATGCTCAAGCGGCTAGCTCCTGATGAGACTGCCTTCGCTTCAGGCGCGATTTCGTATCGGCTGGTCGAACCGTTGAAACGCCTGCTGCGCTAATCCCGACTCGCGCCTTTCTTCTCTTCCAGCAATCGCTCGATGCGTTCGAGGCGCGCCTCGATATCCTTGAGCAACCGGTCGGCCTCCTTTTCCTCTTGCTCGACCTTCTCGACGTCGCTTCCGATGAAGAAAGCCGCCAGGTTCGCTGTCAGCATCGAAAGCAGCACGACGCCGAACAGGATCAGGAACGCCCCGAAAAGGCGCCCGGCGCCGTTATGCGGCACGACGTCGCCGTAACCTACCGTCGCCATGGTCACCCATGCCCACCACATACCGTCCCATACCGTCCCGATCGACGGGTCGATGCGGGAAATGACGATGCCGGACAACACCATCGTGATCAGCGCGACAACCATGGTCGCCCCCAGCCTGTGTTGGGACAGCAACCTGCGTGCCGATTTCGACATGCGCACCAGCAACGTCACCACCAGGATCAACCGAAAACTGCGCAGCAAGCCGGCCAATGGAGCGACATGCCAGAAGAGGGGAAATCCGCCGATGATGATGACCAGATTCAGCCAATTGCCGGCAAGAAAACCGCGACGGTCGGCGACCAGCGCGGTCAGAAACGAGGTCTCCAGCAGGAAGGCCAACCAGACCAGCCAGTCCGCAATACCTGCCAACAGGGGAGAAATGGAATGCGTTTCCTCCAAGTACCACTGGACGACGATCCAGAAGGCCACACCGACCATAGGCCATTCCAGCCGCTTACCCCACAGCTTGGCAACCGGTCGCTCGTGCTCCGCGACTCCCGCGATGCCGAGCAGGTGGACTACCCTCACTTGGTGATCTTCTCCAGCCCGCCCATGTAGGGACGCAGCACTTCCGGCACGACCACGCTGCCGTCCGCCTGCTGGTAGTTCTCAAGGATCGCCACCAAAGTGCGGCCCACGGCAAGGCCGGAACCGTTGAGGGTATGCACCAGCTCCGGCTTGCCTTGCGCGTTGCGGAAACGCGCCTGCATGCGCCGCGCCTGGAACGCCTCGAAGTTGGAGCAGGATGAAATCTCGCGATAAGTGTTCTGCGCGGGCAGCCACACCTCGATGTCGTAGGTAGTGGCAGCAGAGAAACCCATATCGCCCGTACACAGCTTGACCACGCGATACGGCAGGCCGAGCTTCTTCAGGATGGTCTCGGCATGTCCGAGGAGCTCTTCCAGCATCTCGTAGGACTTCTCCGGATGCACGATCTGCACCAGCTCCACCTTATCGAACTGATGCTGGCGGATCATGCCGCGCGTGTCACGGCCGTACGAACCGGCCTCGCTGCGGAAGCACGGCGTGTGCGCCACGAACTTCATCGGCAGTTTTTCCTGCGGCACGATCTCGTCGCGCACCATGTTGGTCACGGGCACTTCGGCCGTCGGAATCAGGTAGAAATTCTTCTCGCCCTCGTCGCCCATCACGCGCGGAACGCGGAACAGGTCTTCCTCGAACTTCGGCAGCTGCCCGGTGCCGCGCATCGAATCGGCATTCACCAGGTAAGGCACATAGGTCTCGGTGTAGCCGTGATTGTCGGTGTGCGTGTCCAGCATGAACTGCGCGAGAGCACGATGCAGCCGTGCCAGCTGCCCTTTCAGCAGCGAGAAGCGTGCGCCGGAGATCTTCGCGGCGGTATCGAAATCGAGACCGCCCAGCCCCTCTCCGAGGCTAACGTGATCCTGCACCTCGAAGCCGAACTGCGGAACGTCGCCGACGCGGCGCACCTCGACGTTGTCGGCTTCCGATTTGCCGACCGGCACGCTTGCATGCGGTGTATTCGGAATGACCGACAGGAACGCGTCGAACGCCTGCTGAATCTCGGCGAGTCGCGTTTCGAGCTGCTTCAACTCATCGCCCAGCGTCGCCACCTCGGCCATGATGGCCGATACGTCTTCGCCCTTGGCCTTGGCCGCGCCGATCTGCTTGGAGGTCGAGTTGCGCTTGGCCTGCAACTCCTGCGTGCGAGTCTGGATAGTCTTGCGCTCACCTTCGAGCTGCTCGAAGCGGGCCGTATCCAGTACAAAACCGCGCGTTGCCAAACGGGCAGCGACATTGGTCAAATCGGTGCGTAATGCTTGTATATCCAACATGGTTCTTCTCGCTTCTGGCGGACACCGCCGAAAAATCGTTTCAAAAATCTATTCGGCCTTCGCCTTGCACAGGAAAGGCCCCAGCACCAGCGCGTCCAGCCCCGCGGTCTGGTAGGCGACGATCGCCTCTTCCGCAGTGCGCACGATGGGCTCCTCGTGCATGTTGAAGCTGGTGTTGATCACGCTCGCCACACCCGTGATGGCGCAATATTCCTTGAGGATGTCGTAGTACCCCGGATTGTCCTCGCGCCGGATCACCTGCGGGCGCGCCGTGCCGTCGACATGCACCGCAGCCGGGATGTTCTTCTTGGCGATATCGGACGCGTCATAAGTGATCGTCATGAAACGCGCAGCGATCTGATCCTCGTTCCAGTCAGGGAAATACTCCTGCGCATGCTCCTGCAGGATGACCGGCGCGAAGGGCATGAACTCAGTGCGTGCAAATTTCTTGTTGAGCCACTGATTGATGCTCGGGTCGTGGCAGGGTGCCATCACCGTGCGGTTGCCCAGCGCACGTGGGCCGTATTCCATCTTCCCGTCTGCGCGCGCCACCACCTTGCCGTCGGCGAGCAGGCGTCCGACAGCCTGCGCCAAATTCTCCGGTTCCTCGTAGCTGACGCCGAGCTTGCCCAGTGCCTGCAGCGCATTCTCTCGGTTGATCTCGGTACCCAGGTAGACCGGCGCAAGTTCGGGAGGCAGGCCTCCGCGCAGGCGCGAGTAAACCTCGAACGCAGCCCCTGTCGCCAGGCCGCCGTCGCCCATGTTGGGGTGGACGTAGATGTCCTCGACGCCGGGCAGGGCGAGGATGCGCTGGTTCAGCTTGACGTTGGAAAATACGCCGCCCGCCAACGCCAACTTGCTGACGTTCAGCTTGCCCACCTGCTCCTGCACCCAGGCGCAGATCATCTTTTCGGTATAGGCCTGCAGACCGGCCGCAATGTCTTCGCGCGACAGGCTGCCGCACAGCTCCGCAACAACGCTGGTCCCCATGGGCGACACCGGCCGCAGCGCAATGCGCGCCAGCTTCCCGTCGAACAGCGCATTCCAGTCGGCCGCATTGGTATGAGCCATGAGGCGCGACAGGAAAGGCTCCGGATTGCCGAAAGCCGCCAAGCCCAGCACTTTGCCCTCGTGGCGACCGGCGATGAAACCGAGATGATGGGTGACGGCGGAATAAAGCAGGCCGATGCTGTTCAGGTAGGGCAGGTGCGCTATCTCACGCATCTTCCCGTTCTCGCCGACCCACACCGAACCCCAGGAGAAGTCTCCCGCGCCATCCAGCGTGATCACGCCGACGCGCTCGTCGCCGAACGGGCTGGCGTAATAAGCCGAAGCAGCATGCGCCTGATGGTGTTCGACGGTCTGTGTCGGCTTATCCGCCAACACGCCCGCGGGCTTCTTGCGCGGACGCAACACCCGCACGTAACGCTCGACCTGGTGCTTCCAGTAGAACTTGCTGAGCTCCGGCTCCTGCTTACCGAGTTGCGCGACGCGTTGGAAAAGTCGATCCAGATAAGGCTTCTGGTCCCAGCGCGACAAATTGGCCTGCGCAACCACATCGACATCTTGCTCGCGCAACCCCGCGATGGACAGCACCTCCGCGATGGCCCCGGCCGGATAGGCATTGTCGCCCTTGATTCTGGAGATGCGTTCCTCTTCGACAGACGCAACCAGCTTGCCGTCGACAATGACCGACGCCGCAGAGTTATGCTCGCGACGGTTGCCGTTGATGCCAAGAATGACCATTAACAAGAACTCCAGTAAATTTATGCAAAATCGGATTCGCGATGAGGCAAAGCCCCCTCACCGGCACTCACCTCAGCGACCTTCTTGCGCAACACATAGATCAGCACTTCTCCGTAAAACGGGATCTGTCCACGCATCTCCTCAGGCAGCTTCGCCGTAAAGAGCGGACGCAAAAGCTCCCTGAATATATTGCGCCCGCTGAACCGATTCACCGCCAACTCGACGATGGAAAGATCGGTTTTGCGCAATGCACCGCGCACGAATGTCATGTCGATCGGATGCAGATGGTAGGCGTCCTTGCGGTCCGCAGTCTTGGGCCGGAAATATTTCGGGAAGCCATGCAAGAACGTCGAACGGCGTGAACGGAAACTATCGATGTTAGGCGTGGACAGAAACACCAGGCCGCCCGGCTTGACCACACGCGCGCATTCGCGCAAAAAGAACGAGGGATTCTCCAGATGCTCGATCCCCTCGATGGAGACCATCGCATCGAACTCGCCATCGGCGAACGGCAGAGGCAGATTCGCGTCGGCCAGGATCCGATGGCCACGGTCATAGTAGAACGGCTCGACCGCCTCGATATCCACCGCGGTGATATCCGCGCCCAGTTGCGCCAGGCGCGCGGAGAACGCCCCCGCGCCGCACGGCAGGTCACACACCTTCTTGCCCTCAGGGGCGGTCAAATATTGCCTTACCAGTTCGAACACGCGGTTGTGCGTGTTGGGTGCCGCCGCATGTTCCGGCCATTGATTGGAATTGGTTTGGTATTCGTTTGAATTGCTACTCATACTATTTCTTCGCTCTTACATCCAGTTCTCTCAGGTGCGCCAACTTTTCGGCGATCTTGCCTTCCAGACCTCGGTCGGTCGGCTCATAGAAGCTCACTTCAGGCATGTCATCAGGAAAATAGTTTTCGCCCGCCGCATAGGCTTCCGCTTCGTCGTGCGCGTAGCGGTAATCCTTGCCGTAATCCAGTTGCTTCATCAATTTGGTCGGGGCATTGCGCAAGCGCAGCGGCACTTCGCGCGAACCGTCCTGCCTGACCCAGGCGCGGGCGGCATTATACGCGACGTATCCCGCGTTCGACTTGGCGGCAACGGCCAGGTACAGCACGGCCTGCGCCAGCGCCAGCTCGCCCTCAGGCGAGCCCAGGCGCTCGTAGGTGGCGGCGGCATCGTTGCACAACTGGATGGCGCGCGGATCGGCCAAGCCGATATCCTCCCAGGCCATGCGCACGATGCGCCGCGCCAGGTAGCGCGGATCGGCGCCGCCATCCAACATGCGCACGAGCCAATATAGGGCAGCATCGGGATTGGAGCCGCGCACCGATTTGTGCAGCGCAGAGATCTGGTCGTAGAAGGCCTCGCCGCCCTTGTCGAAGCGGCGCATCTTCTGCGCCAGTGTGGCGTCCAGAAACTCGGTGTCGATCTTGGTGGTTTTTGCCGCCTCCGCCGCCGTTTGCAGTTGCTCCAGCACGTTGAGCAGGCGGCGCGCATCGCCATCGGCATAGCCGATCACGCGCTCCTTCGCTGCCGCGTCGAATGAGATGTCCCGCAGCGCGGCCTGCTGCGCGCGTTCGAACAGCTGCCCCATCTCGGCTTCGGACAGGGATTGCAGCACGTACACCTGTGCCCGAGACAGCAAGGCGTTGTTCAATTCGAACGAAGGGTTCTCGGTGGTCGCGCCGATGAAGGTAACCAGCCCCTGCTCGACGAACGGCAGGAATGCGTCCTGCTGCGACTTGTTGAAACGGTGGACTTCGTCGACGAACAGGATGGTGTGGCGACCGCTCTGTTGCAGGGTAAGCTCGGCCTGCGCGATGGCTTCGCGGATGTCCTTCACGCCAGACAACACCGCCGACAGCGGCACGAATTCGGCATCGAACGCGGAGGCCATCAGGCGCGCCAGCGTGGTCTTACCCACGCCCGGCGGCCCCCACAGGATCATCGAATGCAGCTTGCCCGACTGGAACGCGAGGCGCAGCGGCTTGCCCTCTCCCAGCAGATGCGACTGGCCGATGACCTCATCGATATGCCTGGGACGCAACCGCTCGGCGAGCGGCGCGGCGGGCTGGTTTGGGGCAAACAGATCGTCCATCACTCGCTCAGCACATCCGCGCCTTTCGGCGGCTCGAACTTGAATAATTGCGGCGACAGTTGCGGATTGCGCTTCAGTCCGGAAAACCGCAGCACGGTCTTGTGGCCGAACTGGTCGTTCAACTCCATGACCACCAACTCGGCCTGCGCGTTGAATCCCATCCGGATGCCGTTGAAACTGCTGTCCTGCGCCTTGGGCGTAGCTTGCAGCCATTCCAGGCCGTCCTGGCTGCCGCTCTCCTTGAGCGCAAAGCCGCGTTCGATCTCGTTGCTGCCGGACAACAACGCCGCCGGACTGCTGCCCAGCGCGGCGTCGAGCCGTTTTACCGTCACCTGGTTCAGGTCCACGTCATACAGCCAGAACTTCGCGCCGTCGCCGACAATGAGCTGCTCGTACGGCTTCTGGTAGGTCCAGCGGAACTTGCCCGGACGCACGAACTGCATCACGCCGGATGCGCTCTGGAGGCGCTTGCCGCCCTGGTCCAACACCACCTGACTGAAATCCGCCTGCGCGGAACGGGTGGAAGCGACAAATTCCTTGAGCTTGTCGATGCCGCCTGCGTGGGCAAACGGCGCAAGGCACAACAGCAAGAGGGCAACGATAGGTTTCATTTCTTTTCTCAAATAAGGATTGGAGATCGAGAATCGAAGATTGGGGATTGAGTCAACGCAAAGGCCTCAGTTCCCTCAATCCGCGATCCTCACTCCTGTCTGGCTGGGGCGATCACCTCGCGGTTGCCGTTGCTCTGCATCGCGCTGACGAGACCTGCAGCCTCCATCTGCTCGATCAAACGCGCTGCGCGGTTGTAACCGATGCGCAGCTGGCGCTGCACCGAGGAGATCGAGGCACGACGAGACTTGAGCACGATCTCTACGGCCTGGTCGTACATCGGATCGGCTTCCGCATCCAGCGCAGGACCGCCTCCGCCCTCTTCACCACCCGCTTCCTCCAGCGAATTCAGCACGCCGTCGATATATTGCGGCTCGCCCTGGCTCTTGAGGTGCTCGGTGACGCGATGCACTTCCTGGTCGGACACGAATGCGCCGTGCACGCGCTGCGGATAACCGGTGCCCGGCGGCAGGTACAGCATGTCGCCCTGTCCCAGCAGCGCTTCCGCGCCCATCTGGTCGAGGATGGTGCGCGAGTCGATCTTGGACGACACCTGGAACGCCACGCGCGTCGGCACGTTGGCCTTGATCAGGCCGGTGATCACGTCGACCGACGGGCGCTGGGTCGCCAGCACCAAGTGGATGCCGGAAGCGCGCGCCTTCTGCGCGAGACGCGCGATCAGCTCCTCGATCTTCTTGCCCACCACCATCATCAGGTCGGCCAACTCGTCGATGAACACCACGAGCAGCGGCAGTTCCTCCAGCGCCTCGGGGTTCTCCGGTGTCAGCGTGAACGGATTGGTCAGCGGCTTCTCGGCCTTGATCGCGTCGCGCACCTTCTGGTTGTAACCGGCGATGTTGCGCACGCCCAGCGCGGACATCAGCTTGTAACGCCGGTCCATCTCCTGCACGCACCAGTTGAGCCCCGATGCGGCCTGACGCATGTCGGTAACCACCGGACACAGCAGATGAGGAATGCCCTCGTATACGGAAAGCTCCAGCATCTTGGGATCGACCAGCAGCAGGCGCACCTGCTGCGGCGTGGCCTTATACAGCAGGCTCAAGATCATCGCGTTGATCGCCACCGACTTGCCGGAGCCGGTGGTACCCGCCACCAGCACGTGCGGCATCTTCGCCAGGTCGGCGACCACCGGCTTGCCGGAGATGTCCTTGCCCATCGCCATGGTCAGCATCGAGCTCATGTCGGCATACACCTGAGAGCCGAGTATCTCGGACAGGTGCACCATCTGCCGTTTCGGGTTGGGCAGTTCGAGCGCCATGTAAGTCTTGCCGGGAATGGTCTCGACCACGCGGATGCTGACGACCGACAGCGCGCGCGCCAAGTCCTTCATCAGATTGACCACTTGGCTGCCCTTCACGCCGACCGCTGGATCGACTTCGTAGCGCGTGATGACCGGGCCGGGATAGGCGCCGACCACCTTGACCTCCACGCCGAAGTCCTTGAGCTTGCGTTCGATCAGGCGCGAAGTGAACTCGAGCGTTTCGGCGGAAACCACTTCGACCTGCTGCGTCGCCTCGTCCAGCAGGTGCAGCGGCGGCAGCGGCGAATCCGGCATCTCGGTGAACAGCGAGACCTGCTTCTCCTTTTCCACGCGCTTCGAGCGCGGGATCTCGACGACAGGCATCTCGATGTGGATGGGCTGGTGTTCCTCGACGCGCTTCTTCTCTTCTTTCACCACGATGCTGCGTTCCTGCATCGCCTGCGCCCCGATGCGCTTGTCGCGCCGCGTCTGCCACGCCAGATATCCCCGGCGATAAGCCTCTTCCAGTACTGCGCCGAGGCTATCGATGAAACGTAGCCAGGACAGGCCGCTGAACACGCTAAAAGCGGTGGCGATCAACACCAGCAGAACCAGCGTCGCGCCCGTGAATCCCAACAACTGAGCCAGCGCATCTCCGAACACCGCGCCGAGCATGCCGCCGGGAGCCAGCGGCAGCGCGACTTGCAGGGTGTGCAAACGGATGGCTTCAAGTGCGCTGCTGGCCAGCAGGAGCACCGCAAAACCGCCAACGGAAACCCAGAAAGTGCGCTTGCAGAAAACGCTGTCTGGGCGCAGGCCTCGGTAGCCCGCCCACACGCGCTGCACCATGAACGCCACCAGCCACCAGGCAGAGACGCCGAACAGGTAGAACAACAGGTCCGCAAGATGCGCCCCGAGCGCACCGGCGGGATTGCCGGTCTGCGCGCCGGTGGCGCTATGCGACCAGGCCGGATCGGCTGGGTCGTAGCCGTACAACGCCATGGCGAAATACGCCGCACCGGCAGCCAGCAGCAGCCAGCGCGACTCGCGCAGCAAAACGAACAGCTTGTTTCCCGGCAGCTCGCCCTTCACCTCAGCCATGCGAGGTCCCACCGATCAAGCCCAGTTGCTCGGCGGCTCGCACCGCCTCCATGCGGCTGTTTACCCGCAACAGCTGATATATCGCGGCAACATGTATCTTCACGGTCCCTTCGGCGAGATACACCGCCTGGGCGATCTCCTTATTGGACAGGCCCGCCGCAAGGTGTTTGAGGACTTCCATCTGGCGCGCCGTCAGGCCGTATTCGTTGGTGCGCAGGCTGCGCCGGTCTACTCGCTCTCCTTCACGCGGCCTCGGCTCGGCCACGCTGTGCTGCTGCAATATCTGAGGCGGGATGTACACGCCGCCGGACAGCACCAGCTTCAGTGCGCCCAGCATCACCGGCGCCGTGGAATTCTTGCATACGAAGCCCATCGCACCATAGTTCATCACCGTTTCCATGATCCCGCGGCCATCCTCGCCGGACACCACAACGACCGGGATATGGGGATATCGCTGATGGAAGAACTTGATCGAGATCGCCCCTTCGCTACCGGGCATGTTAAGGTCCAGCAGTGCGAGATCCAACTCCGGATGCAACTCCGCCAGCCTCAACCCATCGGGGAAATTACCCGCCTCCAGGATCTCGACTTCTTCCGGCAATTGTTGCAGCACGTAGCGCAACCCCTCGCGGAACAGCGCATGATCATCTACCAGCAAAATCTTCATGGTTGCCTTCCTTCTCCTCAGGCCGATTCGACGGGGCGAATCATAGCATCAGGAGATGCCGTAGCATCGGCCAGCGGCACAACAAAGGCGAAACGGCTGCCCGCGCCGGGTGTGGAATCCAGCGTCATGCGGTAGCCAAGCAACTGCTCCAGGCGCCTGACGATCGCCAGGCCCAATCCCAAGCCATTGCTGCGATCGCGCTGGCGGTTGCCGACCTGGTAATACTCCTCGAAGATATGCGGCAAATGCTCGGGCGTGATGCCGATGCCGGTGTCGCGCACCTCGAGCTGCAGGCCGTCGTCCGCCAGCCGGCAGCTCACCACCACCTCGCCCCGCTCGGTATAGCGGATCGCATTGGCAATCAGGTTGCGCAGGATGCGTTCCAGCAACAGCGAATCGCTGTAGACCGCCACACTGCTGTTCGCCATCTCGAAGCGTAACCCCTTGTCCAGCGCCAACCAGGAAAATTCCGCATACATCCGGTCCAGCAACGGCTGGATGGGAAAACGCTCGTAACGCGGCTGCACCACCCCGGCATCGAGCCTGGAAATGTCCAGCAAGGCATCGAACATCGAACCCAGCACTTCGACGGATTGTTCTACTTGCCCGACCAACTGGGTCGTCTGCGCATCGTGTTCGCGGTTTTTCAGTACGTCCACGAACAGGGTGAGCGCATGCACGGGTTGGCGCAGGTCATGGCTGGCGGCGGCGAAGAACTTCGATTTCATCCGATTGGCCTGCTCGGCCGAGAGTTGCGCCTGTTCGGCTCGATGTTTTTCCTCGGTCAGTTGCTCGACCAGTTTTGCATTCTCCAGCCCCCGGTGCAGCGACAACTCGAAAGTTCCCGCCAGTTCGCGGCCGGCATTCAGCACGAACGCCAGGTACACCGCCAGCATCACCGCCAGGATAAGGTGCGGATAGTCGCCCACCAGCAAGCAGCTGCCTATGACCGGCAGAATCAGCAAAGTGGCATAGATGTAGAGGGCCGGCGGAAACACCGGGTTGACGGTCACCGCCCCTGCAGCCAGACCCAGGATGACGCAGATCAGCATCGCCTGGTAGGCCAGATCGCCGGGGACGAACATCAGGACACCGATGCTGCCCCACAGCGTACCCAGTATCGCGACGAACAGGATGAAACGCGTGCGCCACCGCTTGCACTCCGCTATCGTGCCGCTCGCCTTGCGGTAAACAGCCCAATAACTTATTTCAGCCAGATGCGCGATATACACCAGCGATAGCCACGACAACAACACGCCGTGATCGACTACCGGCCACATCAACGCGCACAGCAACGGCGCCAGCAGTACCTGCCCGCCCACCATCAACGGATAGTTGCTAAGGCGCGCCCGGATCTGTTCGGCTCGGACCGGAAAATTCACCTCGTCGATATCGCTGTGGGTCTGCGAGAAGAGGTAATCGCGAATCTTTTGCATGATCAGTTGCGATGCAACGCCAGCAACAGGCGGATATCGTCGGCCAGCCACTCGGCGCGCTGCCCATAAGGGGCAAGCAGCCGAACCCTGCCGGTGGGATCGATCAGGAACGTTCCGGCGCTATGGTCCATGTTGTATCCCGAAGTGGTCGGCTGTTTCTGGTAGGTCACATCGAACGCCTTGGCAACCTGCGCCGTGGCTTGGGCATCCCCGGACAGGGCAAGGAAGGAGGGATGGAAAGCCGGGATGTATTGCGCCAGCATCTCCGGTTTGTCGCGCTCCGGGTCGACCGTGACGAACAGCACCTGCACCCTGTCCGCATCTTTCCCCAGCAAGCGCATCGCATGAGCCAGATCGGCCAGCGTGGTGGGGCACACGTCCGGGCAATGGGTATAACCGAAGAACAGCACCACCGCCTTGCCGCGAAAATCCGCCAGCGTGCGCGGTTTGCCGTTGTGGTCCGTCAGATGGAAATCCGCCTGTGAAAACTTCTCGCCGACCTCGCTGGCATGGAATGGGGATGGCAGCTTGGGTTCGCCGCAAGCGCCGAGCAAAACGACGAGCGAACACAAGAACAGATTACGCAGCCACATGACAACTCCCCGCCCAGCCGTAGGTGTGGAAAGTGTAGCCCACCTTGACCAGGCCATATATGCCGAATCCCGTCACCAGCAGGCCGGCGGCCAGCCGCACGCCCGGCGACTGCGCCCAGCGCTTGATGCTTTCCCAGAACAGACCGATTGCCAGCAGGTTCGGCAGCGTGCCCAGGCCGAACGCCAGCATGATGAGCGAGCCCTGCGATGCGCTGCCGCTCGCCAGCGAAGTGACCAGCACGCTGTACACCAGCCCGCACGGCAACCAGCCCCACAAAACGCCCAGTCCCAATGCGCGCGGCACGGTGTTCACCGGCAACAGTCTGGCGGTGAAGGGTTGCAGGCGTTTCCACAGACCGCCCCCCAAGCGTTCGAGCTGACGCGCCGCCCCCCACAGTCCGGCGAGATACATCCCCAGGACGACGAGCATCAGGCTGGACAGCGCAAACAGCAAGTGCTGCACCGGAACCGCATCGCGCATCAGCAGACCGGCCTGCCCCACGGCCCCGGCCAATGCGCCTGCGATTGCATAGCTCGCAATGCGCCCGCTGCTGTAGGCCAGATGGAACGGCCAGCGCGGCTCATCCTTGGGCGCCTGCGTCGTGAAGATGCCGACGATGCTGCCGCACATGCCGAGGCAGTGCACGCCGCCCAGCAGTCCGACCAGGAACACCGCGAAGATGCTGAATTCAGTCATCCGCTTCCGCTTGCTCCAGCAAATTCAGATCGAGCAATTTGGCGGCTTCTCGCGCATCGGGTTGCGCCTGATGCGGCACAATGCCCAGCAGCGGTGCGGCGATGCGTTGCTGCAGTGCAGCGACGTTTTCGTCCAGCATCGCCATGTCCGCATCCACCACGTTCGCCACCCAACCAACCAGTTTCAGGCCGCGCCACTTCAACGCATCGACCGTCAACAACGCATGGTTCAGGCAACCCAGCCGCATTCCGACGACCAGTATGACGGGAAGCCCCATCTCCCCGATCAGGTCGGCGCTATCCTCTTCCTCATTCAGCGGCACCAGCAGTCCGCCGGCGCCCTCGACGATGACCTCGTCCGCCATTCCGTTCAGTTCGCTGAACGACGCCACGATGCGCGAGAAATGGACACTGACACCGACGAATTTCGCGGCCAGATGGGGCGCAACCGGGCGCGGGAAACAATACGGGTTGACCTGCCCCTTGCCGGCAAGCACGTTGCTCGCCGCTCGCAGGCGCACCACATCCTCGTGCTGGTCGTCATCGCCGCAGCCCGCTGCGACCGGCTTCATGCCGATCACCCGCTTGCCCTGCGCGGCAAAAGCGTGCAGCAGCGCGCAAGAAATCAGGGTCTTGCCCACCCCCGTGTCGGTGCCTGTGACGAAGTAGCTCATAGTTTGAATGGCGTGCGGATGATCGCCGCCCCCTCTTTGGTCATGCGCGGCTGCGCCTTCCATGCGTGGCCGTAGACCACTTCATAAGTGGCCGGAAGCTTGCCGTCGCGGCGCAACCGTTCGTAATTATCCAGCAACCGGGCCCAGGCCTGTTTGCCCATCAGGCCCTGCCCGCGCCCCCCGGTGGCATTATGCGCGCCGATGCGCTTCAGGTCATGCAGCACGCCGCGCACATCGTCGTAGGTGAGCGTCAGGTATTCCATGTCCATCACCGGCTCGGCGAAACCGCTGCGTGTCAGCATATCGCCGATGTCGTGCATATCGGCGAAGCGGTTCAGGTGATTGTGCCCGTCCACGCCATGGAATGCCTGGCGCAATTCCTTCAGCGTGTCCGGCCCGAAGGTGCTGAACATCAGCAGCCCGTCCACCTTCAACACGCGATGCAGCCCCGCGAAGGTTGCCGGCAGATCGTTGCACCACTGCAGCGCGAGGTTCGACCACACCAGCTCGACGCTGTTCGCCGCCAGCGGCAGAGCCTCGACGTCGGCGCAGACATAGCCCTGCTTCGCGCCGCCGAACAACTTCTGCCACCAGCCCGCCTGCCCCCGAGAGGTCTGCAGCATGCCGATGGCGATATCCAGCGCGATCACCTGCGCGGCAGGATAGCGTTGTGTAAGCTGACGCGTTCCCCAGCCCGTGCCGCTGCCCACATCCAGGACGCGCGAGGGTTGCAGCTTGACGTAGTCCAGCCGCTCCAGCATGCGCGAACACACCTCCCGCTGCAACACCGCCGCCGCGTCGTAATCCGCGGCCGCTCGGCTGAAGGAGCGGCGCACCTGGCGCTTGTCTATCTCAAACTCATTCATGCAAAAAACTCTTCAAACTTTCCATAAACTTTTCCGGATGCGACAGGAACGGCGCATGCGCCGCACCTTCAATAATTTCCAGCCGCGCATCGGGCAGATGTTCCGCACTGTATCGCGAAGCCTGCGGCGGGGTGAGCGTATCACGTTCTCCGGCGATCACCAGCACCGGCTGTTCGATCTCCGGCAACACCGCACGCTGGTCGCTGTCGCGCAGGATATCCAGCCCGGATCGCAACGCAGCCATGTCCGGCTCCCCGCGGCTGAACAAAGCCGAGCGCAACCGCGCCAGCAACTCGCGTTCGTTCTCGCTGCCCCGCACCTGCAGCGCGAGAAAACGGCGCAAGGTCGCCGCATGATCCTGCTGCAGCGCCGCGGCGAACTGCGCCAGGGTGTCCGGCGCCATCGCGCAATCCCATCCCGGCCGGCGCACGAAACACGGCGTGCTCGCCACCATCACTAGGCGACTGACCTGCAGCGGATGGCGCGCCGCCCAGCGCAACGCGATCTGTCCGCCCAGCGACCAGCCGCACACCGTGAGAGGCTCGTCGAACTGCGCAGCCAGCTCATCGACGATGGCATCCAGCGCAGAGCTCGATTCCCGGTCCTCGATCCGTGGACTGTGACCGTGCCCCGGCAAGTCCACCGCCAGCACGCGAAAGTCCTCCGCCAGCCTGTCGGCCACGTCGCCCCACATGCCGCCGTGCATGCCCCAGCCGTGGATCAGCAGCAACGGCTCGCCGCTGCCAAATGCTTCAACGTGCAAGCTCATGCAATGCCTCGACCAGCCGTTCGACGTCCGCTCCGCTGTGCGCGGCGGACAAGGTGATACGCAGCCGTGCAGTGCCCATCGGCACGGTGGGCGGACGGATCGCCGCGACCCAGATGCCGCGCTCGCGCAGCCCCTCGCTCAACTTCAGTGCCTGCAGGTTGTCGCCGATCAGCAGCGGCTGGATCGCCGTATCGGACGGCATCAGCTGCCAGGGCAAGTCCGCGAGTCCCTCGCGTAATTTTTCGATGAGGCGATGCAGCTGTTCGCGCAACGCTGCGCCCTGCTCGATCAGGTTCACGCTTTCCAGCAAAGCGACGGACAGCGCCGGCGGCGTGGCGGTGGTATAGACATAGCTGTGCGCATGATTGACCAGCGTATCGATGACCGCGGGCTCCGCCGCAACGAAGGCGCCGAACACACCGGCAGCCTTGCCCAGCGTTGCCATGTAGACGATGCGCTTCGACGCGATGCCGAAATGCGAGAGCGATCCGCGCCCCTGTTCTCCCAGCACGCCGAAGCCGTGCGCGTCGTCCACATACAGCCAGGCGTCATGCTGCTCGCACAACGCGAGCAATTCGCGCAACGGTGCGATGTCGCCATCCATGCTGAACACGGTGTCGGTGACGATGAGTTTGCGCCCGGTCTTTGTTTGCTCCAGCAGCTGCGCCAGTTGCGCCAGGTCGCCGTGGCGATAGCGTTTCACCTCGGCACGGGACAGCAGCATCGCATCATTGAGAGAGGCGTGGTTGAGCTTGTCGGCGAATACCGTGTCGCCTCGCCCGACCAGCGCCTGCACCGTGCCGAGGTTCGCCATGTAGCCGGTGGAGAACAGCAGCGCTGCAGGCTTGCCGACAAAGGCGGCGAGCCGCTGCTCGAGTTGATGATGAGCACTGCTGTGACCGCTCACAAGATGCGCCGCCCCCGCCCCCACGCCATGCTGCAATACAGCCTGCTGCATGGCCGCGACGAGCCGCGGATGGTTCGCCAAGCCGAGATAATCGTTGCTGCAAAACGCGAGATAGGATTTACCGTCCACAACGATATGCGGCGACTGCGGGCTTTCCAGCGTGCGACGGTTCCGCAACAGCCCTTGCGCTGCGCGTTCGTCGAGTTCGGTTTGAAGTTGGGTGAATGGCATCGTTATCGGTAGGATGGGTTGAGGCCGACGGCCGATACCCATCGCTGTACATTGATGGGTATCGCTGCGCTCAACCCATCCTACGTGGCTACGTTTAATGACTTTCGGCGAAGGGGTACATGCCCAGCTTGTCCATCAGCGCACGGTCGCGCTCCACATCGGGATTGCCGGTGGTCAACAGCTGGTCGCCGTAGAAGATGGAGTTCGCCCCGGCGAGGAAACACAGGGCCTGCACCGCGTCGCTCATCTGCTGGCGCCCGGCGGACAAGCGCACGCGCGCCGTCGGCATGGTGATGCGCGCCACGGCGATGGTGCGCACGAAATCCAGCAGGTCGAGGTCCTCCTGGTCGGCCAGCGGCGTGCCTTCCACTTTCACCAGATTGTTGATCGGCACACTCTCCGGATACGGTTCCATGTTCGCCAGTTGCGCGATCAGACCGGCGCGTTGCGTGAGGTTCTCGCCCATGCCGACGATGCCGCCGCTGCACACATGCATGCCAGCCTTCCGCACGCGCTCCAGCGTGTCGAGACGGTCCTGATAGTCGCGGGTGCTGATGATGTTGCCGTAGAACTCCGGCGTGGTGTCGAGATTGTGGTTGTAGTAATCCAGGCCGGCGGCGCGCAGTTGCTCGGTCTGTTCGTCGTTGAGCATGCCCAGCGTCGCGCAGGTCTCCATGCCCAGTGCACGCACTTCCTTGACCATCTCGACCACAGCGGCCATGTCCTCCTCGGTCGGCTCACGCCAAGCAGCGCCCATGCAGAAACGGTCCGCGCCCGCGTCTTGCGCGGCCTTGGCGGCCTTCACCACCTCGCTCACATCCAGCATCTTCCGGTTCTCGACGCCCGCGTTGTGGAACGCCGATTGCGGACAGTAGCCACAGTCCTCGGAGCAGCCTCCGGTCTTGATCGACAGCAGCGTGGAAAGCTGCACCGCGTTCGGGTCGAAATGCTCGCGGTGCACCTGCTGGGCGCGGTACAGCAGATCGGAGAAAGGCAGCTTGAACAGCGCCTCGATCTCCGCCACGCTCCAGCGTTGCGATGCGGCATTGGTCTTGATCGGACGATGGAATTCTATGGTCTGGGTATTCATGGTCTAACTGGGTATCATGGGAACGCGGCATCATCCTAGAAAGGGCAATGGCTTGTCAATTTTGCGCAATGCTTTGCTGAACATTCGCTCAGGAATTAAGCGCATCGAGCCTGTGCAACCCTGTGTGTTGTGCGGAGGGATGAGTCGTGATGGCCTGTGGTGCGCGGCCTGCGACGCGGGCTTGCCTTATCTCGACATGCCGCACTGCCCGGCCTGCGCGCTGCCAGTGCCGTCCGGCGAACTGTGCGGACACTGCCTTCGGCACCCGCCGCTGTTCGGGCGCACCGTCGCCGCATTCGGCTATGCCTTCCCGCTCGACAAGCTGATCCAGGCGATGAAATACGGCGAACAATTGGCGCTGGCGCACACCTTCGCGGCCAAGCTGGTGCAGCAGATCCCCCGCGACAACCTGCCGGACTGCGTCATTCCCATGCCCCTGCACCCCGCCAAATTGCGGGAACGCGGCTACAACCAGTCGCAGCTGCTCGCCGCGCCCATCGCGCGCTCACTCGACCTCGAACTGTTGCCCGATGCCTGCCGGCGCGTGCGCGACACCGCGCCGCAGTCCGGCCTGCCGTGGAAAGAACGCAAGAAGAACATGCGCAACGCGTTCCGCTGCGAAGCAGACCTGGTCGGCAAGCGCGTCGCGCTGGTGGATGACGTGCTGACCACCGGTGCCAGCCTGAATGCACTCGCCGAAGCCGTCAGGCAACGCGGTGCGGTTGACATTGAAGCATGGGTAGTAGCGCGGACGCTGCCGCACAGTCGATCGTAGACCGTAACGCGGGAATTCTTTTACCCCCGTTCAACCCAAGAAGCTCGGCAGATTTTCGTAGGAGCGTGCCCTGCACGCGATAGCCGCGGTCGCGTGCAGGGCTCACTCCTACAACGAACCTGCAATTCTCGTGGATAGAAACGAGTTGAGTCTCAAAGCACCTTGAGTTTCTGCTGCACGAACTTCTGAAGTTCCGGGCTCAGGGTCTGTGAATCGAGCGCTCGCATGAACGCCTCCTTCGCATCGGTATTACGCTGCAAGCCTTGCAACGAGATGCCGTAACCCATCAGCCAGACGCCATTGTTCGGGACGAGCTGCAGCGCGAGCTGATAATGATCGACTGCTTCCTTGTGCCGCCCCTGGCGCTGGAACAGCGCGGCGATGAATGCCTGATAATCCGCCAGGTTGCCCGCATACGGCAGAGACTTATCCAGCGTCGCCATGGCCTGATCGACCGCGCCGCGCTCGACCTGCAGGCGCGCCAGCAGCATGGCGAAACCGATTTGGTCCGGCCCGATCTTCAGCCCCTCCTGCAGCACACGCTCGGCATCCGCGCCGCGCTTGCCCTCCAGCAACAAGGCCACCAGCGCCTGGCGCGCCGCATGATGCCCGGCATCCAATTGCAACGCCGCCTCGTAACCGCCGATCGCCTCGGCGATACGCCCCTGCTGCATCAACGCGACTCCCCTGCGGAATTCCGCATCGGCCTGCTGCGCCCGGCTGATCTGCTTGATCGGCAAGTCACCGATACTTGCCTGGACGGCAGGCGCATTCGGAATCGCGGCCGGTGGCGTTTGCAGATTATCTGGAACGCTTGACGGCGGTGGCACGGAAGTAGATTTGGGGGCAGTGCTATTTTTTGGCTCGGGCAAACGAGTAGGCAGCGGCACGGAATTCAACTCGAAGCTCAGACGCGAAGCGGGGGGCAGCATCGCCAGCCCGTTCTCCTCGGCCGATATAGCGGCGGAGGCAGGCCGCGTGACGTTCGGCACCACGGCAGCCGGCTTACGAACCAGCAACCATGCCGCACTCCCGGCGGCGATCAATACCAGCACCAGCAAGGCCGGCTTGAGCAGGCTGCGCCTGACGGGCGGCACGGCGCGCACCATGGTCTGCTCCGGCGCGGTGTTCGCCCCGCGTTGCTCAAGCTGGTTGAGCACCTGGTTGATGACGCTCATTGAAGGGCCATCCACGCAGCAGCCATCGAGGCGATGAGCGCCACGCCGGACAATGTCAGCGCCCACGGGAGCCAGTCGCGGCGCACCTCCGGCGTATCGGCCGCCGCATCGCGAATATGCTTGGTCAACACCTGCCGCCTTCCCTCGCTGAAGGCCAGCATCAACGATTTATGCGCGACGATGTTGACCAACCTCGGCGTGCCGCCCGTGATGCGGTGCAGCTTGGCCACCGCCCCCTTGCCGAACAGCGTGTCGCCGGCGAACCCCGCAACCGCCACCCGATGGCGCAGATAGCGTTCCAGCTCGTCGCGCTGCAAGCCTCGCAGATCGTATTGGAAGCTGATGCGCTGTCGCAGCTGGCGGACCGAGTGATGACGCAAACGATCGTTCAACTCGGGCTGGCCGAACAGCACCACCTGCAATAGCTTGCGTTTTTCGGTTTCGAGATTGGTCAGCAGGCGCAACACTTCCAGGCTCTCCAGCGGCATGGCCTGCGCCTCGTCCAGGCACACCAGCGCACGCTGGCCGTTGCGCGCGCAATCCAGCAGCGCACGCGTCAGGCCCTTCAGCAACAGGTGCTGGTCGGTATCCTTCTCCAGCGGCACTCGGAACTCCTCCGCCAGTGCCAGCAGCAGGCTGCGCGGCTCGAGATAGGGATTGGGGATATAGGCGGTGATGAAGCGCGGCGCAGGAGGCGCATCGGCCGTTTCGTCCTGAGTGCCGATCAGCGTGGTGGATTGCCGTCCCTGATTGAGCGTGGCGAGAAACTTGCGGCACAGCAGCGTCTTGCCGTTGCCCACCTCGCCGGTGATCTTGATGAAACCCTCGCCGTTGCGCGCCGCGACCAGCAGGGTGTTGAGCGCCTCCTGGTAGCTGGTGCAGGCGAAGAAAAAACTGGTGTCAGGCGTTAAACCGAACGGCGGTTCGCGCAGGCCGAAATGTTGTAGGTACATCTCACTGCTTGCCGGCGGAACCCGTCATGCCATTGAAGCGGTCGCGGCTTTGCGTGATGTCCTGCGACCAGTCCTTGTCGTTGTCCACCACGGTCGGCTTCAACAAGATCACCAGTTCGCGCTTCTCGTTGCGCTTATTGGTCTGTCCGAACACCGTCTTGGGCAGCCCCGGCAAACCGGACTGGTCGTCGAAGGTCGCCTGGCGCATCAAGCCGCCGATAGCAACGATCTGCCCGTCTCGGGCTCGCACGATACTGTCGGTCTCGGAAACGGAACTGGAAGCCAATGGGAGATTGAAAGTCCCCATAGTCACGCCCAAGTTCAGTGTTTTGTTTACTGTCGAGACAGTGCTGACCGCAGGGTGGACATGCAGAATGATTTCATTATTCTCGTCGATGCGTGGCGTCACATCCAGCGCAATCCCGGAAAAGAACGGCTGGACCTTGACCGTGGGTGCGGTTCCCGCAATATTAGCAGTAGCCTGAGTCCCGCCGGTAACCTCGGTCACAAAGAACTCATCCGTTCCAACCTTCAACACAGCCTTCTGGTTGTTCAAGGTTGCAATGCGCGGACTGGACAACACATGCACATTGCCCTGGGATTCGAGGAAGCTCAACAGCGCGGCGAAGTTACTGGTTTGGAACGCTAAACCGAACAAGGACCCGCCGCCAACCGTCGCCGCATTGATCAAATCCGTTCCCGGTATCGAACTCAGCGTTCCACCTCCGCTGATCAACGAGGGAACACCTCCGACAATTGGAGCCAGGGATCCGCCGCTGCCGATCTGTCCGATCGAAGTCGTGCTATTCGGCCCGTTTTTGAATGCGGCCCAGTTCACACCGGATTGGAATCCGTCGTTCAACTGCACCTCGATGATCTTGGCTTCGAGAATCACCTGACGTTCAACGGAAATCTGTGAAGCCTTGAGGAAAGCCGAAATATTTTTCAATTCGTCCGGCATGGCTCGAACAACTATTACTCCGGACATGGGGCTCACGGAAAGACTGCGACCTTGAGGAAGCTTCAATCCCTTCCTATCCGACTTTTCTTCCCCTCCCAAAATCAGCATTAACGCTTGGGCCAATTCATCCCAGAAATCGCTGGCAGTCGTGGTAGTCACCTTGCTGCTGTTGTCCATGCCTCGTTCGAACTTCAACCCCTTGTTCTCGGCATCGCCCACTATCGTCGTGCCTTGGTTGTTCGATTGTCCGGGGGCGCCTGTGCTGGTCGAGCCGGTGGAGCTATCCGTCAGCGCACTGGATGTCACCCGCACCGACGAAGTCCCCGCACGAGTCCCGGTTAAATAACTAACTTGGAACAACCGCGTCTGCATCGTCAGCGGCTGAATATAGATACGCGTTCCATCGATCTTGTAATCGTAGCCGTACATCTCCCGAATCGCCTCAAGCGCCTCGAACACCGTCACGTCCTTCAGATTCAGTGAAATATTTCCGCCGACATCCGGGTGCAGCAACATGCTGTAGCGTGTGCCGGAAACGATGGCCATGAACACTTGGCTGACCGGCGTATTGTTCACTGACAGGTCGAACCTGGTTTCCAGCGGCTTGCTCTCCACTTTAGGCATCTCAGCCGCCAGCGGCGGCAACAGGGCATTGTTCACCGCATCGGCTTTAGTCTGCGTGCCGTTCAGCGCGGCCTGATTCATCTCCCGCTGGATGGTGTCTACGGTTTGATTCTTGCCAGCCGGAACCGCACAGCCCGCCATCATCAGCGCCGCGCTTAGCCATAACAGAATTCTCATTTCTTCTCCTTGTGCGCTGCCGGTTTATTCGTCGCTTTCCGTGCCCGCGCCTTGCTTGCCGCTTGTTGCGGCCTTACATCCAATTCTTTTTTACTGACCATCCTGACACTTGGAAACAGTTTCAGCACTTGCCGGCCCTGAGGCCCCTGTAACACTACACTGCCTTCGTTTACCTCGATCAATCTGGCATCGCCATGTTTTCCGCCCAATTCAACGGTTTGGCCGTCAATGATCGCGGCGCGGCGGTGACCGGAAATGATGACCGACTGCAAGCCGGTTGATGCCCCCTCCTCGGCCCCCGTCCCAGCTGCGGACGGCGCCATGATTGCGGCAGGTGGGCGCGTCGGATCGGGCAGATCCTCAGCAAGTGCGCATGCCGGCAGTGCAAGCGCCAGGAGTGCACCGTATTTTCTTAAACCGCGAGCCATGTCTTATCCAAACTCAAGGTGTACAAAGTGAGCGTAAGCGACGCTACAGGATACTGGTCCACACTCAGGCTCGCTTCGCCCCAGAACATTTGAACCGGCATCCTCTCCAGAGCCATGAGATATTGCATCAGGTCCGGGTAACTGCCGCGCACGGTTATCTTTACGCCATGCTTAAAAATCTGTTTCTGTCCCGCATCCTGATCGGAAACAGCATGCTGGGCCGCCGCCCCTTCCTGCAATGGCTTTTCGATCAATGGCTCAACAGGCAGCGTATTCAGGGCGACCAGTTCCAGCTGGCCGTTTCTGTTCAATACCTGTTCGAGCGTATTGGCCATCTTTCCCGGTTCGACTAGACGATCCCGGCGACTTTGCAAAAAGCCATCCTGTTCCTGCAATTGCTGCCGGAGCTGCCCGAGGTGGCTGCGCAACGGAGAATGCTCATCATCGCTCTTGGCCTGCAGCAATGCCTGCATCTGCGCATGTATCTCCTTCATTTTTTCCTGCTGCTGCACCAATTTTACCGACAAGTCTTTTTGGCGAGATAACAACGGCTCCAGCAAGAACGTATCCATGAGCGAAATCACCACGAAGGCCGCTGCGGCAAAAATCAGCACGCGCTCGCGCAATGACATGTCGTCTATCTTGCCGCGCGCCGACTCCCAGTAACGCCGCATCATTTCTTGGCCTCGCTGTCGGGGGAGGAATTCAAAACAAACTCCACATAATGCGGCGTGGGAACGGGAACCGCATTCGCCCTCCCCTCAGCCTTGGGCTGTTGCATCTGCAGGGCAGCGAAAGTCTTTCCCCGCATGATGCTCTCCTTGCCCAAGCGCTGGATATACACCGGCAATAATTCCGGACTCAGAGTCCTGCCGGTCAGTCTGATCTGGGCTGCATCGCCTATTACAGTGAAGCCGGTCAACCACAGCCCGGGCACTGCTTGGCGCGCAAATGCACGCATGTATTCCGAGTAACCGGAGGTATTCCCGACCGCCCCGGATTTCAGCGTCTCGATCAACTCGCTCTGCTCTGAAGCCTGCTTCTCCAGCCGTTTAATCTCATCCTGCAACAACTGCCCAGCCTGTTGCGGGGAAAATTCGGCAGAGAAACGCACCAAACGAGCCTGCTCGGCGTTATACCTCGCGGTACTCTCCCGCACCTGCTTGCCAAGCTGCCCAACCTGGTAAACCGCATAGGCGTAAAAGCACAGTGATCCCGCGACGATCATACCCAACGCCTGCAACATGGTGAGCAGCGAAAAATATTTGCGCTGCTTCATGAAAACCGGGTTAAACAGGTTGATCTGCTGGCTCATAGCGTGCGCTTCTCCTGTCGCAAGGCTGCGCCCAGAGCTGGCAACGCAAGCGAGATGAACTCGTCATCGCCAAGCGCGGGGACCGCGCTGATATCCAGGACTTGGGATAGATCCAGTTTCTCCACCTTGGCATCTACTGCCGAAACGAGGAACTCCACCAGCCGTGTACTCTCCGGCGCACAAACCAACACACGGCTGACCGGCAGATGGTTATATTGCCTGTCGAAGTAATCCAGCGAGCGCTGCAACTCCAGCTCGACACGATCACGATATTGCGCGCGTAGATCTTCGTTGGCATCCTGCAACTGCCCCACACTGATCTCGATGCGTCGCGACAGATATAACTCGCCCCCGGAAGAGAACGTCAGCAATCCGCCATACTCGTTGAACGCCAGCAGCGCCAATGCCCGCTCTTCCTGCTCGAACAGCGCGGCAATATTCCGCTGCGCCGTTTCGGGAATATCGATCACATCCAAGGGGATCTTGGCCTGCTCGAACATCTCGATGCGCTTCTGGAGCGTGGTATTCGAAGCGGCGATTGCATACATCGAGGACGGCCGATCGGAGCCGTACTTGCTGGCCGGAATCTGCAAAACATCAACCGTGGCGTCGTCTATGTGGAAATTCAAGCCATCTTTGATTTTCCATCGGATCGCCGTCTTCAACTCGTTGGCGGGAACATTGGGGGCCTCGACCAGCAACATCTGGTATTCGCCGGGGGCAAGCAAGGTCGTGAAATGCTCTTTACCGAGCCCCGCCTCACGGCGCAACTTCTCCAGCGAAGCCGCCGACACCGTGCCGTCCTCGTGATATTCACAGCGAACCACGCGCGGCATGGCCCCGTTGAATTGAATCTTGGCCAGATAAACGCCATGTGAACCCAATGCAACGGCAAACCAGCCTGAGTCGCGCTTTTTTGAGTTGAATATCGCAGGAATAAACGGAATTCTCATAATTGACACGAAGTTAATTCAATAACCCATTGGTGTCAATTGTTTTTCCATAAAACAAAAGTCCATATCTTCAATATGCCTCGCGCCGATAGATGAATACACTCTTGCCCTTATAGACGCCAAAAGTAGCGCGCGCGGATGGATTCTGATCGTAGCTTGCCGATCCATTCCATTTGCCTTGGAGATAGCTCTTCCCCTCAACCGCCAGATCGACCGCCACATCGGCGCTGCCGCTTGCAGCGGGGACGGGGTTCGGCTTGCGCAACACCAGACTTCCCGCTCCCGAGATAAATGGCCCCGCGAAATTGACATGCCCGGCACCAAGATTGGCTGCGGTGATGCCCCCCCGATAATTCCCCAAAGCGATATTCGCCGCCATCAGGTTGGTACAGTGATCCGCCGTGTTGGTGACGAACCCCGCGCCGTTGAAATGCTGCGTCATCAGGGGAACTTGCAAATCGAGCCGCTCCGAACCATACGCATTGGACATCTTGATCTGGCCGAAACGCATCTGGTTGCCCGAATCGAATGGGATGGATGCGAAGATGAGAGGTGTATCGGCCATGATGATGCCATTGCCCGCCACCCCACTCTCGCTGGCATCCTTCACATCAAGCGCCAGGGTGATATTGGCATTGAAGGGCGCCACCGGCACAGTGCGAACAAACGCCAGTTTGTCGGCGCTATTCAACGTCACGGTTCCGACGATGGGACTAGTTCCCGCCGCATAATTGGCATTCGGTGCGAGCATTGCCGGTTGCATGGCCAGCCCGGTATCCAATGCACTGCCCGCCGCGCTGTAAACCTGAGTCACCGCCACATCGAGTGGAGGAGTAAGTGGGTCAAACTTGTTGGGGTCATAGTTCTGGATCGCACCGCCCACAGCGTCCATCGCCTTGACCGTGGCCTGGGGCGGAGTGACATAGCCGAAAGGCTGCCCGATGTATGTAAAGGAGCGTTGGGGCGCTGCAGCCGCGGCATTGCAGGAAGCATCGGTCGCATCGAAGGTGCGGAACTGATGCGCCGTAGTCGGCAACCATGCATCGACCGCAGTGTTGACCAGCGGGTCCAGCACGGGATCGGCCGACGCATCCACCAGTTCAAAGTGATCCGGCACGAAACGCCCGACCGCGACCGCCGCCGAACAGACGTAGTAACCCGCGCACGAAGCCGCCGTCCCGTCGCCGCTATCGACGGCAGCGAAGGTATGGTCTTCCAGCGTCATGTCGAAAACGCCGACTTCATCGTATTGCGCAGTCGTGTTGGTCACCGTTCCCGCATTGACCGCCCATGTCGGGTTGGTGAAAGTCAGCGCCCCATCGACCCCGCCGACAGGCAAGGTCGTGTTCACAACCGCCACCGGACTGCCGTCATAGCCGGTCGTGACTACCGGTGTCGCCGCGGCGTTGTAGGCGGTTGCCACGATGGTGAACAGCTGCCCGGCCTTATGTACAACCCCGCCCGTCGCGGCGGTATTGGTCAGATTACGCGCCGTACCGGTTGTCTGCCAATCGGCATCGCTCACCGAAACCGCGGAGAGGCTGGCGGGGCGAATGGCGAAGTTGTCGGTGGAACATCCGACCTTGGTCGGCGTCCCCGTCGCCGGATAACTCACCCGCACGCGCACATCCTTGTAAGCGTTGCCCACCGTAATTGCGGGCGTAATACGGTGCCTGCCCGCCGAACCGGTAATTCCCGCATCCCCTGCCGCAAAAGTCTGGTTGTTGGCCAAAGTCTGGAGCGTCGTCCACGTAGAACGGCAACCGTTGATCAACGCCCCGGTGTTGTCGCTGGCGTCCAGTAGCTCCACTTTCACCGTCCCTGTAAAGGACGTCAATAATGCATTGCCCGCCGTATTCAATGCTGCAATGTCCAGCGTGAAAGGCTGCCCGGCGATCTTGGTTCCAATGACGCCGTCGATCTTGTTCGCAGGTGACGTGGATGTGTCATAGATATTGAAATCCGAAGGCGTTACAGCGACAGGAAAGCTGTAATCCACCCGAACCTGGATGTGATCGACGCTCACGGTTAGTAACCTGGTCGAAGTCACCGCATAAGCCACACCGAAATTGGCCGCCTTCACGTCCGTGTCCGTCCAGGTCGTCCCCCACAGGCTGGTCATGCCGCCATGCGCCGCCACGACATCGGCCGTAGTGTATTGGGTCGCCGTCGCGCCGTTGAAGGCAGTGCCGATCATCCCTCCCTTGATCAGGTACACGAACGCATCCCTTGCCCTGCGATTGCTGCTGGCCTTGCGCTCGATGCTGACGGTGATCCCGCTGATGGTCGAGCCGGCGGGAATGGCGCTGAAGTTGAAGCCGGTGCAGTTCAGATAGTTGGAAGTGCTGTTTGGCAGCATCAGGGCCGTGGCATACACATTGTCGCTTGCCGTCGCATTCTGCGGGAACTGCCAGGGGATTGTTCCGACCCCGGTCACGCTGCTGCATGTAGATGGGCTCGATACCACAAAACCGGAACCCGGCGGGGCGGTACACGGATTCGATCCCAGCACGATGAAAGTATGCGGGCAGGTCACGCCGGTTCCGCCCAGGTTGTAGTAGGTATTGGTGGTCGGCGTGATCGGCGTCGCAGGCGAATTATAGGTAACCGTATTGCCGGTAGCCGAGGCGTTGAATGACCCAGCCCAGGAAACCGCAGGCTGGGTAAACGTGACGTTGGAACTCGCACCCTGTGTCCAGGTTGCCGTTGCCGCGCCGTTGCCATCGAGGTATCGCAAATTGACCGTACCGTTGTTAATCACCGTCCCGCCGGAACGGATCTGTGCATAGGACGCAGGTGTATTGAACGTCCCGCTGATCGTCAGGGTAGAGGCGTTATAAACGCGCAAAATACGGTTTCCCGCCGTAATACCGGTATCGGTAACGGTACCTGCAATGGTGAACGAACCTGCCGTGTTGCTGCCGACGCGGATCTGCGCGCCATTGGTGAAGTTCATGCTCGAACCGGCCGGCAGCGTGATGTTGGCGGCATCGATGTAGAGACGCGAATCGGCAAACGTGCCAGCGCCGGATATCGTACTCCCGGCTCCCGTCATCAACAGCCTGCCGCCCCCGCCGTTAACGCCGAAAGTGCCGTTGTTGACCACGCTACCGGTCACGGAGAGATCGTTGCCGTTGTCGTCCAGCACTGCACCGGCATTGATGGTCAGCCCCGCTACCGTGTAATTATTGGTCAGCCTGACATTGTTGTGCGCGATCACCACCGTATCGGCCGCAACCGGGATATGTCCGCAAGACCAGCGCCCGGCTGCATTCCAGTTGCCCGCGCTCAGGCTGGTGCAGGTCGCTGCCAGCGCCGCATTCAATGGCAGCAACATTAAAGCGGCCAGCATTCCCGATTTGATCAAAAGATTTTTCCGCATTTTCACAATCCCCCCAGAGGGCGCCACGAGCGGCCCACCAAACTCGCACCACGTCCTTAACCCGACACCCCCTAAAGGATGTACCAAACGATTTATTTTATCACCCGCAGATCATCCGCCCAGCCTGGCATTCAATTGGCGCTCGACATAATCCGGGCTGCCCGGAACAGCACCGGTCACAACCGCAGTCGACGTTACATCGTACACCCATACCGTGGCACCCCCTTCGACAAACGGAGCCGAAACACAAGTCACAGTCACGGTAAAAACAGCCAGATTCCCGTCCATGGCAACAGGTGCGCCGGGGGCCGCGGGACACCCTGCCCATGGCACGGGGCCATTCGCAACATTGAATGCCGCCCATTCGATACCGGCGCGCGCCGCCTGATAGGCGCGTGATCCCATCAGGTCCATCGACTGGCTTTGGTTCTGCGTGGTCGAGATCGTTACCGCAAATGCGCCCAGCGCCGCGACCACCACCAGCAGGAAGATGGCGGAAACCAGACTGAAACCTTTTTGGTGCAAACTTTTCATGGCGCATTGCTCACATGGATTTCGTGATGCAGGCTGACGTTCTCGCCGCCGCGGGTAAGCGTCAGTGTGATGGACACCAAGCCGTTGCGCTGGTTTGGCAGGGAATACTCGATAGCGCAGCCGCTCACATTACTGGCAAGGAGGGTTCCCCCGGCGAATGGCGGGGCCACCTGCGCGACGGTGAAACCATAGCCCGCATAGCGCACTAGTGATGCTGTCCCGTTCCCATTGGCATCCGCCCCCAACGCACCGATGCACGCGAAAGTCACCGGACCGGTCACCACATCGAACCGCTGGCTCTGCAGTTCGGCAAAAGCAGGAAACCGCAGCGCCGGGATCACGGCCATCGCTTGCGGCGCTCCCACCGCACCGTTGTAAGGCCGCAGGATTCCGGCCGCCGTCGCATCGTAGGGCGGATTGCCATCCGACTGCGTGCTGCCGATCACGATCTGGTCGCCCACGCCAAAAGTCATCGGCGGCCCGATGATCTCGAAACAGGTATCGTTACCCGTGAAATCCAGCGCATCGCCGCCCGTGTCGCCGGGAACCGCCGCACAGCCGCCCGCACCGCCCGCAGCGTTGGCGCGATAGCGCCCGCCATCCCTGGCCGGCAGAAATTCGATGAAAGTATTGACGCCACCCGGAACCGGGACGCGTATGCTGTTCGGCACGGCCGTGCGGATGTCGCGCGCAAGACGGCGCAGGGCGGTATCGGCGACGTCGGTCAGTTCCGCACGGCGTGACACATCCATGTATTGCCGGATCGGCGCATTGAGGAACATGGCGACCATACCGCCGAGGATGCCGGTGATCGCGATCACCATGATCATCTCGACCAGGGTAAAACCGTTTTGTTGGCGGTATGACATGCTCATCAGTATGCCGTCCTGATCCCCGTTGCCGTTACCAATTCGCCATTCGGCGCAGCCACCGTCACCGTGATCAGCACCGAGTTCCCCGCCGCAATACCATTCCACACCCCTTGAGGCACCACGCCCACGGCAACGCCATAGTTGCCCAACCCTGCCGCGGGTGCGGCTCCGTCGATGGAAAACGCTCCCGCAGTGACGTAGCCGTTGTAATCCATCACGTCGTCGAACTGCGCGCGATTGGCCTGCGTTGCCGCCCCCGCGAATCCGCCTGCCGGATTGGCGAAATCCTGCGACTCGATCTCTTCCAGCAACGATTCCGCGATCGCCAGAGCCTGTTTGCGGACCAGCGGATCGGCGCTGCCGCGGGTGACGGTATTCATCACCGTCAGGATGCCCGCCAGCGCAGCGCCGACGATGACAATGAACATGATCAGCTCGACCAGGCTGACGCCGCGCTGGTTATGGCGAGTGCACATAACCCGTCCCTGACTCGATGGTGATGCCGTTCGTGGCGCCGGCGATATTGATCGCCAGGGGCGCCACAAACGAAGGCACACCCAGCGCATCGAAGCCGAAACCCGCCGGCACCACGGCGAAGGTGACGCCCGCAGGCGCGGTAACGACGTAAGCCGGGCCGCCCGTCGGCGTTTGCACGTTCCCCGCCGGAGCCGGGTTGCAAGCGCCATCGGCGGGGATGTCGCTGTCTATCGTCAGCGTGACCGAATCGGCGGCGAATGCGACGCAGACAGTGCGGCGCTGAGCGATGGCGATCTTCTGCGCGTAGCGCAACGACGCCACTACCTCGTCGGCGAAGCCGCGCGACTGGAATACGTTGTTGTCGAAAAAGCGCGGCGCGGCAACGGCAGCGAGAATGCCGGCGATGACCATGATGGTTATAAGCTCCACCATGGTGAAGCCGCGTTGAAACGGAATGTCGTTCCTTGAAGAGTTACTCTTGTCCATATCGCATGGGGCGAGGCAACAGCAACCGTTGGCGCCGAAAGGAATAATGGGCGCAGTGTAGCAAAAACCGCAGCCGGGAAACAAACAAGGGAGGCCGAAGCCTCCCTTGTTCCTTACCAGCATCGATTGCAGTGCACTGCGTTTATTGCACTCCAAACGGTTCCATCACACCCGGAATCAACAATCGGCAGCGGTCCGCGGAGCGCTAAATGTAGGAGGCGTATTAGCCGCAGCGGCTTCGGTGTAAGTGGCAGTGCAAGTCGCGGCGGCACCCACCGGGGTCACGGTCAATGTTGTACCGGCAACAGCCCAATCATAATTCTGCCCCGTGGCACCGAGGCCTGCCAGCGCAGCAATTTCAGCGGCTGTCGGATAACCATTCGTATTGGTGGCATTTTGCCCTTCGATCTGAATAGTCGCCCCTGCTGCCGTATTACGCGCAAGAAACGTTGCATGGGCTATGTTTGCAGCGGAGCTCATCGCCCCCCGTGCGGAATTGGCCGAGGCTGCACGCGCATCTGTTTGCAGGTTTGCAAAGCGCGGCAGTGCTGTCGCCGCCAAAATACCCAGAATCACGATAACCATGATCAGTTCGATCAAGGTAAAACCAGCTTGATTTCTCATTTTGCTCTCCTAAAATTCCGGAACCGCAGTTCCGATTATTGACTCCATCAACCGCCCCGTTAATCCCCTGCCGCAACACGGAATCCAACAAAGTGCTTTCACTATAAGCGAAGCCCTCCGCACACGCAACCGGCCATCCGGCAATGACACTACAACAGCCAGCCGACCATGGCAACAAACAGGTAAAAGCTTCCCAGCAACAGCAACCAACCCATGCTCCGCGCATGTTGCTCAACAAAGCGATCCACCTGGTCGCGCGGCATATCCAGCACCCTGTTGACGCGCCGTGTAGACACCCACCGATTAGCATCCGCCTCGATGCCGCGCAACAGGCTGGGTCGCAACCACAGGAACAGCCCCGCCAGGAGCGCAACCGCCGCGCCGGCCAGCGAGCCCAATACGAGGGCATCGAGCAACCCTTCCTGCAGCTTGAACGGGAGGTAAGCACCCGTGCGCTGAACGGCTGACGTTTTGTCGAACAACAGGCCGAAAAAAGTAAAAAGGTAGGCCGCACCCAGCACGGCAACCGTACCCGTTAGGCGATGATGGCGGTAGAACCAATGCTCGATGTTGATGCTGCGGTCCAGTATCAGGTTCAGGCGGCGCGTGGATATCCAGTGGCTGGCCGCACGATTGGTCGCATGCACCAGCTGAGGCTTGAGGATGAGCAGCAGCCCGGCCAGGATGCCGAGCAGGGCGCCCAACAGCAAAAACACGCCAAGGGCTTGCCACAGAATTTTTTCTATCAATTCAGTGTGCATAAGGTTCCATCAGAACCACGAATACGGCTCCACCGGTTCGAACAGCAAACCGGTCAACTCCGGCTGAGCACCTTGCAGAGAAGGTAGGCGCGAGGGTTCGCGGCTCACGACGACGTGGAAACGTATCCATTTCTTTCCGTCCCTGCCCGGTTTAAAGTAATCAATATTGTGCACGACGTAGATCAGATCGCGCGACTTGAGATCGAACACCCAGTTGCCGGAGTCGATGGACGACGGCGTGGGGTCGTAGAACTCGCCGGCATAGTTGTGCGGTTTCTTCTGCAGCCAGTTCATCGGATTGTCTTGCGCCAAGGCAGCCACATCGGATGCCTTGCCGCGCGTCTGTATCTCGCCATATTGCATGGTCAATGCGCTTTGTATGGCTCCAACCACTTGCTCCATCGCAGCCTTCTCAGCTTGCTCTTGGTAAAACCGCGCCCGATCGAGGAACAGCCCCATCGTCACCATAATGATGATAATGACCACGACCAGTTCGATGAGGGTGAAACCTTTTGAGGATACGGGATATGGGATACAGGATACAGACCGCTGCCGCCCGTATCCCATATCCCTCATCCCATATCCCGCATCCTGAAAAGTCATCGATGCATCGCAGCCTTGCCAAGGTCCCACATCGGCAAAAACACGCCCAGCGCAAGGATCAGTACCAGGATGCCCAGCCCCACGATCAGGATCGGCTCGATCTGCGCGCTCAGGGTCTTCACCTCATAATCGACTTCGCGTTCGTACATTTCGGCAATCTCGAACATCAGGCCATCCATGTCGCCGGTCTCTTCGCCGACGGCGATCATCTGCAGCACCACGGGATTGAACACACCGGTCGCGACCGCGGTGCGCAGAATACTCTCGCCGCGCTCCACGCCTTCGCGCATCTGATCGATGCGGCTGCGCATGAATTCGTTGTCCACCACCATCCCGACCACGTTCAGTCCTTGAAGGATCGGCATACCGCTCTTGAACGACAAGGCCATGCTGCGCGCGAAGCGCGACAGCGTCGACTTGAAGATGATCTTGCCGGCGATGGGAAGCTTGAGTTTGTACTTATCCCAGTTGTATCGCCCGTCCGGTGTATTGATGTAATAACGGAAGCCCATCACGGCCCCGATCAGCATCGCCAGCATCAGCACCCAGTACTGCACCATGAAGTTGGAGAAACCGATCAGTATCTTGGTGAGCATCGGCAGCTCGGCATGAAAGCCTGCATAGACCTTGGCGAAAGCGGGAATAACGAACAGATTGATGACCACGATGGCGATCGCCATCGCAACCACCACAAACGTCGGGTAACGCATGGCGGCCTTGACCCGCTCGCGCGTTTCGCGCTCGAACTCGAGGTGGTCATACAGCCGGATGAAGGTCTCGTCGAGCATGCCGGTCATCTCCCCGACCTGCACCATGCTGACGTAGAACGGCGAGAACACCTTGGGATGGCGGCGCATCGCCGTACTGAGCTCGCGCCCGCTGTCCAGGCTCTCGCGCAAGTCCTGGATCATAGCGGCGAAGGTGGGATTCTGGGTGGACTCCTGCAAACCCGCCAAGGCCCGCAGGATGGGCACGCCGGCCTTGAGCAGGGTGTACATCTGGCGGCTGAACAGCATCAGGTCCATCGGCGTGATGGGTTTCTCGGTGAACAGCTTCTTGAACCAGTCCGGCTTGTTCGCTGCCGCCCCCGTCACGCCGCGGAATGGCCTGATCTCGATCGGGATGATGCCGGTATGCATCAACTGGTCGGCAATGGCGCTGCTGTCGTCGCCGTCCAGCGTGCCTTCCACCAGGTCGCCGCGTCCGTTGCGCCCCTTGTAGGCAAATACGGCCATCTTTAATCCTCGACCTGGTTGCTGATGCGCATCACTTCGGCGACTGTGGTATGCCCCAGCTTCATCTGAGCCAATGCGTGGTCGAGTATGGTTTTGCCGCGCATGTGCTGGCGCGCGACCTGGATGAAATGGGTAGAGCTGTCATGCGCGGCGGCCTCGACCAGCTCGCGCCCCATCTCCAGCATCTCGTATACGCCCATGCGCCCGTGATAGCCGGTGCCGTTGCAGTGCGAGCACCCACGCCCATGCAGGAGGCCATGGCACTGGTCGGGCAACACGCCCTCGGCCTCCAGCCACTCGCTTTCCTGCGGCGTGGGTATATGCGGCTCGCTGCAGCTCTCGCAGATGCGGCGCAACAGGCGTTGCGCGATCACTGCCTGCACCGAGGATGCCACCATGAAGCGCGGCGTCCCCATGTCCACCAGGCGAAACAGGGTACCCGCGGCATCGCGCGTGTGCAGGGTGGAAAACACCAGGTGTCCGGTCATCGCGGCGCGCAGGCCGATCTGCGCCGTCTCGACGTCGCGCATTTCGCCGACCAGGATCACGTCCGGGTCCTGGCGCAAGGCGGAACGCAGCACGCGCGAAAAGGACAGGTCGATCTTCTCATTCACCTGCACCTGATTGACACCGGCCAGGCGGTATTCAACCGGGTCTTCCACGGTGATGATCTTCTGGTCGATGGTGTTGATCTCGGCCAGGGCCGAGTACAGCGTGGTGGTCTTGCCGCTGCCGGTCGGCCCGGTGACCAGCACCATGCCGTTGCTGCGCCTGATGACCTCGCGGAAGCGCTTCAGCATCTCCGGCGGCATGCCGATCTTGTCCAGGCTGATCATCCCGCCTTCCTGCCGCAGCAGACGCATCACCACCGACTCGCCGTATTGCGTCGGGCAAGTGGCGATACGCACGTCCACGCCCTGATCGCGCACCCGCACCTGGAAGCGGCCGTCCTGCGGCAGTCGCTTCTCCGAGATATCCAGGCCGGACATCAGCTTCAGGCGCAGCACCAGCGCCGGCGCGATCTTGTTGTCGGCTTCGGTTTGCAGGTGCAGCGCGCCGTCGATACGGAAGCGGATCATCAGCCTGCCTTCCTGCGGCTCGATATGGATGTCGGATGCGCGGATCTGCGTCGCATCGTCGAACATGGTCTGCAGCAGCTTGACCACGGGCGCCTCTTCGGCGCCGACCGCCCCGGTCAGGGTGCCGAAATCGACATAGGTATCGCCCAGCTCTTCGCTGAGTTCGCGCGCCAGACCGGAGATCTCGTCGGTGCGCCGGTAGCCGCGGTCGATGCTTTCCAGCAACTGTCCCTCGGTGACCACCGCGACATCGATGTCGCGCTTGACGATGCGGCTGATCTCGTCGAAGGCGAACAGATCGGTGGGATCGGCCATGCCGATGAGCAACATGCCGTTGCGTTCCTCCAGCACGACGGCGCGAAAACGTCGCGCCTGGTTCTCCGGCAGCAACCGGACCTGCTCGAGATTGAGGTTGTAGTACTTGAGGTTGATGTAGGGAATGTTGAGCTGCTTGGCGAGCGCCTCGGAGATCTGCTCCTCGGTAACGAAGGCGTTGTCCACCAGCACCCGGCCGAGCTTGCGTCCGCTGCGCTTCTGCTGCTCCAGCGCAAACTTGAGCTGATCGAGGGAAATAAGTTTTTGCTGAACCAGCAAATCGCCTAAGCGAACTTTTTCCGGACGCGCCATAATTCTTCCCTGAGTGGTTTTACTGCAACGAGGCCATAACAGCCGGTGAAGTTAGCCCTTTTTTCTTACACTGACAAGCCTTAACGGGCACTTTTTCATGTTCCACGTCATTCTGTATCAGCCGGAAATTCCGCCCAACACCGGCAACATCATCCGCCTGTGCGCCAACACCGGCTGCCAGTTGCATCTGGTCAGGCCGCTCGGCTTTACGCTGGAAGACAAGCAGCTCATTCGCGCCGGCCTGGATTACCACGAATTCGCCACGTTGCGTGTGCACGACACACTGAAGGAATGCCTGACGGCTTTCGATCCGGCGCGCGTCTTCGCTTTCACCACCAAGGGCTCCCGGCCATTCCATCAAGTCCGCTATCAAGCCGGGGACGCATTCTTGTTCGGGCCGGAGAGCCGCGGCCTTCCCGCGGAAGTGCTGGCGCAATTCGATGCCGCACAACGCGTGCGGCTGCCGATGCTGCCGGACAACCGCAGCCTGAACCTGTCCAACGCCGTAGCGGTGACGGTATTCGAGGCGTGGCGGCAATGCGGCTTCGAAGGCGCGGTTACTGGTTGAGGTCGAACTCGTAGTTCGGTGTGCGACTGAGCAGGTCGGCCACCACTTCGCGCGCCGGAACCTTCTCGTAGATGATGCGGTAGACCGCGTCGGAGATCGGCATCGCCACGCCCAGACGTTGCGCGAGGCTGTGCACTTCACGCACGGTATAGACGCCTTCTGCGACATGCCCCAACCGATGCAGAATCTCCGCCAGATCGTGCTGCTGTGCCAGCAGCAGGCCGACCTGCCGGTTGCGCGACAAGTCCCCGGTGCAGGTCAGGATCAGATCGCCCGCACCGGACAATCCGGAGAGCGTCTCAGGCCGCCCGCCGAGCTTCAGACCGAGTCGGGTGATCTCGGCCAGGCCGCGCGTCAACAAGGCCGCACGTGCGTTATAGCCGAACCCCATGCCGTCGCAGATACCGGCGGCGATCGCCATCACGTTCTTCACTGCCCCGCCGACTTCCACCCCCACCACATCGGTGCTGGCGTAGATGCGCAAACGCGCATGGTGGAGCGCCTGTGCCGTATCGCGCGCGAACTCCGCATCGCCGGAAGCAAGCGTCAATGCGGTGGGCAACCCGCGCGCGACTTCCTGGGCGAAGCTGGGGCCGGACAGCACGCCATAGCGGAATTCTGCCGGCAACACTTCGGCGACCACCTGATGCGGCAGCTTGGAGCTCTCCGCCTCGAACCCCTTGCATAGCCACACCACGCCGAAGCGGTTGGGCATCCCGGCGATCTGTTGCAGGATGGTGCGCAACGCGGCGGTCGGCACGGCGATGATCGCCAGATCGGCGACTGCCAATGCAGCGGACAGGTTCGCGCTCAGCGCGAGGTTGGGAGGAAATGGAGTATCCGGCAAGTAGCGCTGGTTGCGACGCGCGGCGCGCATCGCCTCGACCTGCTCGGCAGCGCGAGCCCACAGCGTGACGCGATGGTTCGCGGCCAGACTGATCGCGAGTGCGGTTCCCCATGCGCCCGCGCCGATAACGGTGATATTCATAATAAAAGACCCGCTGACACTAGCGCACCTCGAAAAACCGTAGCGAGCGGTTCGAGTGCAAGGCGCACGGAGCCTTGCATGGCCATTCGACTAAGGCTGGCAAAGAACGCCAGCCAAGTCGCTGGTCAACGGAGCGACGAGAAAACGAGCTTTGCGAGTTTCGGCGAAGACTAACCTTCAGGTTATGTCGAAGCCACATACCCATTCGAGTACCACGCAGTAGGTTTCTCGAGGTGCCCACTATTCGCCCCAGACTTCGGTGCTGCGCACATATCCCACCTCGCCGTCCTGGTGCCGCACCTTGACCCATCCGGTGCCGGTCGACTCGAGACGTTCCAGCACCACTTGCTGGCGCACCTGGAACAGGCGCGGCGAACCGGAATCCGGTTCCGCGCGCACGTCTAGCAGCGGCGGCAGCGCAAACACGTAGCGCTTGCTGCTCAGCACACGCTTTTCGACCCAGTACAGACCGCCGGAGCGGTCGCGTACCTTGACCCAGTTGTCCAGTGTGACGACTTGCTCGAAAGGCATGTAGCGGTTCACCACGAACAGCTTTTTCGCCTTGAGCGAAGGCGCATCGTAGAGTATCGCGCTGCTCTCGCCGACCGACACATAATCCACCGCGCAGGCCGCGCTGGCGCCAAAGAGCAGCGCCGACAATGCAACCAGACGCAGCGGCAGGCTCATCATCAATGAGTAGTCGCGCCGGCGGCCTGTGCCTGCTGCTGTTTCTGCTGCTGGTAGAGGACGTCGAAGTTGATCGGGTTCAGCAACACCGGCGCAAAACCGGCACGCACCGCGATATCGGAAACCACTTCACGCAAATACGGGAACAGGATGTTCGGGCACATGACCGCAAGGATGGGTTCCAGTTCTTCGTTCGGTACGTTGCGCACCTGAAAGATGCCGGCCTGCTTGGCCTCGATCAGGAACATCACCTTGTCGCCGATCTTGGCAGTCACGGTGGACATCACGGCCACTTCGAATACGCCGTCTTCGACCGAGGCAGCCTGGCTGTGCAACTGGACATCGATCTGCGGATTCTCGCGCTCGAGGAAGATCTGCGGTGCATGAGGAATCTCCAGCGAGATGTCCTTCACATAGATCTTTTCCATGTTGAACACGGGTTGATTGTTTGCTTGTGCGGCTTCAGTCATGTCGTTTCCTCGGTTGATTATTCGTTATCTTGCCAACAATTCGTTCAGCTTGCCCGCCTGATCGAGCGCGACCATGTCGTCATAGCCCCCGACATGTTCGCCGGCGATATAGATTTGCGGCACCGTGCGACGCCCGGTTTTCTCCATCATCTCCACGCGCAATTCCGGCTGCAGGTCGACGCGGATCTTTTCGATCTCCGTCACGCCCTTGCGCTGCAACAGCTGCTCGGCACGAACGCAGTAGGGACAGACGGCCGTGCAATACATCACGACTTTCGCCATCACTTCTCCAGCGGCAGATTGGCTTTTTGCCAGGCGATCACGCCGCCCGCCAGATTGTAGGCCTGGGTGAATCCCTGCTTGCCCAGCAGGGCGCAAGCGGTACCGGAGCGGTTGCCGCTGCGGCACACCACCACGATGGGCTGATCCTTGTATTTTTTCAGTTCGCCGACACGCTCGGCCAATTTGCCCAGCGGGATGAGCTTGCTGTTCAGGATATGGCCGGCCTTGTATTCGTTTTCTTCGCGCACATCCAGCACCAGCGCATTCTTGTGATTGATGAACTGCGTGGCCGCGACGCAATCCACGTCCTTGATGCCGCGGATGCGGTTGCCGAACATCGACCAGAACAGCATGGCCCCGCTGAACAAAGCGATGAGAATGGGGAAAATGTTATTGCTGATGAACTGCACGCCTGTACTCCTGATCTTTTTGGAGGGCGAATTCTAGCAGAGCCGAAAAGTGCGCGGGGTCCTTCTCCGCCAGCTCCGCCAATTGCTTGCGCGCATTGGCAAAATCTCCCGGATACGACCAGATGGCCTGTTCCAGCGTGATCCGGGCCTGATCCTGCCGGCCGGCCAGCGCCAGCAGCAAGGATTGGCGATATACCACCATGCCGATCGGCACGAAACGCATCACTCGCGTGTTCAGCTCCAGCTTCTCCTTGAGGCGCTCGTCGCTCACCTCGATCAGCGAACTCATGAACAGCTCTGCATAGGGCGACAGCAACGAGCCTCCCTGCACCGCAGCAAGGCCGTCGCGCGTACGTTCGAATGAGCCGCGGTCGGCAGCCGAGGCCGGGCGTATCCGCAACGTCTGCTCCAGTTGCTGGTAGCTGATGAGCAGCTGCGCCAGCGTCGCCAGGCCGAGCAAGATGACCGCTGCCACGGACAAGCGCCCCATACGGCGCAGTTCCAGTTGATAGTGCGTCTGGTCCAGCGCTCCCAGCAAGAGCGCTGCGACCGCGAGGAAATAGGCATACCACAACGGATATTCGAGCAGGCTGTGGATGCCCAGCACGCCCAGCGCCGCGCATCCCCACCAGTGGGCGGCATCGAGCGGCGCCCGACGCAAGCCGTACAGCCAGACACCCAGCGAAACAAAAAGCGCCAGCAGCCCAGCAAGTCCCGTCTCTGCCGCCAGCTGGAACACCAGGTTATGGGCATTGTTGTACAGCCCCTGGATATTGCCCGGCTGCAGCACCGGCACCAGTTGGAAATGGTGCCAGGCAAACTGACCGAAACCCACGCCCAGCCACGGCGACTGGCTGAACATCAACCCTGCCTCGCGCCACAGATACAGGCGGATTCCGCCGGAAACGTCCGGCCCCAACAGGCGCTGCATGGTGTCGATGCTGTTGCCCGCCCCGGCCATGAACGGCAGCTGCACCACCCCGTGCATCAGGCCGAAACCCGCCAACAGCAACAGACTGTAGTGCAACAGCGGTCGTTGGGCGGCATCGCGCCGCGCCCACCACCACGCGAGACCGCTCATGAACAGTAGGTACAGCCAGGAGCTGCGCGACCCGCTCAACGACATCACAAACAACAACGGCAGCGCCAGTAACACCACATAGCGCACCTTCAAGCGATTTTGCCGGAGCAACAGACCGAGCGAGACCAGGCCCAGCGCGATGTAATTGGCAAAATGGTTGGGCTGCGCGACGTTGCCGTACACGCCTGCTGAGACCTTCACCACCACAACGGCATCCAGCGGTGTATGCCAACGAAAATGCTGCAGCACACCGATCAGCGCACTCGCTTCCGCGCCGACCAGCAGACAGATCGCCAGCACCAGTGCCAACCGATCCATGCCGAAACATTCGCGCAGCCGTGCCCCGAGCAGCATCAGCATCGACGCGAACAGCAGGTACAACACATACAGCAGCGCCTGATCGAAATAGGCCACCTTGCCCAGTGCCGACTGTAGCAGCGCCAGGACGATCAGCGCGACCGGCAGCTGCGCGATGCGCGGCACTTGCGGTTGTTGCCAGTAATCGCGCGCCGCCAGCAGGGTAAGCGCCAGCACACCGAGTAGTGCGCTCCACCACTCCTGATAGAAGGTGGTCAGCGGGTATTGGTGGCGATAGTGCAGAAAAGGCAAGACCCACATCACCCCGGCCAAGGCCAGGCTGATGTGGGCCAAGCGCAGCGAGCCCGGAAAGGTCTTTAGCAAGAACCGCTCTTGATGCCGAATTTTGCGAGAATGTTGTTCAGTGGGCAGAAGGTGGTGAAACCGCTCTGGAACAGGTTGACGCCGACAAAGGCGGTGAACCACAGGAAGTTCTGGTTCACGAACAGCGGGCTACCTTCCACACCCAGGGACAGGGACAACAGGACAAAGAACCCGGCAACGATACGGACGATGCGTTCAGCAGTCATAGTGACTCTCCTAAAAAATTAGCCGCGAATTTTACCGGAATTTTAGTTACGGCATAACCTGAAGGTTAGCCTTCACTGAAACTTCGTTTTCGGTACAGGGTGGCGTAGTACAGCACCGGAATCACTACCAGCGTCAGCAAGGTGGAGACCAGGATGCCGAATATCAAGGACAGCGCCAGCCCGTTGAAGATCGGGTCGTCGAGGATGAACAGCGCGCCCAGCATCGCCGCCAGCCCCGTCAGCAGGATCGGTTTGGCGCGCGCCCCGGCCGCGTTGATCACCGCATCCTGCAGATCCACACCATCCTTGAGTTGCAGATTGACGAAGTCCACCAGCAGGATGGAGTTGCGCACGATGATGCCCGCCAGCGCGATCATGCCGATCATCGAGGTCGCGGTGAACTGCGCGCCGAACAGCGCGTGTCCCGGCATCACGCCGATGATGGTGAGCGGGATGGGCGCCATGATGATGAGCGGCACGAGGTACGACTTGAACTGTGCCACCACCAGCAGGTAGATCAGGATCAGCCCCACACCGTAGGCGATGCCCATGTCGCGGAAGGTCTCGAAGGTCACCTGCCATTCGCCGTCCCATTTCAGCGCGTAACCGGCATAGGGGTCGCTGGGCTGCTTGAAGAAATAGCTCTCCAGCTCGCCCCCCTGCGCCAGCGGCGCACCGCTCACCTTGCTGTTGATGCCGAACATGCCGTACAGCGGACTATCCAGCTTGCCCGCCATATCGCCGAACACATACACCACCGGCAGCAGATCCTTGTGGTAAATCGGGTAGTCGCGCTGCGCGGGAACCACCTGCACCACCTCCGACAGCGGCACCAGCACGCCGTCACGCGCGCGCACCTTGAGCTTCAGCACATCGTCGATCCGGCTGCGCTTCTCGGCGGGCAGGCCGATGCGCAACGGCGGCGCATATTTCGCGTTCTCGTCGTGCAGCGAGGCCACATCCTGCCCCGCCAGCGCCACGCCGATCACATCCACGATGTCGTGCGGCGACACGCCCAGCAGCGCGGCCTTGCTCTGCAGCACGTGCAGCAACAGTTTGGGCGCGGACTCGGTAACACTATCGTCGATACCGACGATGCCTTCGGTCTTGCCGAACTGTTCGCGCACCTTGCCGGCGACCTGGCGCGCGCCCTCGTAATCCGGGCCGTAGATCTCGGCGACGATGGGCGACATCACCGGCGGGCCGGGTGGCACTTCGACGATCTTCACCTTCGCGCCCCAGTTGTTCGCGATCTTCTGGATTGGTTCGAGCACGGCGGTGGCGATCTCGTGGCTGCTGCGGTTGCGATGATGCTTGTCGCGCAGGTTCACCTGGATATCGCCCTGCTCGGCGGCACTGCGCAGATAGTACTGACGCACCAGGCCGTTGAAATTAATCGGCGAGGCCGTGCCCGCATAGGCCTGGTAATCGGTGACTTCCGGTACGGTCGCGAGGTAGTCGCCGATGTCGTGCAGCACGGCGCTAGTCTGTTCCAGTGCCGTGCCGCTGGGCATGTCCACCACAACCTGGAATTCCGACTTGTTGTCGAACGGCAGCATCTTCAGCACCACCAGTTTCACCACCGCCAGCGACACCGCCAGCATCAGCGCGGCGAGGATGCCGAGCCACAACTTGCGGCGCGCGTTCTTGCCGTGCTCCCCGTTCAGGAACGGGCCGAGCCGATCGCGGAAGAAGCGGTTGATCGCAGTATTCTGCTCGTCGTGCACGGCCTCATGCTGCGCGCCGGCGAAGCGGTACACCAGCCAAGGCGTGATGACGAACGCGACCGCCAGCGAGATCAGCATACCCATGCTGGCGTTGATCGGGATCGGGCTCATATACGGCCCCATCAGGCCGCTGACGAACGCCATCGGCAGCAATGCGGCGATGACGGTGAAGGTCGCCAGTATGGTCGGACTGCCGACCTCGTCCACCGCCTCGGGGATGATCTCGGACAGGGATTGATGCTCGGCCATGGCACGCCGGCGGTGAATGTTCTCCACCACCACGATGGCGTCGTCCACCAGGATACCGATGGAGAAGATCAGCGCGAACAGCGACACGCGGTTCAGCGTGAAGCCGTAGGCCCAGGAGGCGAACAGCGTGGCCGCCAGCGTCAGCAGTACCGCGATACCGACCACCAGTGCCTCGCGCCGCCCCATGGTGAACCACACCAGCGCGACCACCGCGACCGTCGCAAACAGCAACTTCTGGATCAGCTTCATCGCCTTGTCGTTCGCGGTCTCGCCGTAGTTGCGCGTCACACTGACCTGCACGTCGTCCGGAATCACGCTGCCCTTGAGTTCGTCCACGCGCGCCATCAGTCTGTCGGCGATCTCCACCGCATTCGCGCCCGGCTTTTTGGTGATCGCCACGGTCACGGCGGAGAATTCCCCTTTGGCCTTGATCTGCTTGTCTTCCGCGGCAGGTCCTGTTCCGAGCCACACATAGCTGCCGGGCTGGTCGGCGCCATCCTGCACCTCGGCGACATCGCGCAGGAAGACGGGCTTACCGTCGGCCACGCCGATCACCAGTTGCCGCACCTCGTTCGCGTCGCTCAGGAAACTGCCGGTCTGCACCAGCACCTCGCGGTTGTCCCGCACCAGATTGCCGGAATTCTGCGACACGTTCGCGGATTGCAAAGCGGCGCGCACATCTTGCATGGTCAGCCGGTAGGCATTCAGGTTTTCCGGATTCAGCAGCACGCGCACCATGCGCTGCGTCGCCCCCAGCGTGCTCACTTCGCGCGTGCCCGGCACGCGCTTCAACTCGGCCTCGATGGAATGCGCCACCTGGGTCAGCTCGACACCGCCGCCGGCGTCCTGCTCGCGCCACAGCGTCAGCGCAACCACCGGCACATCGTCGATGCCCTTGGCCTTGATGATGGGCGGCGCCACGCCCAGGGTGGGCGGCAACCAATCGGCATGGGAATGGATGACGTCGTACAGTTTAACCAGCGAGGGCACGTGCTCCTCGCCCACCTTGAACTGTACCGTGATGACCGCCATGCCGGGCTGAGACACCGAGTAGACATGGTCCACCCCGGCGATCTGCGCCAGCACCTGCTCGGCGGGCGTCGCCACGGTCTGCATAACGTCCTTTGCCGATGCGCCGGGATACGGGATCAGGACATTCGCCATGGTCACGTTGATCTGCGGTTCCTCCTCACGCGGCGTCACGGCCACGGCGAACAAACCCAGCAGCACCGCAACCAACGCCAGCAGCGGCGTCATCTGCGAATGCAGGAACAGCTTGGCGATACGCCCCGAGATACCCATGGCTTTACTTCCTGACGGCCATGCCGGCCTTGATCGGGTCCAGCGCAACCTGCTCGCCCGGCTTCAGGCCCGCAAGCACTTCGACCAGACCATCGCTCTCCTCCCCCAAACGGACTTGGCGCAGCTTCATATTGCCCTTGTCATCCGCCACGTAGACGGCGACCACTTCGCTGCGACGCAAGACTGCACTGGTCGGAATGGTCAGTCTCTTCGCTTTTCCCACGACGAAATGGGCACGAACGAACATGCCGGGATAGACGCCCGCCTCATTGGCGGGCAGGTACACGCGCACCTGGGTGCTGTGGGTGCGCGCGTCGGCAATGGGTTGCACCGTGACCGAAGCGGCCTTGATCCAGCGGTTCAACGAGGGGATCTCCACCGACACTTCGGGATGCGATCCGATATCGGCCAGCTTGTATTGCGGCACGCTCACGACCACGCGCATCTCGGACGGATCGAAGCCGGTCATCAGCGGCTTGCCCGGCATCACCATCTCGCCGACCTCGACCAGCCGCGCCGCCACCACGCCGCCGTAAGGAGCGATCACCGAGGTATAGCCGTGTGCCAAACTTGCCTGCCCCGCGCCCGCTTCGCTCGCCGCCGCCTGGGCCAGCGCCACCTTGTAATCGGCCTGTGCCTTGTCCAGTCCCGCCTGGCTGATGAATTTCTGCGCGAACAGCTGCTTGGCGCGCTCGTAGTTCGCCTTCGCATTCTGCATATTGGCCTGCGCCTGCAGAACCTGTGCCTGGCTGCCCGCCAAGGCCTGTGCAGCCTCGCGCTCGTCGATGCGCAGGATCACCTGCCCCTTGGCGACGCGGTCGCCAACATCGAACAGCACTTCCTTGACACGCCCGCCGATCTGCGCGGACACGGTGGACTGCCGCGTCGCCTCCACCAAACCGTCCGCGCTGTAGGTCTGCGCCACCTCGCGGTACTGCGCAGGCGCCACGTCAGGCTGGCCCGCAGCCTGCACAGCGGCGGCCCCCATCAGCAGGAAATACAAGATCCACGTTCTTTTCACGGCCTTTGCTCCATCTGGAATTTTCGCATATTAGAATATACTAATATTTAAGCCGCGGCGCAAGACCTACGCGCTGCAGAATACGTCGCGCATCATGCCGACCAGCTTCAGCGTGCGCAGGTCGCCGATGCGGTAGTACACCCGGTTCGCGTCCTTGCGGGTCGCCAGCACGCCCTTCTCGCGCAGGATCGCCAGATGCTGCGAGATATTGCTCTGCGAGGTGCCGACCTGCTCGACGATGTCCTGCACGCTCACCTCCTGATCGCCGAGCACGCACAAAATCCGTAGCCGCAACGGATGCGCGATCGCCTTCATCGCCTGCGCCGCCTGTTGAATGTCCTCTTCCCGATCGATCAGCCTGCCTGCCATGTTTTCCTCCAGTTATCCCAGCGTGCCGCGCGCGGAACCAGCCGAATTCGGCTAAAATACGCGCCTGCACAAATCATCATCCGCTTATATTCTATCCAATGAATGTCACTCCTGTCTTACTGCTGATCCTGGACGGTTTCGGCTACCGCGAAGATACCGATTTCAATGCAATCCTGGCGGCGCGCAAGCCGAACTGGGACGCGCTCTGGCGCGATTACCCCCACACCCTGATCGACGCCTCCGAGAAACATGTCGGCCTGCCTTCCGAGCAAATGGGCAACTCCGAGGTGGGGCACCTCAACATCGGCGCCGGACGTGTGATCTATCAGGAACTCAGCCGTGTGGACGTGGCCATCGAGGACGGCAGCTTCTACACCAACCCGGCGTTGAGCGCAGCCGTCGCCCAGGCCAAACAAAACGACAGCACCCTGCACATCATGGGACTGCTGTCGCCAGGCGGTGTTCACAGTCACGAACACCACATCCTCGCCATGCTGGAAATGGCCGCACGCAACGGCCTGAAGAAAGTGCATCTGCATGCATTCCTCGACGGGCGCGATACCCCGCCCAAGAGCGCGATGCAGTCGCTGAAACTGTTGCAACAGAAATGCGATGCGCTCGGCGTCGGCCAGATCGCCAGCATCGTCGGCCGCTTCTATGCGATGGACCGCGACAACCGCTGGGAGCGCGTGCAACCCGCATATGAACTGCTCACCGAAGGCCGCGCCGAATTCCGCGCTGCCGATGCCTTGAGCGGGCTGGAGCAGGCTTATGCGCGCGGCGAGACCGACGAGTTCGTCAAGCCGACCGCGATCACAGCTACCGGCATGCAGGATGGCGATGTGGCGGTGTTCATGAACTTCCGCGCCGACCGCGCACGCGAACTCACCCGCGCCCTGACGGATGAAACCTTCAACGGCTTTGCGCGCGCACGCTTCCCGAAGCTGGCCGCCTTCGTTACGTTGAGCAGCTACGGCGAAGACTTCAACTACCTGTCCTGCGCCTACGCCCCGGAATCCATCCATAACGGTTTCGGCGAATACATTTCCAATCTCGGCTTGAAACAGCTGCGGATTGCGGAGACGGAGAAGTACGCACACGTCACCTACTTCTTCAGCGGCGGCAAGGAACAACCCTATCCCGGCGAGGACCGCATCCTGGTGCCGTCGCCCAAGGTCGCCACTTACGACCTGCAACCGGAGATGAGCGCATTCGAGGTGACCGACAAGCTGGAGGCCGCGATCCTCAGCCGCCAATACCATGCCATCATCTGCAACTACGCCAACGGCGACATGGTTGGGCACAGCGGCAACATGGACGCGGCCACCAGGGCGATCGAGGCTCTCGACATCTGCATCGGCCGCGTGGTCAAGGCAATGCAATCCATCGGCGGCGAAGTCATCCTCACCGCCGACCACGGCAATGCCGAACAAATGCTGGACCGCACGACGCACCAGGCCCACACCGCGCATACGCTGAACAAGGTGCCGTTCCTCTATGTCGGGCGCAAGGCCGGAATGGCGGAAGGCGGCGCGCTGCGCGACATCGCCCCCACCCTGCTTGCCATGATGGGACTGCCGCAACCGCCCGAAATGACCGGACACAGCCTCATCCAACTGCAGTGATCCCGCTTACGCGCCTCTTGTCGCTGGCCTTGTGCGCGCTGACCATGGTCGGCACGGCACACGCCAGCCAACAGGAGGAGCTGGAGAACTTGCGCAAGCGCATCAGCGCCATGCAGCGTGAAATGGACAAGACCAGCGAGTCGAAATCCGAGGCAACCGACGCATTGCGTGAATCCGAACGTTCGATCAGCGACAGCAACCGCAAGCTCGCCGAACTGTCCACCCAGCAACGCATCGCCGACCAGCGTCTCGTCGAGTTGCAGTCGCGTGAACAGCAACTGAGCGGCAACCTCGAAAGCCAGCAGACCTTGCTTGGCAAGCTGCTGTACCAGCAATACCTCGGCGGCAAGCAGGAATACCTGAAACTCATGTTGAACAATCAGGATCCCAACCAGGCCGCGCGCGACCTGCTGTATTACCAGTACATCGCCCGTAGCCGAGCTACCTGGCTTGCCGGTCTGCGCACCGATCTCTCCGAGCTGAACACCGTCAGCCTCGCCACACGCGAACAGCGCACCGCGCTCGAATCATTGCGCGCCGAACAGGCTACACAAAAGAAGAAACTGGAAAAAGAGCAGCGCGCGCGGCAGCAGATGCTGAGCAAACTCTCGCTCCAGTTGCGCCAGCAGCGCCGTGAAATCAACCGCCTGCAACGCGACGAGAACCGCTTGGCACAACTGGTCGACAGGCTGACCCGAATGCTGGCGCAGCCCAAATCCCGCTCGCTGTTCCGCAACGATAACCTGCCGGATAACCGCTTCGACGGCAGTCCATTCGAACAGTTGCGCGGCAAGCTGGCCTTCCCCGTCAAGGGCGAAGTCACCAACAGCTTCGGCACTCCTCGGCCCGACAGCACCGTGCTGTGGAAAGGACTATTCCTGAGAACTTCCAGCGGCCAAGCCGTCAAAGCAGTGGCGGCTGGACGAGTAGTGTTCGCCGACTGGCTGCGCGGCTTCGGCAACCTGATCATCGTCGATCATGGGAAAGGTTACATGAGCCTGTACGGCAACAACGAGACGCTGTACAAACAGGTCGGCGACGTGCTGCATGGCGGCGATACCATTGCCGCAGTGGGGAACAGCGGCGGCAACGAAGATTCCGGTTTATACTTTGAACTGCGTCACGAGAGCAAGCCGCTCGATCCAATGAAATGGCTGGCGTTGAAATAACTTTGGGGAAATTATGCGTCTTCTGGAAAAAACGGGTTTGGTAGGTATCGGTCTGGTCGCAGGCGTTGCGATCAGCCTGCATTTCGCTGCGCTGGCCGACAAGGAAACCGTCGCTACGCCGCTACCTGTCGAGGAGTTGCGCGCCTTCTCCGAGGTATTCGGCCGCATCAAGAGCGACTACGTCGAACCTGTTACCGACAAGAAACTGATCAACGAAGCCATCAACGGCATGCTGAGCGGCCTCGACCCGCACTCGGCCTACCTCGATGCAGAAGCCTTCAAGGAACTCCAGGTCGGCACCCAGGGCGAATTCGGCGGGCTCGGCCTCGAAGTGGGCATGGAGGATGGCTTGGTGAAAGTGGTTTCTCCAATCGAGGACACGCCTGCCTATCATGCGGGCATCAAGAGCGGCGACCTGATCGTCAAGCTGGATGACACGCTGGTCAAGGGCATGTCCCTGAACGACGCGGTCAAGCGCATGCGCGGCAAGCCCGGCAGCAAGATCGTGCTGACCATCATCCGCAAGGACGAACCCAAGCCGCTGACCATCACGCTGGTGCGCGCGGTCATCAAAGTGCAAAGCGTGAAGTCCAAGCTGGCAGAGCCCGGCTATGGCTTCATCCGCATCACCCAATTCCAGGAGCACACCGGCGAGAACCTCGCCTCCGCGCTGGAAAATCTGACCAAGCAGAATCAGGGCTCCCTGAAGGGCTTGGTGCTTGACCTGCGCAATGACCCAGGCGGCCTCCTGACCGGCGCCGTTGGCGTTTCGTCCGCCTTCCTGGCGAAGGATGCGTTGGTGGTCTATACCGAAGGCCGCACCGAAGATGCAAAGATGCGCCTGACCGCCAGTCCCGAAAATTACCTGCGCGGCAACGGCAAGGAAGACTATCTGAAGAATCTGCCTGATTACATCAAGAGCGTGCCGCTGGTTGTGCTCGTGAACGGAGGCTCGGCCTCAGCCTCGGAGATCGTTGCCGGCGCACTGCAAGACCACAAGCGCGCAGTCATCATGGGAACCCAGACGTTCGGAAAGGGGTCGGTGCAAACCGTGTTGCCACTGGGCAACAACACCGCCATCAAGCTGACCACAGCGCGTTATTACACGCCTGGCGGCCGCTCCATCCAGGCCAAGGGCATCGTGCCGGATATTCTGGTCGAAGATCCGTCCACAGCAGGACTCGATAGCACATTCCGCTTGCGCGAGGCCGATCTGGACAAGCATCTGGCAAACGGCAAGGAAGGTGAGGAAAAGCCGGACACAAGCAAGAAAACCCTGCCTGCCCCCGAGAACAAGGGAGATGCGGCGAAGAGTGCCCCGACAGAGTTTGGTTCCAAGAACGACTATCAGCTTACCCAAGCCCTGAACCTGCTCAAGGGGATGCGGATACTGCAAGGGAAGTAACCGGATCAGAGGGAGGCCAACATGATCAACCCTTTCGAATTGGATAAGCAGCGAGATATCGTGTTCAGCGACGGTCAGCCGGAACAACTCGAGCAGGCCTATCTGCTCCTGTCCGGCCTACCCGGCTGCAAGGTCGCGTATGGCGACGGACCGAATACCCTTCAGGTCAGCTACAACTTGCGCGACTACACGCTCGAAGGCCTCGAAAATGCATTGATTGAAGAGGGCTTCCACCTTGATCAAGGCCTGCTGCATAGCATCGGACGCAAGGTGATCTACTACTGCGAAGACACAACCTGCCACAACATGGAAATTCCGGTACATCCGACCAAAATGAACGAACGTGAAGTCTTCGTCAAAGCGTACGACCAGCAGCCCCACGGCGACCACGACGACATTCCTCCAGAGCTTCGCGAGTACAAATAGAGCTGAGCTTCGCCCCCCTCCACGCCCCACCATTGCGATGGGGCTTTTTTTATTTTGGTGCCCGTGATGAATTGGCGTGGCGCGAGGGGCTTCTGTCGGAGCCTGACGCTCACGCACATCCGCTAAGAGTTGGGAGATGAGCTAAAGACATTCTGCGGATGGGGAAGCTTGCATGAACATCACCCGCAGCGCTTGCCGTCACAGCTGAGCGAGTCGCAGCAGTAGTTCGTCGCCCTCTTGCCAAGGAGGCTCGTTTGCCCGCGGTGTATGCACCGGGGGCGGTTCCGGCCGGGGGTGAACAGCACTGCAAGAGGTACTGTCGGGCTTTCAAGGAGCAATTTCCGAAGCGCAAAAGCAAAACGCCCCACCATTTCTGGAGGGGCGTTTGCTTTGTAAGGAGTCTGACGATGACCTACTTTCACATGGGAATCCACACTATCATCGGCGCGGAGTCGTTTCACTGTCCTGTTC
>DASTGP010000005.1:0-19855 GCA_035605585.1 Gallionella sp. | reverse complement strand
ACCCGCTGGATGAGCCAGCGCAATTCTCCGATAAAGAGCAGTGACGGAACCGGCACGACGCTCGCAATCCTGGGCGTGGTCACCGATGTCACCGAACGCAAACTGGCCGAAGGGAAGCGCATCCAGTTGAGTGAGGCGCTCAAGCAGACACAGGAAGCCGTGGCCTTGGCCGACCAGAACAATTGTTTTACTTACGTGAATCCGGCCTATGTGCGTCTCTTCGGCTACACGGAAGAGGAACTGATGGGGCGGCCGGTCAACGACGTGATGGGAGGAATGGAGACGACCGTGCAGCCGTACCGGGCATTGGCCACCTCAAGCGAGCGGGGAGTATTTCGCGGTGAAGTGATCAGGAGAGCCAAGGATGGACGTATCGTTCCGGTGCTGCTGTCAGTCGCTTCCATCAAGAACGAATATGGAAAGACGACCGGCTATGTCGCCAACATAACCGATCTTTCCGAGCGAAAACGGGCCGAGGAAACGCTGCAAAAGCAGAAGGAATTCATGTGGCAGGTACTCGATACCGATCCGAACCTGATCTTCGTCAAGAATGCCGAGGGCAGATTCATCCTGGTCAATAAGGCGATGGCGGACGCCTGCGGCCGGACCGTGCAGGAAATGATCTGGAAGAAAAATGCCGAGGTCTATCCCGATCAACCGCTGGAGGTTGCGGGTTTCCTCGCGGCGGATCGCGACGTGATCCAGGAGCGGCGAGAAGTGGTCCTGACCGAGTCTGCAAAGTTGCCGGATGGCAGACAACGCTGGTACCTGACCATCAAGCGTCCGATGATCGAGGATAACGGCGCCGTCAGCGTGCTGGGTATCGCGATGGATATCACGGAACAAAGGCAGTCTGAAATGAAACTGGCCTTGTCCTACAAGGAGCTGCAACGGCTTTCGTCGCATCTGGAAAACGCCCTGGAAGACGAGCGGACGAGGATCGCACGCGAACTGCACGACGAGATGGGGGCGACGCTGGCCGCGATGAAGATGCGTCTCGCCTGGCTTGCCTCCAGGCTGCCTCTCCAGATGCGTCACTTGGCGGAAGAGACCGAGCATATCTCCGAACTGGTGTCGGACGGCATCCAGACCGTGCGCCAGATCGTGCACAAGCTCAGGCCCAGTTTGCTGGAAGACGTCGGATTGGTGGCCGCTATCGAGGATTATGTGAAGAAGTTCCGGCAGCACACCGGTATCGAGTGCATGCTTTCCCTTCCCGGGCAGGAGTTCGTGCCGGAACAGGGGCAGGCGGCTACGTTGTTCCGTATCCTGCAGGAGTCGCTGAGTAACGTGGCCAAGCATGCCCAGGCAAGCAGGGTGGATGTCATCCTGACCAAGAGGGGAAAGTCGCTGTTGCTGGTAGTGGAAGATAATGGCATCGGTTTCGAACTGGGGCGGAAGGAGAAGTCCTTCGGCTTGCTCGGCATTCGGGAGCGTGCCCTCATGGCGGGAGGCAAGGCCAGAATCAGCAGCGAGCCGGGCAAGGGGGCGCGGATATCCATCAGCATCCCGGCGATACTTGCCTTATCGAAGGCCGGGTGATGCCGTGCAGCGACCATTTATTGTGGAGAGTTGAAACGTGATTCGAGTGTTGATCGTCGATGACCATGCCATTGTGCGCCAGGGCTTGCGCAGGATACTGGATGAGACCAAGGACATCCGTGTCGGCGGCGAGGCCACCAACGGCCTTGAGGCGCTGAAGAAAGTCCGCGGCGAAAAGTGGGATATCGTGCTGCTCGATATCTCGATGCCAGAGAAGAACGGCATCGATACTCTGAAGCAGATCCTCGAAGGCAACGGCGCGGCCAAGGTGCTGATGCTGAGCATGTACCCCGAAGACCAGCATGCGGTCCGCCTGCTGAAGGGAGGGGCTTCGGGCTACCTCACCAAGGATGCTGCGCCGGAGCAGCTGGTCGACGCGATCCGCAAGGTGATGGCGGGCAAGAAACACATCAGCCCGAGCCTCGCCGAACTGCTGTTGCACGAGTGCGGGCGCGATTCCGGGAAGCCGCTGCACGAGATGCTGAGCGACCGCGAATATCAGGTGTTGCGGCTGCTAGGCTCCGGCAAAAAGGTCTCCGAGGTCGCGCGGCTGCTGTCGCTGAGCGTGAAGACCGTCAGTACCTACCGCGTTCACATCCTCGAAAAGATGAAGCTGAAGAACAACGCCGAACTGATGCTGTACGTGGTCGAGAACGGCTTGCGGGAGCTATGACCCGGTGCGCTCCAGCACCGCTGCGAAGAAGCCGTCCGTGCCGTGCAGTTGCGGGCGCAGTTCCAGATAGTCACCCATCTCCAGCGCGATCTTCTGCTGCTGCAGCACTTCGCCCGCCGGCTTCAGCGTGAAGTCGGGGTGCGCAGCCAGGAAGGCTTCCACGATGCGCTGGTTCTCTTCCGGCAGGATGCTGCAGGTGGCATACACCAGGCGCCCGCCTTTCTTGAGCAAACGGCTGGCGGAGGCGAGGATGGCGGCCTGTTTCTTCGTGAGTTCCTCGATGCTGCCCGGCGACTGGCGGAACTTCAGGTCGGGATTGCGGCGCAGCGTGCCCAGCCCGCTGCACGGAGCATCGACCAGTACTCGGTCGATCTTGCCGGCGAGGCGTTTCACCTTGAGATCGTTCTCGTGTGCGATCAGCATCGGCTGGATGTTGCTCGCACCTGAACGCTTCAGGCGCGGCTTGAGGTTGGCGAGGCGCTTTTCCGAAACGTCCAGTGCGTACAAACGGCCCTGCGAATTCATCTGAGCGGAGAGCATCAATGTCTTGCCGCCCGCGCCCGCGCAGAAATCCACCACCATGTCGTTGCGTTTCGGTGCGAGCAGGAAACCGAGCAATTGGCTGCCTTCATCCTGCACTTCGACCTTGCCTTCGGTGAACAGAGCGTCGCGGTTCAGCGGAATCTTGTCCTTGAGGCGGATGCCGATGGGCGAGTAGGGCGTGGCGGTCGCTTCGATCTTCTTGTCGTGCAGTTGCAGCAGCACCTCGTCGCGCTTGGCGAGCAGGGTGTTGACGCGGATATCCAGCGGCGCACCCTGCTGCATGGCGCGGCCGATGGCGAGGATGTCCACGTCGGAATACGAGGCGCGCATCTTCTCTACCAGCCAGTCCGGCAACTCGGCCTGCACCGTCAACGGCAACTCCTCCGCTTTTACGCCCTTTACCGTGGCGAGCCATTCCTTCTCGCCGTGCTTCAGCACCGGCTCGATCTCGCGCAGGTTGTAGCCGCCGAAACGGACGAAGTAGGCCAGCGCCATGCGCCGCGGTGTGGCGACCTTGGCGGGAGAGGGCGCGGCCTCGGCGGTTGTTTCCGCGCTTCTTTCGCAAGCGTGTTCCAGCAGCAGGCGATGGCGTAGCACGCCGAAGACGGTCTCGGCGACTAGGGCGCGCTCATTCGAGCCGATGCGGTTGTCCTGGAAGAAATAGCGCAGCGTAGTGTCGGCCGGGTGGGCCAGCGGCAGGATGGCGCGCAGGGCCTGAATGACGAGGTCTAGACGGTATTCGGTAATCAGCATGATGCGTTAGGGCTACTTGAATCGAGGCGCGCAGTTTAACAGGGTCGAGGGTCTAGGCCGAAATATATAGGCATTCTGACATATATGCCGTTGCCCCTCAGGCGCGTAGAGTCCTCGTCCGGATGGCCCTCGGGGCTGGATTTGGGAAGATCTGTTGCAGGAGCATGTATGACTTTGACATGGACGGAACAGTTGAGCGTCGGGAATGCGGCTATCGATTCCGAACACCGGAGTTTGATCGGTATGATCAATAGCGTCGAAGGTGCGCTCCGGACGGGCAACGAGCACGCGTTATCGCACGCATTCAAACGGCTTACGGACTGCGCGCGTTTTCATTTCATGAACGAGGAAAAGATCGCACAGGCGGCCGATTTTCCCTTAGAACAACACAAGCGGGCACACCGCTACCTGGAGCGGGAGTTGCAGTACATCAGGGATGAGCTGGAGGCCAAGAGCGGCATGTGGTCGGAGGGCGCGGTCGAGCACTTCACGCGCATGCTGGGGAACTGGATGATGGATCATATTTCGGACGAGGACAAACTCCTGAAACCTGCATTGCAGACCCTCCCCTACGATTTCACAGCGGCCTGAGCCGAGCCTTATTCATCCGACACGCGGATGTCGGAAACCATCATCTCCCCGGCAACCTGTCCTGCGCGGTCGACTTGGCGGATCTTGACCGGCAGCAGGCGATATTCCAATCCCAGCCAGATCTCTAGGCCTTCCTCGCCCTTTGCGTGCATCTTGCGCAACGGTAATGCGCGCAACTTGCCCAGCGGCGTCGCGATCTCTTCTACCGCGCCGATTTCCAGTTCGTAAGATTCCAGCTTCTTGCCGTTGCTGATGCGAAGCGGGAGGGTTTCCCGGTGGGTGATGGGCATCTGCGAAAGCTGATACAGGATACTCAGGATGTCCTGTGACTGATCCGGCAGGACGGTCTCACCGCCGTGCGAGAAATGCAGCTTATGAGCTTCCCAGTCGAACTCCGCGCTCAGGCTCTGGCCTCCACCGGAAAGTTTTTTCTCCTCGGTGAATTGATGCGGCTGCAATCCCTGTGCATCGACTCGTCCCTGGCTGATCTGGGTCAGTACATAGGTCTTGAAGAAGCTGACGACACCCGTGGTCTGTGACACGGTTTTGAGCGTGTATTGTCCCTCGTCGATGTCCAGCCTGTGAGTCGCCTCGCCGAGTTGTATGCCGCCGCTGCCCTGATAGACGGAGAAGGTCAGCTGCGCATGTTTGGGCAACAGGGGTTTGGCCTGTTCAGCCGACGTATCGGCGGGCCGCGGTTCAGAGAAGGCAGGGGGCTCTTCCGCGCTGGTTGTTTCCTGATTCGCAGCTTCCGGGCTTGGCATTTCCGGAGCACTTTCCTGAACGGGTGTTTCGGGCTTCGGTTTCGGCTTGGGCTTCTTTTTCGGTGCGGGAGCGGCAGCGATCTTGGGCAGAGGTTCGAGCTTGGCGGTGAGCGGCGGTAACGGCACTTCGCTTTTCGGCAATTCGACCAAGGGGCCGAACAGCACGAGGGCGTGAACCAGCAGCGAGAGGCCGATGGCGAGCGCGATTCTTGCAATTGGCCCCTGCGGCAGGCTGGGGAGATGCCGCTTCAACCGGTTCAGGGGCGGCCATTTCGACAAGCTCATTTGCGGCAAGGCGAACACGGTTAGCGGATCTGGAGTTTGCTCAGTACTTGGGTGAGTTGATCGCCGTTGGCTTCGGTGATGACCATCTTGCACGGCAAATTGTGGCGTTGCGTGGCCAGCCAGATCTCGTTATGCCGCTCGCCGGCCTTGGCCTGGTCGTCGAGATACAGCGTGGCGAATTCACCCGCGGGAGTCTTGAGCTTCGGGCCGCGCGAGACGGCATAGTGGTAGTTGTTCAGCCTGACGCCGTTGGTCATTTGGAAGTCCACCGTCCTGGCGGAGTTGGGCAGGAACATGAACTGGTACATCGCGCTCAGGCGATCCTGCGTGCCTTCGGGAAGCGAGACCACGTCCCGTTGATCCTGATGGATCTGCGTGAGTTCGCCTTTCTCCCAGTCGAATTCCGCGCTGCTGTCCTTGCTCGTGTCCTGTTCGCGCTTATGATCGAAGTGCAAAGGCTTCAGGCCCTGCTTGCCGACCAGGCCGTTGCTGTTGACGAACACCTTCTCCGGCTTGAACACCGCGAAAATGCCGACCGGCTTGGTGGTACTGGATAGCGTGTAGCGGTCCTGGTTCCGCGTGTAGACCTCCTCGATCTCGCCGATCTTGATGCTGCCCTTGTAGATGTCGTACGTGACCTGCACGCTGTTCGGCGCAGCGGCATATGCAGGAACGGCAACGCACAGCACGAGCCATGCGAGGATATGCGGGAACCACTTCATGTTATTCCAGACCCGGTGAAATCAGAGAGTGAGCGGATTGCTTATGTCGATGCAATACGACCCGCCCGTTGGCATCCAGTTCAATCTGGTTTTCGCACAGCCAGCGTATGGCCTGAGGATAGATTCGGTGTTCTTCGTTCAGCACGCGCGCGGCCAGGGTCTTCTCGGTGTCGTGGCTCAGCACGGGCACCGCGGCCTGGATGATGATGGGGCCGTGATCCAGGTCGGGCGTGACGAAATGCACCGTGCAGCCGTGGATCTTCACGCCGTCATGTAGTGCGCGCGCGTGGGTATCGAGACCTCCATAGGAGGGCAGCAGCGAGGGATGGATATTGACCAGCCTGCCGTAGTAACGCTTGACGAATCCCTCGGTGAGGATGCGCATGAATCCGGCGAGGATCACGAAGTCGGGATGGAAGCTATCAATGGTCTCAGCCAGCGCGTCATCGAAACTGGCGCGGTCCGGGTAGTCGCGATGCGACACGACGGCGGTCTGGATGCCATGCTTGCGGGCGAACTCCAGCCCTTCGGCATCCGTCTTGTTGCTGATCACTGCGGCGACGCGGCAGGGCAGCTTGGCCTTCAGCAGGGCCTGCATGTTGCTGCCGCGCCCCGAGATCAGGATGACGATGGACTTCATCAGGCGACTTGCGTCTGGTGCTCTTCGCCGTTGCGTGCGCGTATCTTGCCGATGACGTTGGCGGTCTCGCCGCTTGCCTTGAGTTGTGCCAGTGCCGTGTCCGCATCTGCTGCGTCGACGATCACGACCATGCCGATGCCGCAGTTGAAGGTGCGGAACATTTCTTGCGCCTCGACGTTGCCGCCTTCGCGCAGCCACTGGAACAGCTTGGGCATCTGCCAGGTCTTGCTGTCGATGTCGGCGACGACGTTGGAGGGCAGCACGCGCGGCACGTTCTCGGTGATGCCGCCGCCCGTGATGTGCGCCATGCCCTTGACGGTGATGCTCTGCATCAGGCTCAGCATGGGCTTCACGTACAGACGGGTCGGGGCCATGATGCAGTCGGCCAGCGTGCGCTCACCGTCGAACTTGGCGTTCAGGTCGGGCTTGCTGCGCTCGATGATCTTGCGCACCAGCGAATAGCCGTTGGAGTGCGCGCCGTTGGAGGCGAGGCCGATCACCACGTCGCCGGCCTTGATGTGTTCGCCGGTGATGATCTTGCTCTTTTCCACCACGCCGACCGCGAAGCCAGCGAGGTCGTATTCACCCACCGGGTACATGCCGGGCATCTCGGCAGTCTCGCCGCCGATCAGCGCGCAGCCGGATTCTTCGCAACCCTTGGCGATGCCCTTGATGACATCGGTCGCCGCGGGCACGTCCAGCTTGCCGCAGGCGAAGTAATCGAGGAAGAACAGCGGTTCCGCGCCTTGCACCAGGATGTCGTTCACGCTCATCGCGACGAGGTCGATGCCGACGGTGTCGTGGCGGTTCAGTTCAAAGGCCAGTTTGAGCTTGGTACCCACGCCGTCGGTGCCCGACACCAGCACGGGTTCCTTGTATTTCTTCGAGATCTCCACCAGGCCGCCGAAGCCGCCGATTCCGGAGAGGACCTCGGGGCGCATGGTGCGCTTGGCAAAGGGTTTGATGTTCTCGACCAGTTGGTCGCCCGCGTCGATATCGACGCCGGCATCGCGATAGGAGAGGGAATTGTTCTGGCTCAAGTTGAGTTCTCGCTTTCTAAAAGGTAAAGTGCAGCACGTTTTAGCCGCGAATTTTACCCGAAATGACCTTATCCCGCTTCGCCGCCGTGCAATGGCTGTCAGTGGCTGCCGTCGTTGCCGTGCTGCTGTACCTGCTGGGGCCCATCCTGACACCGTTCGTCGCTGCGGCGATCCTCGCCTACATCTGCAATCCGCTGGTTCAGCGGCTGTGCGGCTGGAAGGTTCCGCGCACGGGCGCGGTGGTGCTGGTGATGGGCGGGTTGCTGCTGCTGGCCGTGTCGCTGCTGCTCATCATGCTGCCGCTGCTGGAAAAGGAAACCAGCCTGTTCGTGGCACGGTTGCCGGACTGGATCGAGGCTGGGCGCGTGCGCTTCCTGCCCCTGCTGCAGCAATGGTTCGGCACGGAGCTGCAATGGGATAGCCAGGCGGTGAAAAGTGCGCTGCTGAGTCACTGGCAAAGCGCGGGCGGCGCCGCAGCCAAGCTGCTGCCCCTGATCGGCGGCAGCACCGGCGCGCTTGTCGCGTTGTTGGTCAACCTGCTGCTGATCCCGGTGGCGATGTTCTATCTGCTGCGCGATTGGAACGAGATGGTCGCTCATATTGATCAGGTCGTGCCGCGCCAATGGCACGCCAAGGTGAGCGAGATCGCCACCGAGGTGGATGCCATCCTTGCCGAATTTCTGCGCGGGCAGATCTCCGTGATGCTGCTGATGAGCGTGTTCTATGTCGTGGGACTGTGGCTGGTCGGGCTGGAGTTCGCGCTGCCCATTGGCGTCGTTGCGGGCATGCTGGTGTTCGTCCCGTATCTCGGCATGATCCTCGGCCTGGTGCTTGCCACGCTGGCCGCTGCGATGCAGTTCACCGAATTCACTAGTGTGCTGCTGGTGTGGGCGGTGTTCGGTGCGGGGCAGCTGATCGAGGGGATGGTCGTCACGCCCTGGCTGGTCGGCGACCGCATCGGTCTGCACCCGCTCGCGGTGATCTTCGCGCTGATGGCGTTCGGCCAGCTGTTCGGCTTCTTCGGCGTGCTGCTCGCCCTGCCGCTCGCTGCGGTGCTGCTGGTCGCGCTGCGCCATGCGAAGGCCGCCTATCTCTCCAGCGAGATGTACCAGAAAACATGAGTCAGCTGCTGTTGGACATTTCTCCCGAGAGTCAGCCGACGCTCGAAAATTTCGTCGCGGGACGCAACGCGGAGTTGGTTGCCGCGCTGCGCCAGGCGATGGCGGGCAGCGGCGAGCGTAGCATCTACCTGTGGGGCGAGGGGGGCAGCGGCAAGAGCCATCTGCTGCAAGCCTGTGTGGCTGCAGCGAAGGCGGCGCAATGCGATGCAGTCTATACGCGAGGCAGCGTTCCCCAACCGGCGGACATGGTGGCGGTGGACGATGTCGAACTGCTCGACGATGAAGCGCAGATCGGGTTGTTCGACCTCTACAACCAGATGCGCGACAGCGGCGGCATGCTGCTGGTGAGCGGCAAGGCATCGCCGCTGCACCTCAAGCTGCGCGACGATCTGCGCACGCGCCTGGGCTGGGGCTTGGTGTACCAGTTGCACGGCCTGAGCGACGAAGAGAAGGCGCAGGCGTTGACGCAGCACGCGCAGTCGCGTGGCTTCACGCTGCCGCCGGAAGTCACGCAGTACCTGTTGCGCCATGGCCGGCGCGACCTGCCCAGCCTGATGGCAGCGCTCGACGCGCTGGACGAACATTCGCTGCGCCTGCATCGCGCCCCTTCGGTGCCGCTGCTCAAGGAAGTGATGCAGCAGGAATTAATAAAGTAAATCGGTGTAGGAGCGGGCCCTGATGAGACTACTAGCCATCTCACTAGGCCAGCTAGCTGGCAAGTGATTGGTTATGCCCGCGATTGTCATTTTGTTCGCGGGCAGGGTCCGTTCCTACAAAAACTTGCCCCGCGGCGAAGATTGGGAATGGATTATTTGTAATGAACCTGGCTTTATTTGATTTAGACAACACCCTCCTCAACGGCGACAGCGATTTCGAGTGGTCGCAATTTCTCATCGGCATCGGCGTGCTCGACCGCGAGCTGTTTGAGGCGAAGAATCTGCATTTCTACGAGCAATACAAGCAGGGCACCCTGGACATCCACGAGTTCCTCGACTTCCAGTTGAAGCCGCTGTCGCGCCACTCGCGCAAGACGCTGGACGAGTGGCACCAGCAGTTCATGCGCGACAAGGTGATGCCGATGATCACGCAGCCGTCGCGCGAGCTGGTGGCGAAACATCAGGCGGCGGGCGACGTGTGCGTCATCATCACCGCGACCAACAGCTTCGTCACTGCACCCATCGCGCGCGAGTTCGGCATTGAACACCTGATTGCGACCGACCCGGAACAAAAGGACGGCGAATTCACCGGGGGAGTCGCGGGCGTGCCGTCGTTCCGCGAAGGCAAGATCACGCGGCTGGAGAACTGGCTTGCCGAACGCGGCTGGACGCTGGACAGCTTTGACGACAGCACTTTCTACAGCGACTCGCTCAACGACCTGCCGCTGCTGTGCATGGTGAAGCATCCCGTCGCCGCGAACCCCGACACCACGCTGCGCGCCCACGCGGAAGAACACGGTTGGCCCATCGTCAATCTGCGCGGATGACCGAGTTTGCCCTCTACGGCACCTCCTGTTGCCACCTGTGCGAGCAGGCCGAGGCGATCCTGCACGAGGCGGGCATCGCCGCGGAGCACATCGACATCGCCGAGGACGACGAACTACTGGAGAAATACGGCATACGCATCCCGGTGCTGCGGCGCGCCGACAGCGGAGCCGAACTCGGCTGGCCGTTCGATGCGGCGGCAGTATTGCGGTTCTTGGAGTAATGCTGAAATGAAATCAGGGGACTACCTGTCCCCTGATTTGCGGAATAAACCCGGATTGGCTAACTCACTTCTTGGTGAGTTCTTTCAGAGTTTCTTCGGTGAATTTCTCGTATAGCCAGCCCATGCGAGCGTCGTCCTGTCCCCCGCCCAAACCGCCCAGCGCATAGGAAACAGAAACTTCATAGCGATCGAGTTCCTGGCCCGCCAAGTCTTTGAGCACGATGTCTGCCGTAATGGAGTCAGCGCCGGCCATAAAGCCCCACATGACTGCAGAGAAATTGGAACGGATGCGCATGTCCTTGACCTGAATCTCGAGATTCGGGAGCGCTTTGTCCTTGCTTCCAAGCAGCGAGTTGGCATCTAGCCCGCGCTTGACATGGTTAAGCAGTTCATCAGGGTTGAATTTCAGGTTCTCGCCGACTTTCTTCTTGGCTTCGTCCGTCAACGACACAGATACGGAAGCAATCTGGCTAGGCGTCGAAACGCGTGCATGGCTTCCTGCCGTGTCTGGTGCCCTCTTGACGCCGGATGCGCAACCGGCAAGGAAGAAAGCGATCGTCACCGCGGATAGAAGTCTTTTGTTCATTAATAATCCTCCTGAAAAACAACATTAAATAGATTGAGAATGTCTGCAATTGATCTTCAAAATGCATTGCGCGACACCTTACGCGATTCTGTTTCTCGGAACAATATGCCGAATTATCTAGGCATTTCCGATGCACGGCCGTGCCGGAGGGCGAGGGATCCTAGTGTGACGTGATATTGATGATGATTTATCGCGGCGATTCTTCTCCCGATGCAAGGTCAGGCTCTCCGCACAGCCGCAGTATTTCCGCGCGTGTTTCGTCGCGCAGTCGGATTGCTGCGGCCCAGTCGTTACCGTCCGGATGGATGGGTGTGCACAGCGTGATGGAGATCGCGCCGCGGCGCGGGAACCAGTGGCCGGAGCGCAGCATGGAGCGTGTGCCGCGGATCACGACAGGCACGACGGGCACGCCCGCTTCGGCGGCTACCACGAAGGCTCCCATGCGGAAGGGCAGCAGGCCGGGCTTGCGGTCGAAGGTTCCTTCCGGGAAGAACACCGGGCTGTGGCCTGCGTGCAGTGAGGCCGCCACCAGCTGTACGTCCGCCGCGCCCTGTTGCGGATCGAAGCGCTCGACGAAGTCCGTGCCGATATTCCGCAGGAATATCCGCGGAAAGAACTTGTTCAGCAGTTCCTTCTTCGCGACAAAGCCGTACTGCCTACCCTCGATCGGCAGCGCCGCGACCATCACGATGCCGTCGAGATAGCTCGCGTGGTTGGCCGCGATCACACAGGGCGTGGCGGGCAGGTTCTCCAGCCCGTCCACCGCGAGCGGCGTGCCTGTCAGGCGCGCATACAGGCGAGCCATGATGCCGCTCGCCGCCCAGCTCCAGACAGGACGCGGCAGCAGCGCCGCGGCGAGCCAGGCCAGCGGCGCCAGCACCCAGAACAGCGACCAAACGTACGCGGCATAGAGCAGGTCTGACGCGACGCGGACGCCGCGGCGAAGCTCGGGCAGCAGTCCGGCCCACACGAGCCGTACCACCTGCCACCACACCGCGCGTTCGGGCGCCGTTCCTTTTTCATACAGCTCGCGGCACGCCGCCCGGCGGATCTTGCCGCTGGAAGTCTTGAGCACACCGTGCATGGGCGCGAGCATGATGTCGTCCGCGGGCGTGCCCAGCGTGTCCAGCGTCAGTGCGTTGATGCGGCCGCGCAGTTCCTCGCGTTTTTGCGCTCCGGTCTCGCGCGTTTCAGCCATCACGATCAGCCGCTCCGTGCCGGTCACAGGGTCGGGGCTGCCGAATACCGCGACGCAGCCGCGGCGCACGCCGTCGAGGTTGCCTACGGCTTCTTCGAGTTCGTGCGGATAGATGTTGCGCCCGGCGCGGATGACGATGTCCTTCGCACGGCCGGTGAGGTAGACATCGCCCTCCGCGAAGTAGGCGTAGTCGCCGGAATCGAGCCAATCCTCGTGGAACAGCAGCCGGTTCTGCTCGGGGTTGCGGAAGTAACCGGAGGTGGTGGATGGCCCCTTGAATTCGAGCCGGCCTTCGACGCGCTCGCCCACTTCGCGGCCCGTGGCATCGACGATTCGGATCTGGTGGCCGGGCAGGGGACGGCCGCAGGCGACGAACCGCAGTGCATCCTTTTCATCATCGCCTGCTGGCTCGGCGCGGCCCGAGCGCGTGAAGCTGTCGCGCTTGATGCGGTCCACCAGCGGCCCGCGCAGAGGGGGCGGGAAGGCCAGGCCCACCGAGCATTCCGCTAGGCCGTACACGGGAGCGAGCGCTTCTCGGCGCAAGCCATAGCGTTCAAAGCGCCGCGCGAAATTCGTCAGCGTGTCCGGGCTGACCGGCTCGGCGCCGTTGAAGGCCCAGCGCCAGCCCGACAGGTCGAGTCCCTCCAGCGCCTCTTCCGGAATCTTGCGCATGCAGAGTTCGTAGCCGAAGTTGGGCGAGGCCGAGAATGTGCCGCGGTACTTGTGGATCGCCCACAGCCATCGCTCCGGTCGCGCGAGGAAGGTGAGCGGCGACATCACTACCAGCGTCATGGCGTAATACAGGCTGCCCAGCCACGCGCCGATCAGGCCCATGTCGTGGTACAGCGGCAGCCAGCTGACGAATACGTCGGTGGAGCCGACCTGTGCGGCCTGCCCCATGGCGCGGATGTTGGCGAGCAGGTTGGCGTGGGTGAGCGCGACGCCCTTGGGGTTGGCAGTGCTGCCCGAAGTGTATTGCAGCAGCGCGATCTGTCCCGGCTGGAGCGTGTAGGCCGGTGCCTGTCCGGCAACGGCTAGTTCATCCGCGGTGACCACGGCGTGCAAGCACGCCACTTGTGCCTGCAGCAGGCGCGCCACGGCCTTGGCTTCGGGCACCGTGATCAGCATCGCGGCGAGCGCGTTGGAGAGGATGCCTGCATGACGCCGCAAGTGGTCTTCGATCTGCGAAGGGCGTGCGGGAGGGTAGATGGGCACCGGTACGCCGCCCGCGAGGAGCACGCCGAAGAAGCTGCGGAAATAGTCGCGGCCCGTGGGCAGCATGAGCGCCACCGACTGGCCGGGTTGCAGCCCGCGTTCAAGCAGGCCTGCGGCGACTTCCGCTGCGCTGTCGCGCAGTTCGGCATAAGTGATGGGAGTTTCATTTCCTGCTTCGTCGAGCAGAATGATGTGCGTGCGCTGCGGGTGGGCGCGCACGTGCCAGTCGAGTGCTTCGGTCAGCGTGAGCGCGGCGGAGGGCTCGGATTCCACTCGCTCCGGGGCCGAACCTCTTGGCATGAAGACACTTGCAGCAGTAGTAGGGGAAGCGGCCAGCACGGCTCGCAGCAGGTCGCGCGGCGTCTCGGCGCTGGCCAGCAGATGTTCCGGCAGGTTGATGCCGAGGGCGCGCTCGACGCGCATCAGCAGCTCCACGCGCCCCAAGCTGTCCAGCCCCAGGTCTTTCTCAAGGGAACTGTCCAGCGTGACCGGAATCGTTCCTCCGGAGCGGACCCGCGATTCGGCGGCGAAGCGGCGCACGGTCTCAAGCAGCACGCCGGCGGTGTCGCTGGTATCCGTTGCGGGTGTATCCTGACGATCGTCCAAGTCCGTTCTCCCTACGCGATGTTGCACGGGTGACGCGACACAGAATTCGGAAGCGCAGCATACCACTTATGTCAAAACGGCGAGGTATGGCATGGTCGCTGGAATGAGCTGTCGAACCTGCTGGTTTCCCCGCATTTTGTGGGGGCTGTGCCTGCTTTGTCTTGCGGGGTGTTCTCCCCAGCGCGGTTACGAAGCGCTGCCGGCCGAGCGTGACGCGGGGGAGGGAAGATGATGCGCCGGTGGTTTCTGCTGTTGCTTCCACTGTGTGCTGTCGCGCTCGTGGCGGCGCTGCTGCCACCATTCCCGCAGCCTCAGGAATACTACCGCTTCGCTGACGCGCGCACTTTTCTTGGCGTGCCGAATTTCCTCGACGTGGTCTCCAATGTCGCGTTCTTTGCGGTCGCCGCGCTCGGGCTATTCGAGCTGCGGTCCGTCTCGTTTTCCGACGCAAAGGAGCGCTGGCCTTACGCTCTGTTCTTTGTCGCGCTCGCCGCCACCACCTTCGGCTCGGCCTGGTATCACCTTGCACCCGACAACACGCGCCTGTTCTGGGACCGTCTGCCGATCAACCTCTGCTTTGCCGCGCTGCTGTCGACCGTGATCGCTGAGCGCTGCAATGTCGGGGCTGCGTTGCTGCTGATGTTGCCGCTGGAGGCAATGGGCGCAGGCACGGCATGGTACTGGCTGCGCAGCGAAGAACTGGGCGTCGGGAATGTGCTGCCCTATTTCGCGTTCCAGCTCGACATGCTGATCGCCATCCTGTTGCTGATGCGAATGTTTCCTCCGCGATACAGTCGCGGTGCTGACCTGTATCGCGTGATTTTGCTGTACGGCGCAGCGCTTACAGCCGAGCTGCTCGATCGCCAAATATTTGCACTCGGCGGAATCGTCAGCGGCCATACGTTGAAACACCTGCTCGCGGCATTGGCCGCGTATCAACTGGTCAGGATGCTGCGCCTGCGGAAGCGCATCTGATTCAGGTTTCTTCCAGGGCCGCTTCGCGCCCGCGCTTTGCATCCACGCCCGCGAGGATCAGCAGCCCGATCAGGAAATAGCTACCGGTGATGAGTATCGCCAGACGATGGTCACCCTGCGTGAGCCAACTCACCAGCCCGTAGGTCACGGGGCCGAGGATAGCCGAGAGCTTCACCGCCAGCCCCCACAGGCCGAAGAATTCCGCGCGGCGCGTGGTGGGGGAGAACAATCCCACCAGGGCACGGCCCGCCGACTGGCTCGCACCCATGCACAGACCCGCGATGTTGGCCGCCGCCCAGAACATACCTGGCCCTTCCGCCGCCCATGCCAGTACCATCATCACCAGCCAGCCGAACAGCGTGAGTGCGATCGCGGGGATGTGGCCGATGCGATCCTGCAGGTGGCCGAAGGCGAAGGCGCCGACGGCGGCGGTGATGTTGACCACGAAGATCAGCATCAGCGTCTGCTGCGTGTCGAACTTCATCGCCTGCTGCGCATAGATCGCGGCGAGCGTGATCACCGCCTGGATGCCCGACTGGTAGAACACCGTGCACACGAGGAAGCGCCGCAGGTCGCGGTAATGCGCCGCATGGCGGATGGTGTGCGCGAGACGCGCGAGGGACTCCTGCGCCATGTTTTTCCCCGCGCGGTGGGGCTGCGGCTGCGCGCGTTCCTTGAGGATGAGGAAGGTAGGGAGACTGGAGACGGCGAACAGCGCCGCCGTGATCAGCATGGTGACGGGCACGAAATCGGTCGCGGTGTCGCCGCGCCCCTGTGCCCAGTTCACATAGGCGAGGCAGGCGCCGAGGCTCACCAGTCCGCCCACGTAGCCCAGGCTCCAGCCCCAGCCCGAGACGCTGCCCAGCGCATCCTCGCGCGCCAGTTCCGGCAGGAAGGCGGCGATCAGGTTCTCGCCGCTGCCATAGAAAAAATTGGACAGCACGAGCAGCGGAATTGCGACCCACAGCGCACCCGGCCCGGCGAAGGCGAGCGCAGCGGTGAACGCCACACAGCCGATGGTGGTGAGCAGCAGCAATCGTTTCTTCGCCGCATAGGCGTCGGCATACGCTCCGACCAGCGGTGCGGTCAGCACGATCAGCGCGTAGGAAACTGCGAGCGACAGCGTCCAGGCCAGCGTCGCCCAAGGCGCATTCTCCGCCACCACCGCGACGAAGTACGCGTTGAAGATCGCGGTGATGACGATAGTGGTGTAGCCGGAATTGGCGAAGTCGTACATCGCCCAAGCCCAGGCTTCACGGACGGATACATCGGAGGCAAGGTAGCGCGGCATGGCTTGCTCCTTAGGGAAGTGGACGGATTGTAGTCCTGCCGACGAGAGTTCGCTAATGAGGGGAGGTGAGTGGTACGGCTACTACTTCTTGGTGGTATGTCCGTGCAGTCATCGTTGTCGGTACTTGTCTTCAAAAAAGCAGCGCTTAGCAAAAAGAAACATCAGGGAAAGACTACGGTCTTGAAACGAGGTCGTTGAATGCGCATAAGAAGAATCCAACATGAAGGAAAGAGCAGCCTATGCCTTTTTATCTAGGCATTTCGGCATATACAACACTTCAGATATCCACCGTAGACTTGGGCCTCGTTCGGTTCTGCATTGAGCCACCATGTGGCACTGAATGCAGGAGGACGAGGAACTTTCATGTGACGACTGTATGTCATGTTTTTTAAAGGAGGATTCGATGAGGTGTAGCGGGAAGTGGTTTGTCGGGATGAATCGTCGAACAGTTTTGTTTGCGTTTTACGGCATGTTCTTCATGCAGTCTGCAACAGCGGGATTCTTTGGGCCGACGGTCGAGATATTGCCTGCAGATCAGGTATGGAAGCGGATGCAAGAGCAGCCGCTGGCATTCACAACAAATGCCGCACCACTGGAGATTCGCACCAAGGGGGCGGCTATTGGCGGGTTTCTTATTGGGTCATTGTTGTCCAGTGCCGCCATGTCAGGGGGCGGTGCAGGCGTTTCCAACCCTGCGCAGATGCAGCAGCAGATGCAGGCCAATATGGCGGTGGCACAACAATTGAATCCGCAAATTCAGGGGCTGGCACGAGATGTGGCTGCAAAATCGGAGGCGCGGAGTGCGCAGGATATTGCGAAGCAGGGGCCGTTGCCGCTCATTGCACCGAACTTGATGAAGGTTATACAGGAGCGGAAAGCCAATCTGGTTGCCGATGCGTCTGACGGGCCTTCGTTAAAGCTCAGGCTGAGCCAGAATACCTGGAAGCTGGAATTTGCAGCGTTGTCCAGCGACTACACTTTGAACAGCGCGTTGCATCTCGAATTACGGGATACAAAAGCAGACAAGGTATATTTTCAGCGAGATTGCGGCGGCGAGTACGGCAAGAAGATGCCGCTAGAGGACTGGGAGCGCGACCAGAGCAAGGCGATAGCTGAGGCGGCACAGGAAGTTGCCCAGAACTGCCAAGTCGAGTTCCTGCGTGAGCTTGGGATTGCCTCCGATGACGTCAGTGTAACGCGAGATGTCCAGGCAACGGCTGCGACAGCCATCGCAGTATCGACGACGCCTGACTCGGTCGCGCCGATCCCGGAGAAGAAGGTTGGGCAAGTACAGAAAATGGAGTAAACCACTTTGCCGTATTTGCATACTCCCCCCGGAGGGGGCGGGCTGGGCTGGCTATTCCCCATGGGGTGACATTTTTGGGGGGCAAGCGATGTCTTCGGGGAACATGGATTCCCCGTCGTACCACCGGGCTTCGGCAGCCTCGTCGGTCAGCGCCAGCAGGACGGCACGGTTGAGTTCGTGAGGCGAGGATCCCAGCCCGACCTCGCGGTATGCCTTGGCTGTCCCGTTCATGAGTGCATTGACGCCGAGCAGCATTCCCAGGTTCTGCGGAATCTCGGGCGCAAAGCTCCTGCATTTCTCAGACGAGAGGGAATGCGCCCTCCTGCATACGGCCGGCCGGACTTCATAGATCGAGCAGAGTTGCTCTTCGAGGAACGTACAGTCACGGCGTGAGGGGGCGGAATCGGCCGCGGCGACATGGTTGCGCAGGCGTTCGATGACGGTGGCGATTTGAGCGGCGGGACGCGTTTTGATCTCGCGCGCGATGAGAAATATCTCGGGTTCGCTTACCTCGACGCGGACGCTGCAACAGCCGGCGCAACCGGCTTTGCATTCCGCTTCCTGGCCATGCGCTCCCGCCTGCTGTGCGATCTTGTCCACGGAGCGGTGAAGATTCGCGATGAAGTCGACAGCACCGCCCCGGTTCGAGCCGAGGTGGTCGACCGCGCGTTGCCGGATTCTTTCGATGGAGTCCAGATAGGCTACTTGTTCGTCGTTGCTTAGCATTCAGGTGCTCCAGGAGTTATTCGAAGCTAATCTCTTAGTTGTTAACGCAATCATTATGGCCGAGCGAGCGCAATCGGGGTTGATTTGCGGAAAGCCATGCATTGAGTTCGTCTCGGTTGGTCTGATTCCAGGGATGGAACCACGGACTGAAATAGGTCAAACCATGCCCCAGCAGATGCCATGCAACGCCGGATGCTCCAAAGAAGAAACGAATGAACTGCCCAGTCGTTCGGCCAAGCTGCGCCGGCTTCAGGCAGCCATCTCTACGCAAGAGACTGAAATAAAGACGGCCAAACATGAAACTGAAATCCAGTGTCACTTGCATGAAAACCAGCGACCGCCTTAACCAGCGGCCACCTGCTGCATGATAAAGGTCGAAGCAAACTGCTTTGTGTTCGGTTTCCTCCGCTGCATGCCAGCCCCAAATGAGTGCCATATCTGCCGGTGCAGGCTCGAGAGCTTGAGGATGGGTCAGAATGAAATTACCGAGGATCGCCGTGTAGTGTTCGTATGCACAGACGGCTGCCAGCTTTGTTAGTGGGGATAGATAGCGGTGCGCTCGCGCTTGCAGCCGTTCAACGAAGTCGTGAATGACATTATCAAAGCCCTGAGACTTTAATGTTTCGTTGTATTGGTTGTGCTGAGTCGTGTGTATGGCTTCTTGTGCAATGAAGAGTTTGACCTCATTGCCGAGTTTGGAATCTGCAGGGAGGCCAATCTGTGTCGATACTTCGCGTGCCACCTCGATGAAGAACTTTTCGGCCTGCGGGAAAAGCAAGGAAAGCGTGTTGAATGCATGGGTTACGGCTGGATCGCCGCCGTTCCATCGGCGTTCAAAGCCTTGTGTCCAGTCTACTTGCGGGATTCGCGCGGTAATCGCTGTCATCTACTCCTCCTGTGCAATACGGATTCATTCGCACCTTATGAGATTCAACGGTGCCGAACAATATGCCGAACGGCCTAGATAATTCGGCCTAGTGTGGTCAGGTGTGAAGCTGCCTTAAAAATTCGCGAGGAGGGATGAATGCAAGGCGCACGGAATGCAGAAACCGGAATGTACTCGGGAGTACATGAGGATTTCGAGTACCGCGCAACGCCGCAGACGCCCTCCGCAGCAATTTTTAGGGCGGCTTCTTACATGCGCCAGACGAGTAGCGTGGAGCGGTGCAGGTCATCCACCTGCACGGTCTCGTGGGGCGATTGTTCCGGCACGGCGAAGGTGCTGCTAATGAACACGCTGCCGGGGCGCATCTCGGCGCGCGCCTTGTGCCACAGGCGTTCCATCGGCACGGGGGAGAGGTAGGCGAACACCACGTCGTATTGGCTCAGGTCGCACGCACCCAGTTTGTCATCCCAGATACTGCCCCAATGCACCTTACAGTTGCTATGACCGCCGAGCTTGATGCGCAACCAGCTCCACAGGAAGGGAAGTGGGGCAGATTCGACGCCGCTGTATTGTCCGTCCGGGCGCACGCTCGCGAGGTGGGTCAGCACGCCGCCCAGGCCGGAGCCGAGGTCGACGAAGCGGAAGTCGGGCTTTCCCTCTCCCCCGTCCCCTCTCCCATTAATGGGAG
>DASTGP010000207.1:0-2328 GCA_035605585.1 Gallionella sp. | reverse complement strand
CGGCGGCATTGTTCGACATGCATAGCCGTCCGTCATCAAGGAAGCGGGTAAACGCATCCCAGCGGCTGAGGCAGTAATTGATTGCTTTGGCCGTATCGTTGCTCCTGGAGAGATTGGCGCGCTGTTCGCGCAACCACGCCTGCAGCTCGAATATAAAAGGGCGGCTACGCTCCTGGCGCACACGCAACCGCTCTTGCGCAGCAAGACCGTTGATCTCACGCTCGACAGCGAACAGGACATCAAAGCGTTTGACCGCCTCGGCAGCGATCGGCGCCTTGGTGAGCCGTGCCAGATCAAAGAACTTTCGCCTGCCATGCGCCCAGCATGCGGCCTCGATGATCGGACCTGCTTTGCGATTGGCGTCGTAGAGCTTGCTGAACCCGGCGTAGGCGTCGGCCTGCATCAGTCCGGCATAGCCTGCCAGATGCTGCTCCGGATGCTCACCACCACGATCGGGCGAATAGAAGAACATGGCTGCTGGTGGATCTGGTCCGGCAAAGGGGCGGTCGTCGCGCACATAGGTCCAGAGCCGGCCGGTTCGCGTCTTACCCTTGGCCAAGACCGGCACCGTGGTGTCATCTGCGTGGATGCGTTCGGCAGCAAAGACATGGCTGCGGATCGCATCCACCAGCGGCATCAGGGTTGCCGCGGAAGCACCCACCCAGTCCGCGAGTGTCGAGGCATCGAGATCGATGCCTTCGCGCTGATAGACGTCGCTCTGACGATGGAGCGGCAAGTGTAGGCCATACTTGGCGAACAGGATATGGGCCAGCAGCTTAGGTCCGGCACGTCCCCGCGCAATCGGATGCGAGGGCGCCGGCGGCTGGGTGATCGCTTCGCAGGCCCGGCAGACGAACTTCTCGCGCACGTGCTGAACCACTTTCCACTGACGCGGAATGAGCTCCAGCATCTCGGTCACGTCCTCGCCGATCTTGCGCAATCGGTTGTCGCCGCAGCATGGGCAGCTCGCAGGCACCGGATAAACAATGCGCTCCCGCGGCAAATGCTCCGGCAGCGGCCGGCGGGCCGGCTTGCGGCGCTCGAACGAGGCGACCGCAATCCTGTCGGCTGCGACCATCTCCGCCGCGATCTCGGCTTGCGCGGCGTTCTCCTCCAGATCGGCAAGCTGCAGCTCGAGTTGGTCCAGCAATGCTCCGCGCTCGGAGGATTGTCCGAACCGCTCGTGCCGGAGCTTCTTGATCGTGAGTTTAAGCTTCTCGATCAGCAATGTCCGCGCCTTTGCTTCCGCTTCCGCGGCCAAGCGGGCCGCGCGCTCGGCGCGCAGCATCGCCTTTAGCGTGGTCACATCGTCGGGGAGAGAATCATCGGCGCCCATCGCCGAACAGAGAATCACAAGACGCCGGCTCTGTCCGAACTGTCGATCGTGTGATCGATTCAAATCCCGGCGATCAGCCGGCCGCTTGCGGGCGCCACGTGTGTTGCGGCATCCGCCAGTCGATGCCCTCCAGTAGGTAGCCAAGCTGGGCCGGGGTGATGGTCACCACGCCATCAACCGACGACGGCCAGAGAAAGCGGCCGCGCTCCAGTCGCTTGGCGTAGAGCGACATGCCCAGCCCATCATGCCAAAGAATCTTGATCAGCTTGCCGCTTTTGCCACGGAACACGTAGAGGTCTCCGCCATGCGGGTCGCGCCTGAAGGCTTCCTGCACCAGCAAGGCCAGCGAGTTCATGCCGCGGCGCATGTCGGTGTGGCCGGTCGCAATCCACACCCGCACGCCCGACGAAATTGGGATCACCGCAGTCGTCCATCTGCCAGCACCGCGATTGCGGCCTTCAGCGTCGCCGTGTCGACCGCGCCCGTGATCCGCATCCGAGCCCCGGCCGCAAACTCAATCTCGATCGCGCCGCCGCCGGCTGGGCCGACTGGACCGGGCGGCGCTCCCGATTCCGCCACCACCATCGCCGGTACGAAGCCCACTTGATGGACGGCATCCTTCGGCTCGGGGCGAAACGACCGTCGCCATCGCAGCAGCAATGAACGGGAAACGCCATATCGCCGCGCCGTCGCCGCGACCTGGCGCGGCGCCTGTAAGCTCTCCAGGACGATCTTGAGCTTCTCATCCTCTGACCAGCGCCGCCGCCGCCCGGTGTCTACAACTTCGAGCCGCTCGATTTGGGCACTGCGCCTATCACTGTCCATAGGGACAGTTCTCAACAACACGCCTCATTCGACAAGGCGGCCTTCACCGGACGGATACGACTAAGTAAGTGCCCCGAATGCTTTCTGCTGGCGCGGCGAGAGGGTCAGTCGGCTAGAAGGCTTGTTCTCCAGTGTTGCTAGCTGGAAAGTTAAATCTTAATGCCGTG